>NZ_QQNA01000061.1 GCF_003346515.1 Streptomyces corynorhini
GCGCCGCGCGGCCCCGCCGCGCCGGAGCCCACCGGCCCACCCGCGGCCCCCGCCGCCGCGCCCGGCGGCCGGAAGCCCGCCCGACGCCGCGAACTCGTCGCGTGCGCCGTCCTGATGGCCCCGTTCTTCGCCCTCCTGATCGCGGTCTTCCTGATCCCCGTCGCCACCGCGATCCGCCTCAGCTTCTTCGGCGAGGACCACCCGGGACTCGGCTTCGGCCCCAGCCGCACCCTCTTCGTCGGACTGCGCAGCTACACCGCCGTCCTGACCGACCCCACCTTCCTCGGCAGCCTCGGCACCGTCGTCCTGTACTGCGTCTTCTACATCCCGCCGCTCGTGATCGGCGCCCTCGCACTGGCCCTGCTGCTCGACTCCGGAGTGGTGCGGCTGCGCGCGTGGGCCCAGCTCGCGCTCTTCCTGCCGCACGCCGTGCCCGGCATCATCGCCGCCCTCATCTGGCTCTACCTCTACACCCCCGGCATCAGCCCGGTCATCGAACTGCTCGGCAAGGCCGACCTCACCGTCGACTTCCTCGGCATCCACACCGTGCTCCCGTCCATCGTGAACATCGCGCTGTGGAGCAACCTCGGCTACAACATGGTGGTCTTCTACGCCGCCCTCCAGGCCGTACCGCGCGAGGTGATCGAGGCGTCCGTCGTGGACGGCGCGGGGCCCCTGCGCACCGCACTCCAGGTCAAGACCCCGCTGGTGCGCTCCTCCCTCGTGATGGTGACCATGTTCACCCTCATCTTCGCCCTCCAGCTCTTCACCGAACCGATGCTGCTCAGCTGGTCCACCCCGATGATCGGCGCCCGGTTCTCGCCCAGCATGTACATCTACGACGCCGCGTTCACCCGTAACAACTACGGCCTGGCCGCCGCCGCCTCGGTCGTCCTGCTGCTGTGCACCGTCGCCCTCTCCTACTTCGTCACCCGCTGGACCAGCCGCGTCAACGACCAAGAGGAGGCCGCCCGATGAGCGCGACGAGCACCGCCCCGCCCACCCCGGCGCGCACCCCCCGGCACACCGCGCGCACCGGCACCACACCGGCCGCGCTGCGCCCGCGCCTCCTCGGCCGCTCCGTCGTCAACCTCGTCGTCGGCGTCTCGGTGCTCTACACCCTGCTGCCGGTGCTCTGGCTGGTACTGGCGGCGGGCAAGGACCGCGACGCCCTGTTCAGGAGCGATCTGCTCTCCGCCGGGGGCTTCTCCTTCGTGCGGAACGTCAAGGACCTGTTCGCCATGGACGACGGGCTCTACGCGCGCTGGTACGGCAACAGCCTGCTCTACGCGGTCCTCGGCGCCACCCTCGGCGCGCTGATCTCCGTCGCCTGCGGCTACGCCTTCGACAAGTACCGCTTCCCCCACAAGGAGAAGCTGTTCGGGCTGGTGCTCGCCGCCGTGATGGTCCCGCAGACCGTCCTCGCGCTGCCGCTCTACCTGCTGGCCTCCGGCACCGGCCTGGTCAACACCTTCTGGGCCGTGTTCATCCCCGTGCTCTTCAACCCCTTCGGTGTCTACCTCGGCCGGATCTTCAGCCAGGGCTACGTCCCCGACGAGGTACTCGAAGCGGCGCGCGTGGACGGCGCGGGCGAACTGACCGCCTACGTACGCGTCGCCCTGCGGATGCTCGGCCCCGGCCTCGTCACCGTCTTCCTCTTCCAGCTCACCACCATCTGGAACAACTTCTTCCTCCCCATGGTGATGCTCTCCGACCAGGACCTGTACCCGGTCAGCCTGGGCCTCTACGCCTGGAACAGCGCCGCGTCGGTCTCGCCCGAGTACTACCCGGTGGTGATCATGGGCTCGCTGCTCGCGGTCATCCCGCTGATCCTCGCCTTCGCCCTGCTCCAGCGCTTCTGGAAGTCCGGCCTCACCGCCGGAGCCGTCAAGTAGCACCCTGCCGGACCACCCCCACCCACGTACCAGGAGTTCCATGGACACCCCAGCGACCGCAGCCCCCCGGGAGCGCCCCCGGCCGCGCGCCGCACTCGCCATGCGGCCGGACGCGGCGGCGGCCGTCCTCGACCCCGGGGCCCTCACCGCCCTCGGCGCCGTCTGCGACCTCGAACCGCCGCCCGTGCTGGACGACTTCACCACCGCCCGCGCCCGCGCCGTCCTCGCGGACGTGGAACTCCTCGTCACCGGCTGGGGCTGCCCGCCCCTCGACGCCGCCGCGCTGGCCGCCGCGCCCCGGCTGCGCGCCGTCGTGCACACGGCGGGCACGGTACGCGGGCACATCACCGAGGCGTGCTGGGAACGCGGCATCGAGGTCTCCTCGGCCGCCGCCGCCAACGCCCTGCCGGTGGCCGAGTACACCGTCGCGATGATCCTGCTCTCCGGCAAACACGCCCTGGAGCGCGCCCACGCACTGCGCGCCTCGCGCCGCCGGGAGGAGTCGTCGCTCACCGCCCCCGGCACCGGCAACTACGGCCGGACCGTGGGCATCCTCTCCGCCTCCCTGATCGGCCGACGCGTCATCGAGCTGCTGCGCCCCTACGACATGCGGGTACTGCTGCACGACCCGTACGTCTCCGACGCCGAGGCCGCCGCCCTCGGCGTCCGCCCCGTCGGCCTCGGCGAACTGTTCACGCGCGCCGACGTGGTGAGCGTCCACACCCCGCTGCTGCCCGCCACACACGGACTCGTCAGCCGCGCACTGCTCACCTCCATGCGACCGGACAGCGTCCTGATCAACACCGCGCGCGGCGCCGTGGTCGACCAGGACGCCCTGGTCGACGTGGTCAGGGCCCGGCGCGTCAGGGCCGTACTCGATGTGACGGAACCCGACGTCCTGCCCCCCGACCACCCGCTGTGGGAGTGCGAGAACGCGCTCATCACCCCGCATCTCGCGGGCTCCCAGGGCAACGAGCTGCGGCGGCTGGCCGAACTGGCCGTCGCCGAGGTCACCCGCTGGACCGCAGGCGACGGCTTCGCCCATCCCGTACCCCGCGAAAGGATGGCCTTCCTCGCATGACCGCTCCCGCCACCTCTCCCTCGCCCGTCCCTCTTCCCTCTCCCCTCGAACTCCCCGCCGAGGACCGCGCGCTCAGCCCGCACACCGGCTACACCCGGGCGCACTGGGAGGCCACCGCGGACGGGCTGCTGCGCGCCGCGTGGCAGTGGGCCACCCCCGGCAGCGCGCTGCTCGACCTGCCGGGACGGCCCTCGGGCTCCGGCGTGCGCTCGGACGGCCTGGAGGGCTACGCCCGTACGTTCCTCGCCGCCGGATTCCGGGTGGCGGGCGCCGGCGGCGAGGACCCGCACGGCTGGCTGGAGCGGTACGCGGACGGGCTGGCGGCGGGCACCCGTACGCCGGGCCGCGACGACACCGAGTCCTGGCCGCTCATCCTCGACCACCACGTCCAGGGCCAGCCCATGGTCGAGTCCGCCTCCGTCGCCATCGGACTGCGGCTGACCGCGCCCTGGCTCTGGGACCGGCTCGACGCCGGTGTCCAGGACCGCGCCGAGGAGTGGCTGCGCGGCGCGCTGCGGCACACCCCCGCGCCCAACAACTGGTATCTGTTCCCCTACTCGGTGGCCGGTTTCCTGGAGTCGGTCGGCCGCGGGGACGCGGAGACCGCCCGCGCCAGGGAGCGGGCGCTCGAACTGCTGGAGGGCTGGTACCGGGGGCAGGGCTGGTACGCCGACGGCGACAGCCGCGCCTTCGACCACTACAACGGCTGGGCCCTGCACCTGTATCCCGTCCTCGACGCCCATCTGGCCGGGGACACGGAACAGTCCGCGCACTACGGTGCCCGGCTGCGCGAACACCTGGAGAGCTTCTCCCTGCTGTTCGGCGCGGACGGCGCGCCGATCCACTTCGGCCGGTCGCTGTCCTACCGGTTCGCGGCGGGAGCGGCGGTCGCGCTGGGCGCCGTCACCGGACACACCCCGCTCACCGCCGGGGTCTCACGGCGGCTGGTGAACGGATCGCTGCGCTACTTCCTGGACCGGGGCGCGACCGGAACGGACGGGCTGCTCAGCCTCGGCTGGCACGGCCCGCACGACGCGACGCTCCAGCACTACTCGGGCCCCGCCTCGCCGTACTGGGCCTCCAAGGCGTTCGTCGCGCTGCTCGCCCCCGAGGACGATCCGCTGTGGACGGCCCCCGAGGAGCCCGCGCCCAGCGAGGGCCCCGACCGGGTGCTCGCACTGTCGGCGCCGGGGCTGCTGGTGCACTCCACCCGGGCCGACGGCATCGTACGGCTGCACAACCACGGCAGCGACCACATCCGCCCGCACGAGGGGGAGGCGGAGGTGGCGGACGATCCGCACTACAGTCGGCACGCCTACTCGACCCGCACCGGACCGACCGCCGCGGCCAACGTGGCCGACAACCACCTCGCCGTGGAGCTGGCGGGCCGCCTCAGCGAGCGCCGCCGCATCCACCCGCTGGGCGCCGGTGGCGGTGACGGCTGGGGCTGGGCCGCCTCCTGGCACCGCCCGGTCTTCGGCACGGGCGCGCCCATGGTGCCGGGGCTGCGGGTGGAGAGCGTCACGGTGGTGCGCGGCGGACACGAGCTGCGGGCGCACCGGGTGGTGGGCGCGCCCGCCGGGGCGCTGGTACGGCAGACGGGCTGGGCGACCGGCCCGGACGAGGACGTGCGTTCCGCCCTGCACGCCCTGCACGGCTGGGAGTCGGCCGACGAGGTACGGGCTCCGCGGGGCACGGCCTTCACCCGCTGGGCCGTCGTCCCCCGGCTCACCGGAGAGGCCGGGGGCACCACGCTCCTGGTGGCCCTCGCCTCGCTCACCGGGGACACCGACGCCGCTCCGCTGTCCGCGGCGGTGAGCGAGGTGAGCGTGGCGGGAGCCACGGCCGAGGTGCGGTGGTCGGACGACGGGTCGACGACCCGTATCGCCTTCGATCCGCTGACGGTCGATCATGCCAGCGCGGCGGGCTGAGCCTTGACGAGCCGGAGGTAGCGGTCCCAGTCCCACAGCGGGCCGGGATCGGTGTGGGTCGCGCCGGGGACCTCACTGTGGCCGATGATGTGCGCGCGGGTCCGGGGAATCCCGTACCGGTCGCACACGGCTGCGGTGAGGGCGGCGGACGCGGAGTACAGCGCGTCCGTGAAGTACTCGGGCCGGTCCACCCAGCCCTCGTGCTCGATGCCGATGGCGCGGGTGTTGTAGTCCCAGTTGCCCGCGTGCCAGGCGATGTCCTTCTCCCGCACGAACTGGCCGATGTAGCCGTCGGCGGAGGCGACCATGTAGTGCGCGGAGACCTTCTTGGCGGGGTCCTGGAAGATCTTCATCGCGTCCGGGAAGGTCTCCTGCGTCACGTGGACGACGACGAAGTCGACGGGATAGGCCGTGGGGCGGCTGGACACCGTGTAGTTGGAGGCCGAGGCGGGGATCCAGTGCGTGGGCGGATACGCGACGGCCGCCCAGTCGGCGGCCCGCGCGGCGGTGGGAGCGGTGGCGGCGAGGCCGAGCGCGGCGGCGCCGAGACCGGCCCCGGAACGCAGCAGCGTACGGCGGGACGGGGTGGGGCTCTGGGCTTCCAAGGGGGTCTCCCGGATGTGGTGTCCGTGGGGGAACGGGATGACGCGATTCCATCGTGACGCGCCGACAGGTTCATGCCAATAAGCCGAAGGGCGCGGGGGGATTTCTTTACGGGCGGTGCGATGCGGAGGATTCTGTCGCGGGGAACTCCCTGCGACCGTGGGATGCCGCCGACTTCCGCGACGACCCGGACGCGCGGGGCGCCCTGTCGGTCTTTCCGCACGGGCTGGTGGGCCAGTCCTTCAACCGCGTCATGACCTACCTCAACGAGGACCGGGACGAAAGGTGGCGCGGACGTTCCCCGGGCCCCGTCACGGCAGCCGCAGGGGGCACCGCTGCCACGCGGGTTGCCGGGTACCCCCGTGCCCGGGTAATACTCTCCCCATGGCATCGAGACTTACTGGACCGGGCGCGGCGGGCCGTACCCCCGTCGTCGCGGTCCGCCGCGCGACCGCGCGGGACGCCAAGCGGCTGACCCGGCTCGTCCGTACCTCCCGCGCCTACGAAGGCCCGTACGCCTCCATGGTCGCCGGATACCGGGTGGGGCCCGACTACATCGAGGCCCATCAGGTCTTCGTGGCCGTCGCCGCCGACGGGCGGGTCCTCGGCTTCTACGCCCTGCTCCTCGACCCGCCCGAACTCGATCTCATGTTCGTCGCCAACGACGTCCAGGGGCTGGGGACGGGACGTCTGCTCATCGGCGATCTGCGAGAGCGGGCGCGCGCGGCCGGGATCGAATCCGTCCGGGTCGTCGCGCATCCGCCCGCCGAGGGTTTCTACCGGGGGATGGGCGCGGTACGGACCGGTACCGAGGCCGCCAGGCCGCCCGCCGTGATGTGGGACCGGCCCGAGATGCGGCTCCCCGTCGGAGGCTGACGCGCAGCCGGGCGGCCCGCGCCGCGGCGCCACGCCGCGGGTACGGTGCCCCGGGCATGGCGCCGCGGCGCGGTCACGGCACCGGCGGTCCGGTGATGGCCTTTCCGTCCGCGTCGTAGGGCCAGGCGTTGATCACGCAGCCGTGCAACCCCTTGATCTGCTGCATCATCGCGGGCGCGGGCCGGCCGGGACCTGGGCAGGTCTGATGGCCGTGTCCGAGGAAGTGCCCCACCTCGTGGTTGACGATCAGCGCACGGTACTGGGGGATGTCCTGGACGTAGAACGGGGTGGCCAGCAGCCAGCGCTTCAGGTTCACCATCACCTGGCTGCCGACGCTGCAGTTGACCTCGCCGCCGGTGTCCAGGCCGTACTCCCCGCAGATCTGGTCCACGGTGCCGGGAGTCGCCACCTTCACCTCGAAGTCGGTCGCGCCGCTCGACACGCGCTGGAACGACGAGATCCCGTCGGCCGTCCAGCCCCGCGGATCCGCGAGGATCCGGTCCACCTCCTCGGCCGTCTCGGCGGCGGAGAGTTCGAGACCGTCCTCGACGGAGACCGCGTAGCGCAGCACCTTCGCGCCCTTGCCGATCCGCCCGCCGCCACCCGCCGCCGCGGTGAACGTGCCCGGCCCCGCCGCCGGGATGTCCTTCGCCCGGGAGCCGGTGCCGGACGAGGCGGAGCCGGTGGGCGACGCCGAGGGGGAGGCCGCGGAGCGCCCGGCCGGCCGCCGTGACGGCGCGCCGTCGGCCTCCACCCGGCCCGTGGCCGACGCGCTCGGCCTCCCGCCGCCCCCGCTCTCCCGCCCGGCTCCGGCGGACGCCTCGCTCCGCTCCCCGTGCGCCATCGCCACGTAGCCGACCGTCGCCAGCGCGATCACCGCGAAGGAGCCCGCCATGAGCATGCCGCGACGGGTGGGCCCCCGGTGCGCCGAGGCCCGGGAGCGGCGACCGCCGCGACGGCGGCGGTCCGGTCGGGAAGGGGGCGTGCGGTGTGTCATGAAGGTCGAGGCTGGAGCCGGTGTGTGATCAACCGTGGACCAGAAGATAACGAAGAGGTCACGGATCGGTCGCGAACCGGACCCCCTGACACCAATATGATCGTCCCGTAACAGTTCCCTTCGGGGGCCCGCCCGGGTGAATCCGGCCGCCGGGCCTACGGATACTGAGCACATGCCACGTGTCCTGCTCATCGAAGACGACCCCGCCGTACGCGAGGGCGTACAGCTGGCCCTGCGCCGTCAGGGCCACGACGTCGCCGCCGTCGCGACGGGGGAGGAGGGGCTGGAGCGACTGTGGTCCTTCCGGCCCGACGTCGTGGTGCTCGATCTGATGCTGCCCGGGATGAGCGGGCTGGACGTCTGCCGCAGGATCAGGTCCGGCGGGCAGGTGCCGATCATCATGGCCACCGCGCGCGGCGACGACGTCGACGTCATCGTCGGTCTGGAGGCCGGAGCCGACGACTACGTCGTCAAACCCGTCCAGGCGCGCGTCCTCGAAGCCCGGATCCGCGCCGTGCTGCGCAGGATCGGCGTCCCCGGCACCGACACTCCGCGCGTCGAGACCCACGGCGAGCTGACCATCGACCGCGCCGGTCTGGACATCACACTGCGGGGCGAGCCGGTGGCGCTCGCCCTCTCCGAGATGCGGCTGCTGCTGACCCTGTCGGCCTCCCCGGGGCAGGTCTTCAGCCGTCAGCAGCTCCTCGAAGCGGTCTGGGAACACAGCTACCACGGCGACATCCGGCTGGTGGACGCCTGTGTGAAGCGGCTGCGCCTGAAGATGTCCGAGCCGCCAGGGGCGCCGCTCTACATCCTCACCGTGCGCGGCTTCGGCTACCGGTTCAGGGCCGCATGACCGGGCGCCGCGCCTTCGCCGCGGTCCTGCGCGGCCTGCCGCGCCGCTTCCCCCGGATCAGCGGGCTGCGGGTCCGCCTCGTCGTCGCCTTCACCCTCGTCGCGGTGGCCGGCACGCTCACCACCGGCGCGCTGACCTTCCGGGAGGCGCGTACGGGGGTGCTCAAGCAGAGCCAGGACGCGGTCGTCAAGCAGTTCCGCGACCATGTCAACACCCTCGCGCCCGGGTTCGGCTCCGCTCACGACCAGGTCACGATGGACGTGTTCGCCGGCGAGGTGGCCCGGGTCGGCCGCTCCCAGGGATGGCGGGTACTGGTCACCTACCAGGAACTGCGCGCCACCTCGACAGCGGGCGACGACTTCTCCGAACTCACCCCTGAGCTGGCGCGCGCCACGTCGGAACGGGCCGCCGCCGTCTTCCAGCGGGTCGCCAGGGGCGAGCGCACCGTCCTGGTCGTCGGCCTGCCGGTCACCTACGCCTCCGACGCGCCCGCCAACCGCAGACTCTCCGGGCTCACCGTCTTCCTCGTCGTCCCGCAGCGCGAGGAACAGGCGTACGTCGACGCGCTCGTCCCGGCCGTCCAGCGCGCCGTACTGCCCGCCCTCGGCCTCGCCGTCGTCCTCGCGCTGCTCGCCGCGCGCGGGGTACTGCGCCCCGTGCGCGCACTGCGCCGCGCCGCGGGCAGCATGGCCGAGGGCCGCTTCGACACCCGGCTCGCCGTACACGGCACCGACGAACTGGCCGACCTCTCGAGGACCTTCAACGAGACCGCCTCCGCGCTCGACCGGTCCGTCGCCGAGCTGCGCCGGATGGAGGCCCGCGCCCGCGCCTTCGCCGCCGACGTCTCCCACGAACTGCGCACGCCGCTGGCCGCCATGTCCGCGGTGACCGAGGTCCTCGACGAGGACGCGCGCCACCTCGACCCGGACACCGCGACCGCCGTACGGCTCATCAGCCAGGAGACCGTGAAACTCTCCCGGCTGGTGGACGACCTCATGGAGGTCTCCCGCTTCGACGCCGGAGCGGCCGAGCTGCGCGCCGACGAGATCGATCTCGCCGAATCGCTCCGCCGCACCCTCGCCTCCCGGGGCTGGACCGACACCGTCGAGACCGACCTGCCGCCCCCCGACGCCCTCCGGGTACGGGCCGATCCGCGCCGCCTCGACGTGGTGGTCGCCAATCTGGTCGCCAACGCGCTGCGCCACGGCGCCGCGCCCGTCCGGGTACGGCTGTACGCGGCGCCGGGCGGCGCGGGCGAGGAGGGCGGCGCGGGCGAGGAGGGCGGCGCGGGCGAAGAGGGCGGCGCGGGCGAAGAGGGCGGCGCCGCGCCGGGGCGCGCCGTCGTGGAGGTCACCGACCAGGGCCCCGGCATCCCGCCGGACGTGCTCCCGTACGTCTTCGAGCGCTTCTACAAGTCGGACACCGCCCGCACCCGTACCGAGGGCAGCGGGCTGGGCCTCGCCATCGCGAGGGAGAACGTCCTGCTGCACGGCGGCACTCTGCGGGCGGCGAACCGCCCCGGGGGCGGCGCCGTCTTCACCGTGGACATCCCGGTTGGCGCGGTGGACACCACGTCCGCGGGCCCGAGCGACGAGGAGGGGCCCGTATGACATCCCGGAGGCCGGTGCGCGCGGCGCGGGCGTCCGCGCTGCTGATCACCGTGCTCGCCCTGCTCTCCGGCTGCCGGATCCCCACCACCGGTGTGGTGGAGGTCGGGGAACCGGCGACCGGAGTGCGGGCCGCGACGTACCTCTTCTTCGTACGGGACGGCGAGCTGCTACCGGTGCTCCGTACCGGCGACGGCGCGCCGCCCGAGGTGGCCGAGGCCGTCGAGCTGGTCTACCTGGGCCCGACGGAGGAGGAGGCGCACCAGGGCGTGAGCACCGAACTGACCGGGGCGATCGCGACCGGCACGCTCCCGCGCACCGTGGTGAAGGGCGACGCGATCTTCATCGAGGTCCCCGCTCGCCGGATGCTCAGCGCTCTCGCCGTACTGCAGCTCAGCTGCACGGCCTACGCCGCGCGCCTCGTCGCGGAGCCGGCCGCGACCGGGACCACGGTGGCCGTCGCGGACGCGACGCGCCGTACGGACCCGCGCCCCGGCCGGGAGCTGTGCCCCGCCCCGGGGCGGCACCTGGCGGAGCCCACCCCGGCCGACGGCGCGGGCGGGCCGTCGGCTATCCCCGCGCCGACGACCGCATTCGGCTGATCTCCGCCGTCTGGGAGGAGATGACGCTCCGCGCCAGCTTCTTGGCGCCCCCGTGGGCCCCTTCCGCCACCTCGGTTCCGGCCATCGCGACGGCGCCCTCGTGGTGAGCGGTCATCAGCTTCAGGAACGCGGTGTCGAACGCCGGGCCGGAGGACTTCTCCAGCGCCGACATGTCGCCCTCGTCCATCATGCCGGGCATGGTGTGGCCGGAGTGGTGCCCCGCGCCGCGCGCCGGAACCTGCTCGCCCCAGGCCGTGAGCCAGCCGGACAGGGTCCTGATCTCCGGGTCCTGGGCCTTGCTGATCTCCGACGCCAGCTTCCTCACCTCGGCGGACGAGGCCCGGGTGACGGCGAGGTCCGCCATCTCCACCGCCTGCCGGTGGTGCGGGATCATGTCCCGCGCGAAGGACACGTCCGCGGCGTTGTGCGCGGACCCGGCGGACGAGGCGGCGGCGGACGGCGAGGCGCCGGTGGACGGTGAGGCGCCGGTGGACGGCGAGGCGCCGTCGTGTGCGGTGTGCCCGGCGGAGCCGCCGCTCTGGCCCGCGCAGCCGCCGAGGACGAGCGCGGCGCAGAGGGCGGCGGGGGCGAGGGCCGCCCGGCGGATCGTGGAACGGTATGACGTCATGGTCGGTCGACTCCTGTGCGTGTACGTGCGTGCGAGAGGCATGCCGGACGCGGCCGCCGCACCCGTGCGGGCGCGGCGGGCCGCGAGGAGCGCCTATATGCGCAGGAGTGGGAGCAGGCTCAGGGACGGTGGAGCCCGGTCACCGCGCCCGCCCGCTCCGGCGGGCCACGCCGCCGTCGGGCGGTCCGGGTCCTGGAGCGGGCCGGGGGCGAGGGCCGACGGCAGGACGGGACCACCGCTCGTACCGGTCGCCGCGCAGGTGGCGTCCGCGTGTTCCGCGTGGCCGCCGCCGTCCCGGTGCCCCGGGGCCGCGCAGTGCGCGGCGTCGGCCGCCACGTCATGGGCGGCCATTCCCCCGGAGACCGGATGCGACGCGAGGGCGGAAGCCGGAGCCAGTCCGTGCATCGCCAGCAGCCCGGCCACCACGGCGAGCAGCAGCGCGAGCCGCGTCCGGGGGTGCGGGTGCCCGCCGCGCGGTGGCCGTCTCATGCGGCCATCGTAGACACCGGGCCGCCCGCGTCCCCGCGCGGCCCGGCCGGGCGGCCCCGGCGGATGACGTGGGTTCAGCTCGGCGGCGCCTGGATCGCCGTCTCCAGGAAGAACGCGTCGATGCTCCGTACCGCGCGGGTGAATTCGTCCAGGTGGAGCGGTTTGACGACATACGCGTTCGCGTGCCGGTCGTAGGCCGCGCGCACGTCGTCGGGGGCGCCCGAGGTGGTCAGGACCACGACCGGGATGGTCAGCAGCCGCTGGTCGTCCTTGAGGACCTCCAGCAGCTCCCGGCCGTTCATGCGGGGCATGTTCAGATCCAGCACGATGAGGTCGGGACGGGCGTTCGCGGGGTCCCGCAGATAGTCGAGCGCCGCCAGCCCGTCCTCCGCCTGGCTGATGGAGCGGGCCATGCCGTGCTCCCGGAGGGCTTCCTCGATGAGCAGCGCGTCGGCCGGATCGTCCTCCACCAGCAGGACGTCATACGTGCGGCTGAGGCTGTTCACGGTGTCGGGTTCCTGCTCTCGGACGGTGCGGGCGACATCTCCTCCTAGAGAGTACGCGCCGCGGCCGAACCGGCGTACTGGTACGGGCCGATGATGTTCCGCCGCCCCGGCACGGCTCCGGTCAGCCGTCACCGCCCCGGGTCTGGTGCAGGATCCAGGAGATGGCGTCGGGGCCCGGCCGGTAGGCCGCGGCCGACTTCCAGATCCGTACGTACGAGGCGGCGACCCGTTCCTCGGCCGCCGACGGCGACGAGGTCGCCTCGACGGCGGCGGCGAAGACCAGGGGCGCCGTGTGGTCGTACAGCCGGGCGAACGCCGTCCGGCTGCCCTCGGCGATCTGCACCAGGAGATCGTCCAGGCTCTCCCCGGTGCCGGGCAGGACCGAGCAGGCGCTCCGGTCGGCCGGAGCGGGTGCGCGTGAGTGGCCACGGTTCATGACACCAGGCTAGCCGTGCCATAGACGTCCACTTCAGCCGGTCCCGGACACTCCGGGATGGACCGGGCCGCCATTCACGCCATGGGATGAACCGGCCCGGGAAGTGGACGGGTGGTTCGCCCCGTTATGGGCGGTGCCGCCGAGGAGAGCCGCCCCGGCGGGAGCCGGCCGCGCGCCCCCGGGATCGCGCTCACGCGTCGAGCCGGATCACGATCCCCGTCAGCTCGCCCAGCACGGCGGCCACGCCGGCCCGCACGGCGCTCGCGCACCGCTCGGCGGTGAACGATCCCGGGTCGTACGCCGAGGACGCGCCCAGCCCCTCGCCGCGGAACGAGGCGCCGGGCCAGCCCACCGCGGTGACATTGGCCGTCGGCTCGGCCAGCTCCGCTCCCACGACCAGGAAGTGCTGCGCCAGATGGCTCGCCGAGACCAGGGCGAGCGGATCGACCAGATCGTTGCCCGCGCTGATGATCAGGTCCGGGGTCAGGTCGAGCGCCCTGGTGATGGCGGGGACGAGGCCGGACGGGTGGTCGGCGACCACCGTTCTCAGGTCGGCACCCTCCTCCTCGGCCCAGTTCCCGACCGCCTTCACCAGCGCCCCGGTCGGAGCGTCGGTACCGGAGGTGAGCAGCACCACGCGGTAGCCCTTCGACGGGTGGACCCCGTCCCAGGAGCCGGGCCGGGGCGTGAGGGTCGACGGTGCCCTGCCCCGCCTCCCGCTCCAGGAGAACCCGAGATGCACGCGCCCGTCACGCGCCGGAACACCGCCGCCTCCCGCACCCGCACCGCCGCCTGGCGCTGCTCACCGTCCTCGTCGCGGCGCTCGCCGCCGCGGGGGTGTCCGCCGGCCCCGCCGCCACCCGGGACGACGACGTCACCTGGACGGTCAGGACGGCCCCCAACAGCTACGGCGCCGACCGGTCCAGCTTCAGCCACGCGGTCAACCCGGGCGGCGAGGTCGAGGACGCCATGGTCGTGGCCAACCGCGGCAAGGTCCCGCTGCGCCTCGCCGTCTACGCCGCCGACGGATTCACCACCAACACGGGCCGGCTCGACCTGCTGCCCGGCGGCGAGAAGTCCGTCGCGGTCGGTGCCTGGACCCGCGCCGGCCGTGACACCGTCACCATCGGGCCCGGCAAGACCGTCACGGTCCCCTTCACCCTCAGCGTCCCCGGCAACGCCACCCCCGGCGACTACGTGGGCGGCGTCGTCACCTCCCTGCGCCAGTCCGACGAGGCCGAGGGCATCAACGTGGACCGCCGCCTCGGGATCCGCGTCAAGCTGCGCGTCAGCGGAGCGCTCGCCCCCGCGACTCGCCGTCGAGGACCTCCACGTCGACTACAGCGGCCCGTTCAACCCCCTTCGCCAAGGGGGACGCCACCCTCGGCTACACGATCCACAACACCGGCAACACCACGCTGTCGGCCCGCCAGACGGCCTCGGTCGTGGGCCCGTTCGGCATGTTCGGGACCGAGGCGGCGGCCGTCGCCCCGGCACCGGAGCTGCTGCCCGGCGAACGATGGAAGGTGACCGTGCCCGTCCGCGGCGTGGTGCCCGCGCTCACCCTGACCGCGACGGCGACCCTCACCCCGGCGATCACCGACGCGGCGGGCTCCACCACCGCGCTGGACCCGGTCGTGGCCACCGCGCGCGGCTGGGCCGTCCCCTGGGCCGCGCTGCTCGCGCTCGCGCTGCTGGCCGCCGCCGTGGTCACGGCGGCGGTGCGGCGGCGCCGCCGCCGCGCCCGGAGCGCGGAGCGGGAGGCGGCCCGGGTACGGGACGCCGTCGAGCGGGCGCTGCGCGACCAGGAGGCGTCGGCGCGCTGAACGCGCCGTCAGCCGGGCCGGGCGGCGGAGCGCTCCCGTGCCAGCAGCCACAGCAGGTACAGGCCCCCGAGGGCCCCGGTGACCAGGCCCACCGGGATCTGGAAGGGGGCGAGCAGCCGCTGTGCCAGCAGGTCGGCGGTGGCCAGGATCAGCGCGCCCGTCAGCATGGCCGAGCCGATCGGGGCGCCGGGGGAGCGGGTGATTCTGCGGGCCAGCTGCGGCGCCGCCAGCGCCAGGAAGCCGATGGGCCCGGCGACGGCGATCGCCGCACCCGCCAGGGCGACCCCGAGCAGCAGGGCGAACGCCCGCACCCGCGCGATGTCCACCCCGAGGGCACCGGCGGTGTCGTCCCCCATCTCCATCAGCCGCAGGGGCCTGCCCACGGCCAGCGTCGCCACCACGAGCACGGGCAGGGCGAGCGCCAGCGGAGTGACCTGGGGCCAGGAGACGGCGTTGAGGCTGCCGAAGGTCCACGCCTTCGCGCTCTCCGCCGACTCCAGATCGGCCCGGGTGAGCAGATAGTCGTTGACGGAGGCCAGCATGGCGCCGACCGCGATGCCCGCGAGGACCAGCCGGTTGCCCGAGACGCCCCGCGACGCGGTCACGCCGTACACCACGACCGCCGTGGCCAGCCCGCCGAGCACCGAGCCCGCGCCGACCCCCACCCCGGCGCCCGAGCCCCCGGCCAGGATGACGACGAGCGCGCCGCTGGTGGATCCGGTGGTGAACCCGATGACGTCGGGGCTGCCCAGCGGATTGCGCGACAGGCTCTGGAACAGCGCCCCGGACAGCCCGAGGGCCGCCCCCACGAGCAGCGCCGCGCAGACCCGGGGCAGCCGCTGGCCGACGATGATGAACCGGTCCGTGGCGGAGCCGCCCCCGTGCAGCAGGACATCGGCGATCCCCGCCGTGTCGATGCGGTACGTGCCGGTGAACAGGGTGAGCGTCCACACGGCCGCGCACCCCAGCAGCAGGACGGCGCCGACGGCCGCCGCCCGGCCCGAGTAGCGCAGCGTGACACCGCCGGGGAGCCGCGCCACCCGGGTCGCCGCCGCCGGGGCCGGATCCCGGCGCGCGAGGGGGACCCGGTCGGCGTCGGGGCCCGGCGGCGGGGGAGTGGTCTTCCGGGAGGTCAGGGACGGCCGAGAGGTGGTCATGCCGCCGTCACCTCCCGCCGCCGGGTGACCAGCCAGAGCAGCACGGGGGCGCCCACGAACGCGGTGACGATACCGACCTCCATCTCGCCGGGCCGGGCGACGACCCGGCCGGTGATGTCGCTCAGGAGCAGCAGGATCGCGCCGCCGGGCAGCGAGAAGACCAGCAGGCGGCGCAGATCGGGCCCGAGCAGCAGCCGCAGGACGTGCGGGACGACCAGCCCGACGAAGGAGACAGGTCCTGCGGCGGCGGTCGAGGCGCCGCACAGCAGCATGACGGAGAGGAACCCCGCCGCGCGCACCCAGGGCACCCGGAGTCCGAGCGCGGCGCCCGTCTCGTCGCCCAGCGCCAGCGCGTTGAGGGAAGGGCCGAGCGCGAGCGCGATCAGCGCGCCGACCGCGATGAACGGCAGGGCGGCGGTGAGGGCCTCGGAGCCCCGGTTCTCCAGCGACCCCACCACCCAGAAGCGGTACGAGTCGAACGCCTTGGAGTCGAACATGGTGAGGATCCCCGTCCCCGCCCCCAGACTCGCCGACAGGGCCGCCCCCGCCAGCACCAGCCGGGTGTGGTGGTGGCCCCGGGCGCTGCCCGCGGTGAGGGAGTGGACGAGCAGCGCCGCCAGCACGGCTCCGGTGAAGGCGAACCAGAGATAGCCGGACACGCTGGTCACCCCGAACGCGGCGATCGCGATCACCACCGCGAACGAGGCACCGGAGTTGATGCCCACGATGCCCGGCTCGGCCAGCGGATTGCGGGTGATGGCCTGCATGACGACACCGGCCAGGGCGAGCGCCGAGCCGATCGCGACCGCGAGCACCGTCCGCGGCATCCGCAGCCGCCACACGATGATGGCCTCGGCGCTGCCGTCGTCGTGCGCCAGCACGCGCCACACGGTCGTCGGCGGAATGGTCCGCGCGCCGACGCCCAGACTCACCAGGACGAGCAGGAACACGACGCCGAGGCAGAGCGCGAACACGACGGCCCGGCCGAGGGCGGGGCCGCGCCCGCCGCCACGCCGTCGCGACCGGCGCGGAACCGCGTCGGAATCCTCGCTTCCGGATATGTGATCCATCGCATGGTCTGCATACCTACTCATCAACACTTAGGGAAGCCTAAGCTAAGCGATCGTGTACCGCTTCCGTGACTTCCCTCTCACCCGTCTCGCCGGTGGCTTCGCCCTGGCAGGCGCCCTGCTGCTCAGCGGCTGTTCCAACGGCTCGACCGGGTCGACCGGCTCCTCGGCGAGCGCCGGGAGCGCCGACCCGTCGGCCTCGCCTGCCTCGGCCACCCACACCGCGCCGCGCACCGTGCCCAAGGGCATGGGCAGCGGCAAACCGGACGGCGCGTTCCCGCGCACGGTCAGCCACTTCGAAGGCAAGACCGTCATCAAGTCCGCGCCGCGGAAGGTCGTGGTCATCTCCACCGGCCAGGCCGACGCGCTGCTCACCCTCGGCACGGTCCCGGCCGGTTCGACCCGGGGCGACGGCGCCGATCTGATACCGGGGTACCTCAAGGACGACTACCCCGACGACGCCGCCGCACTGGCGAAGGTGGCCGACGTGGGCTCGCGGGTGGACCCCGACATCGAGTCCATCGCCAACATCGAGCCCGACCTGATCCTCATGAACATCGCGGGCAAGGACGCCAAGGGCCTCTACACCGCGCTGAGCGCCGTGGCCCCCACCGTCGCCACCCAGGGCACCGGCCTCTACTGGAAGCAGGACTTCCTGCTCGTCGCCGACGGCCTGGGCAAGACCGAGCAGGCGCGGAAGTTCCTCGACGACTTCCACAAGGACGCCGCCGCCTGGGGCGCGTCGCTCGACAAGCCCGTCACGGTCTCCTTCCTGCGCCTCAACGCCGACCGGCTGCGCGTCTTCGGCGTGCCCTCGTTCACCGGCAGCATCGCCGAGGACGCCGGACTCGGCCGGCCCGAGAGCCAGCGGTTCGACGACACGTCCGAGGACATCAGCAACGAACAGCTCGACCGGGCCGACGCCGACTGGATCTTCTACGGCGTCCAGGGCGACGAGGCCAAGGTGACCTCCCTCACCGACGCGCCGCTGTGGCCCACCCTCTCGGCCGTCGCGGGCAAGACCGCGATCCCGGTCGACGACGACGTCTTCTACCTCAACACCGGCCCGACGGCCGCCCGTGACGTCCTCGCCGTGCTCAAGGAGCACCTGACCCCCACCGGCTGACCCGGCGGTCCCCGGCCCCTCGTACGCCCGTGGCCCCCGCACCGACGCGGGGGCCACGGGCGTAGGTACGCGGCGGAGCCGTCAGCCCACGAAGATCTCCGCGACCGACCAGACGGCCAGCCCGAGCATGCACAGCCCGCCGATCCGCTGGACGGTTTTCAGCGGAACGCGCGTGGCGATGAACCGGCCGGCCAGCAGGGCCAGCGCGGAGACGGACATCAGCGCGGCGGCCGAGCCGATGGCGGTCGACCAGGTTCCGTTGCTCGCGGCGAGGTTGGCGGTGGTGATCTGGGTCAGGTCGCCCCACTCGCTGATGAAGACGGCCATGAAGGCCGTCGAGTAGACGGGCCAGAAACCGGTGACGGTCCTGGTCTCGGTCGCCTCCTCCTCGTCCCCGCCTCCGCCGCGCAGCAGCATGAAGGCGCCGAAGGCGAAGAGGAGGGCCGAGACGAGTTTGACGGTCCAGTCGGGCAGGAGCCCGATCAGACTGCCCGCGCCGATGGCGAGGGCGACGTGCACGATGAACGCGGTCGAGGTTCCGAACCAGACGTACAGCGGACGCATCCGGGTGCCCATGGCGAGCGACGCGAACATGGTCTTGTCGGGCAACTCCGCGAGGAAGATCAGCCCGAAGGCGGTGAGGATCGCCAGGGGGTCGAGGCTCATTCCGGGTGGCTCTCTGTTCTGGGCCGGACCCGGATCTTCGCGAAGCGCCGTGAGGAGCAAGGAGGACCGCTCGGTCCGGCACGACGGCGTACCCGCGGGAACGCGGGTACGTCAATGCCTGACCGAAGGTCTCGCCCACCCGTCCGCAGGACGGGCCCGGCCACCGGGAACCCGGGGGTTCCAGTGTGTCGACGACCGGTTCGCGGGGCTACTCCCCTTCGCTGGCCCCACGCTACCTCACCCGATCGGCGGCCCCGGCCGCGACCGGGTACATCGGACGGCTCTGTCCGGTGGCCCGCGGTCCCGCGCTGCCGTGTAGTGGGCGCTGTGGCCGCGATCGGGCGGGCGCCGTGCTGCCCGTGGGGCGGCCCTGATCTGAGGAGTCATCAATGAAGGTCAACACCAGGACGCTCGGCGCGCTGGCCGTCGCGGCGCTGTGCGCGACGGCCGTCGCCGGATGCTCGGACAGCGGTGGCGGGGCGTCCGCGTCGAAGTCCGAGGTGCCCGCCGACTACGCGGCGGCCTCCGCCTCCGCATCGGTCTCCCCGTCCGCGGGGACGTCCTCGCCCGCCGCGAAGCACGGCACGGTGTCGGCGAAGACGGTGGAGCCCTACGGCGAGATCCTGGTCAACCACCGGGACCGTACGCTCTACATCTTCGAGGCCGACAAGGCCGACAAGTCGTCCTGCTCGGGGAACTGCGAGAAGGTCTGGCGTCCGCTGCTCGTCAAGAACAAGCCTGCGGCCGGTACCGGCGGGGTCAAGGCCGATCTGCTCGGGACCACCACCCGCGGCGACGGCACCAAGCAGGTCACCTACGACAGCCACCCGCTCTACACCTACCGGGAGGACCACCGGGCCGGCGAGGCCCACGGCCAGGACAAGACCCAGTTCGGCGCCAAGTGGTACGTGATCGACACCGAGGGCAAGCCGGTCACCACCCCGCCGCCCAGCCCCAGTGCCAGCCCGAGCAGCAGCGCCAGCACCAGCACCGGCCCGAGTGAGAGCGCCAGCACCGGGGCCAGCACCGGGGCCAGCCCCAGCGCCAGCTACTGAGCCGTCGTCCGCCGACGCCCGCGCCACGCACGCGTGGCCCCCGCCCGACCACCTGGGGTGGCGGGCGGGGGCGTCGGGCACGTCGGGCCGGGTCGGTGGCCCTGGTGGAGCCGGGTCAGCGGCCGGTGCCGCCGCGCTTGCCCCGCGTCCCCTGGTCGCCCTGGTCCGTGTCGTACTCGATCTGCTCCTTGCGGACCTCCGCCGACACGTCCTTCTGCTCGGTCACCTTCTCCGTCTCCATCCGGACGCGCTCGACCGGGATGGATTCCTTGCTGATGACCGGCTGATCGGCGTGGAGCGTCACCTCGGTCTGGGCCTCGCCGATGCGCGAGCCGCGGATACCGGCCCGGTCCTCGGGCGAGATGGCCTCGTGCACGACGCGCACCTCCTCGTGACTGAGCGGGACCGTGGTCGTCACGTTCTCGGTGACGACGACCTTGCGCAGCCGGGCATGGCCGACCTCGCGCTCCTCGGTGGAGACGTGCAACTGCTCCTCGGACCTGATCAGCTCCTCGGCGTGCCCGGCCTTCTCGTCGGCCATCGAGCCGCGCATCCCGGCCATGGGCCGCCCGGCGCCCGCCGCCGGGCGTCCGGTGGACATGCCCGCGTCGGCGGGCATCGAGGTCCCGGCCCCGGGGCCCGCGGCCGCCGTGCCCGCGGCCGTACCGATACCGCCCGCGGCCGTCAGACCGTAGTGGTGGTAGAGCTGCTTCTCCTGGCCCGGGTCGAGATGCTCGTCCGCCTCCAGACGCGGGGCCTCCTTCACGGTGTCCTTGGCGTACGGGACGTGGATGTCCTCGCCCGCGCGCCGGGCGCCGGTGAGCGGGACGAGGCTCTCCTTCATCCCGAACAGACCGGTCCGTACGGTGACCCACTCCGGACGGCCACTGCGGTCGCCCACATAGACCTGACCTACATTGCCGATCTTGTCACCGTCCTGGTCGTACACACTCCTGCCGCTCAGACTGCTGGGGTTGTCGAACACGCCTTCGGCTGACATCAGCGATCACTCCTCGCGTGGGGGAAGCGCGTCTGTGGGATCGGGCCCCGCACGGTCAGGCGCGCACGACTCCATCGCGCCTCCGGACGGCCACCGGGGCAACCGGGGCAGGGCGGCGTCCGGTGCCCGGAGCGCCACGATGCCCGGCCTCACGGGGGTGCGGGGCGGTCGGCGGCCCTTCCCTCGTATCCGCCATTCGGGTGACACGGCGGAGGGCGACGCCCGTCGCCGGGTGGCGGGCGGCCGGGCGCGTACGGAGGCTGTGGGCATGGCTGTGCAACGTATCGGGCTCGTGGTCCACCGGGGCCGCCCGGCCGCCGTCGAGGTGGCGCGCGCCGTCCGGGCCTGGTGCGCCGAGCGGGCCGTCCCCTGCCGGGAGATCGACGTGGAGCGCGGCGGCGAGGGGCCGGGGGGCGGGCCCGCCGGGGATCCGCCCGCCGGTCACCCCGGCCTCGTCGTCACCCTCGGCGGCGACGGCACCTTCCTGCGCGGGGCGCGGATCGCCGCGCGGTACGACGCCGACGTGCTCGGGGTCGACCTGGGCCGGGTCGGCTTCCTCACCGAGGTGCCCGCCGAGGAGGTGACGGGCGCCCTCGACGCGGTCGACGCGGGCCGGGCCACCATCGAGGAGCGCATGACGCTCACCATGCGGGCCTCGCGCGCCCTGGAGCTGCCCACCGGCGTCGAGGCGCTGCTGCGCCCCGGACGCGGGCCCGCGCTGCCGCCGCCGCGGGTGCTGCCGCGCGACCCGGGCGAGGAGGAGGGCTGGGGAGTGGCGCTGGACGTCACCGCCGTCAACGACATCGTCCTGGAGAAGCTGGCCCGGGACCGCCAGGTCAACCTGGGGGTCTACGTCGCGGGCCGGCTGCTCGCCTCGTACTCGGCGGACGCGCTGATCGTGGCCACCCCGACCGGCTCCACCGCCTACAGCTTCGCGGCCGGCGGCCCGGTGCTCTCGCCGCGGATGGACGCCGTGGTCTTCACCCCGGTGGCGCCGCACATGACCTTCGACCGCACGATCGTGGCCGCGCCCGACGAACCGGTGGCGCTGCGCGTGCTGCCGCACTCGGGCGCGGTGGCGCTGAGCGTCGACGGCCGGCTCAGCGGGGCGCTGGAGCCCGGCGACTGGGTCGGGGTGTACGGCGCGACGTACCGGCTGCGGCTGGTGCGGCTGGGGCCCGTGGACTTCTACACCCGGCTGCGCGAGCGCTTCCGGCTCACCGACGCGCCCGCCACCGCCGCCGACGGCGAGGCGGCGCCGCTGTTCCGGCCCGACAGCGAGGTGCCAGCCGACCTCGCCCGGCTGAGCCTGCCGCCGCCCCCGTCCCGGGAGTGAGCGCGCGGCGGCGTCCGTGCGGCGGCGTCAGTCGAGCCAGTGGCGGCGGCCCAGGCTGATCAGCCGCAGCTGTAGGCGGGCCCGCGACGCCACGCGCCCCCGGGCCCGCGGTCCCTCCTCGGCGGCGTCCAGGAACGCGGAGGCGGTCATCACCATGTGATCGACGTAGACATCGGCGAGCATCCGCAGATCGTCCTCGCTCCACCCCGCCGACGCGGGCTGGGCCGCGAGCGCGCTCGCCACCTCCCGCGAGAAGCGCTCCAGCTCGGCGGCGATCGCCTCCCGTACCGGCCGGACGCCGCCGTGCCGCTCGCGGGCGATGAACCGTACGTGGGCCGGGTAGGCGCGGACCTGGCGGGCGATCACCTCGACGCTGCGGTCGATGCGTTCGTCGGCGCTGTCCGCCTCGGCCAGCGTGCCCGCGATCATCCCGTGCAGGCTGCCGAGCGCCTCCTCGACCAGCGCGGTGCCGAGATCGGCGGTGTCCCGGAAGTGACGGTAGAAAGCGGTCGGGGCCACTCCCGCGGCACGGGTCACCTCACGCAGTCCCAGACTGCTGAGGCTCTGGTCCGCCAGCAGCACCAGGGCCGCGTCCAGCAGGGCCTGACGGGTCCTCTGTTTCTGCGCCTGGCGGATTCCCGGAGTGTGACTCATGCCATTCAGTAAACAACTGTTCTGTCGCGGGAGAAAGCGTAGACTCGCAATTCAGTGAACAACTGTACGCGCAAATCGTCCGGTCCCGTCCCGTCGCGTGCCATCCCGCAAGGAGGCGTCCATGGTCTTCCTCGTCGCCGCGCTCCTGCTGATGGGCATCGTGCTGGGCACCGTGGCCCATGTGCCGCTCCAGGTCAGCCTGGTCGCCGCCGCGGTCATCGGCGGCTGGCTGCTGCTGTTCGCCGTCCGGGAGCGCCGGACCCGTATCCGCCGCACCCGAAAGGAGCCCGCGCCATGACGCCCACCGCCACCACCGCGAAGCCCTCCGCCCCCGCCGAAGCGCCCGCCCGCGCCGCGCCCGCGCCCCGCCGCACCGACCGCCGTGACGCCGACGGCATGGCGGTCGCCTCCTTCGTCCTCGGGCTGCTGGGCCTGCTGGTGATGAACATCCTGCTGGGCCCCATGGCCCTGGTGCTGGCGGGGCTGGCCCTGGGGCGCGGCACCGCGCGCAGGGGACGGGCCCTGCTGGGGCTGGCCCTCGGCGTCGCCGACCTCGTCGTCCTCGCGGCGCTCGTCGGCGCGGACCACACGGTGACCTGGAGCCTGTGACCCCCGGGACAGGCTTCTAGGGCGTGTCCCGGGTCCGCGTCCACGCGCGCAGCCCGTCGGCCGTCCAGGTGTTGATGACGCGCTCCACCGGTACGCCGCACTCCTCGGCCCGCGCGCAGCCCAGCTGTTGCCAGTCGAGCTGGCCCGGCGCGTGCGCGTCCGTGTCGATGGCGAAGAACACCCCGGCGGCCACCGCCTCGCGCAGCAGCCGACGCGGCGGATCGAGCCGCTCCGGCCTGCTGTTGATCTCCACCGCCGTGCCGGACGCGGCGCAGGCGGCGAAGACCGCCCCTGCGTCGAACCGCGACTCGGGACGGCGGCCGTCGCCCGCGTCGCCCCCGCGACCGCGCCGCGTCCCCTGACGCGCCGCCACCAGCCGCCCGGTGCAGTGCCCGAGCACATCGGTGCGCGGATCGCGTACGGCGGTGATCATGCGCCGGGTCATCGCCCCGGCGTCCATCCGCAGCTTCGAGTGGACCGAGGCCACCACCAGGTCGAGCCGGTCGAGCAGCTCCGGATCCTGGTCCAGCGAACCGTCCGGCAGGATGTCGCACTCGATGCCGGTCAGCAGCCGGAACGGTGCCCACCGCTCGTTGAGTTCCGCGATCACGCCGAGCTGCTCGCGCAACCGCTCGGCCGTCAGACCGCGGGCGACGGTGAGCGTGGGGGAGTGGTCCGTCAGGACGGCCCACGCGTGCCCGAGCGCCGCCGCCGTGCGTCCCATCGTCTCGATGGGACTGCCGCCGTCCGACCAGTCCGAGTGCAGATGGCAGTCGCCGCGCAGCGCGGCGCGCAACGCCCGGCCGCCCTCCGCGAGCGGCCCCGCCTCCCGCTCCAGCCCGGCCAGATACTCGGGCACGTCGCCCGCGACCGCCGCCCGGACCACCGTCGCGGTCTTCGGCCCGATGCCGCGCACCCCGGCCAGCGTCCCGTCGGCGGCGCGCCGGGCCACCTCGTCGGGTGCCATGGCGGCCACGATGTCCGCGGCCGTACGGAACGCCCGTACCCGGTAGGTCTGCGCGCGTGAGCGCTCCAGCAGGAAGGCGATCCTTTCGAGGGCCTCCACCGGCTCCATGGCTGCCCCCAGGCTGTCGGCGGCGTACGGACCCCCTCATTGTCCGCGCGCCCGCGGCGCCGTGCATCCCGCCACCGGCGGGTCCGGGTCCGGACATGGTGAGACCCCGCGAGCGGGGGCGCCGCGGGGTCTCACACGTGCTCGCAGAGTGCGCCGGGATGTCCGGGGTCCCTGCCGGGGCCGGTCACACCGTCCGTACGCGCTCGTGGCCTGCCGCGGCCCGGTGCCGTCGCCGCTGGGGTGCGGCGGTCCTGGCCCCACGGGCCAGCCGTATCAGGGCCGGTCGGGTCGGGGCGGCGGGGTGGTGCGTGAAGCGGTGGTTCAGCCCTGCGCGGAGCGACGCTTGCGCGCGGCCCACATGATGCCCGCGCCCGCGACCAGAACGACACCGGCGGCACCGGCGATCAGCGGCGTGGAGCTGGAGGAACCGGTCTCGGCCAGGTCGTCACCGGCCGGGCTCGGCGCGTTCGAGGGAGCCTCGGCGGCGGGAGAGGTGCTGTTCTCGGCCGGAGGGGTCGAGGTCTCGTCGCTCGGGCTCTCGCTCGCCGAAGGCTCCTCGCTGGGAGACTCGCTCGGCTGCTCCTCCGACGGCGTCGGAGCGGGGGTCTCGCTCTCCTCCGCGGGCGGCGGGGTGGAGCCCTCGCAGACGGGCGCGGTCTTGGTCTCGTCGCGCGAGAACCGGTCGCCGTCGGCGGCCTTCACGACGAGACGGACGGCCAGCTCGCTGCTGTGCTCGGGAAGGTCCAGCTTCTTGCTGAAGTTGTTCCGGAACTTCTCGGTCGGCAGCAGATCCTTGCCGTCCACGGTGACCGTCACCGTGTTCTGGTCGCTGTTGCCGTAGGCGGTGAGGTCGAGGCTGACCGTGTCACAGGTGATCGACCAGGTCGGGGTGTGCGCCATCGCCGGGGTGGCCGCCAGGCCGACACCGAGGGCACCCGCGGCGGCGACCGTTATGAGCGCGCTTCTGCGTCGCCATGATCCGCTGAATAGAGTCACAAAATCCTCCGGGATAACCGCGCCGCCCACGATGACGGCGCGCGCGCACAGTACCGCCATCGCCGCGGTCCCCCTCAACCCGCCCCACCCAACTCTCCCCTTCCGGGGCCCTCCTGGAGGCTCCACGCCGCCCCGCGGTCGCGTGCGCTCCGTACGAAGAGGGGTGAATGCCGCATCGTGATCACGCCTCGCGGGGCGCTGTTCGCGGCGTCGCCGCTGATGACGACGCCCGCGCGCCGGTTCCCACCGGGTGAGCGCCCGCTTTTCCGGCGGACCATGCGGCCGACGCGCCCGGGGAGGGCAAAGTTTACGTCAACAATCCCGTGTCGATGGCTGATTGCCGGACCGGTGCGCGGGATGCCGGAGTGCCGGGGTGCGTGGTGTGCCGGGGTGCGCGGTGTGCCGGTGTGCGCGGTGTTCCGGGGTGCCCGCCCTCAGCCGCGCCGGGTCGGTGCGCCGCGCGCCCACTGCCGGGCCGCCGCCAGCCGGGGGTAGCGCTCGCGCTGCTCGCGCGAGGCGCGGTCCAGCTCCTCCATCAGCCGTACGGAGCGGTGCTCCATGTCCAGTTCGTCGAGGATCCGGTCGATCTCCGCCAGCACCGCGCCGTGCAGCTGCCACTGCCGGGGATGGCGCTGAACGCCCTCCAGCAGCAGCTCCGCCAGCCGCTCCCGGCTGTTGCGCGCCGATTCGAGGTTCCCCGCCAACCGGCTCTCCGCCGTCTCGGCGCTCGCGCTCGCCTCCGTGGTCACCAGGACGGCGAAGCTCACGACCGCGTCCGCCACCCGGGCGAGCAGATCCTCCAGCGCCGTCCCCACCTCCGGGGCGAACAGCGGTTCGCGCGTGCGCTCCTTCGCCAGATCGGTGAGCGTCCTGGCCAGCACCCGCAGCACCACCGTGCAGATCTCCAGGGTGTCGAGCCCCGTCCGCAGCACCACGCGGTGCAGCAGCCCTTCCCGCACCCGGGGGTTGAGCCGCACGCTGTCCTCCGCCCGGCGCAGCGCCGCGTCCACCTCGCTGATGTCGTGGTCGAGCCTGCGGGCCTCGTGCAGCCGGGACGCGGCGCGCTCCACGGTCAGCGGCTCCGTCAGCCCCTCCCCGATGCGCAGCAGCAGCTGGCGCATGCGCCGGGAGAGGTCCTCGACGGAGTCGCCCGCCGTACGCACCCAGACGGGCGGTGCGAACAGCAGGTTGAACACCAGCCCGACCACCGCGCCGATCAGCGTCTCCAGCACCCGGTCCCACGCCGTCGACGCCACCCGGGTCACCCCGAGGACCAGCATCGCGCTGATCGCGACCTCGGGCACGAACTCGTTCACCCGTACGAGACGTCCCACCATGAGCGAGGCCAGGATGATCAGCCCCAGGCTCCACCAGGTCAGCCCCACCAGCACACTGAAGCCACTGGCCACCAGCACTCCGGCGACGACCGCGTTCACCCGGCGGATCCCGGTGGTCAGCGTCGAGTAGAGCGTCACCTGCACCACCAGCAGGGCGGTCAGCGGGGCGGTGAGCGGCGCCGCCTCGGTGCTCAGATGGCGGGCGACCACATAGGCGATCGTCGCGGCCGCCGTCGAGCGCAGCGCCTGGGCGACGGCGGGTTCACGGCCGCGCCGCATCAGCTCGGCCACCGGCGCGGTCACGGAGTCTTTGACATCGGGCACCCCGTGACCCTTCCCGCGCGGGCCTCCGGGGGACCCGTCGGCGACCGGGAAGGGTCCGTGTGGCCGAGAGCCGGGAACGGCCGCTACGGGCGCGGACCGTGGCGGGCCGGGTACCCGTGGTTGTGCGCTACGGGGAAGGATGAGGTAGACACCTTCCCAGCGGGTCGATCGGCATTGGGGCCGCGCGACCGCTCGACTCACCGAACGGTTGTGCATGCCTTCTTCGCCGTCCCGCCAGGATCCACTGCGGGCACCGACCACGACGGACGCGCCGCACGCGCGTCCACAGCACCACGACATCTTCCTGGAGCCCCGTTACACCGTGGAACTGCCGCCCCTCCACGAAGCCGAGGGGGACGAGGAGCCCACCATGGAGAGTCTCTTCGAGCGGCCCCAGGGCCGCCGCCGCACGCCTATCCAGCGCCGGGGATAGGAAGGGCACCGTCCGGGGTGCCGACGTCGTCCCAGACGACGCTGTAGTACTTCAGGCGCTCGTCCTCCGCGGTCAGCCGCATGCCCACCGCCGTCATCACCCGCTGCGACGCGGTGTTGCCGTGGTCGGTGTCGCCCCGGACGCGGAGGACGCCGCGCTCGCGCGCGAAGCGCAGCAGCCCGCGCAGCGACTCGGACGCGAACCCCCTGCCGTACGCCGACGGGACGAGGCCGTAGCCGATCGTCACGCTCAGTTCGTCGTCCGGAGGGCCGTGGAAGGCGACCCCGCCGATCGTGTGCCCGTCCGCGCGGCGCCGGATCTCGTACGGGCCGAACGGCTGCGGATCGCCGGTGATCGAACAGGTGGTCAGATAGCGCCTGGCCCCCGTGAGGTCGCCTTCGGTGGGGTAGCCGGCCGCCCATCGGTCCCCGGCCGCCGGTTCCCCCGCGGCCACCCGCTCGGCCTCCGGCGGGCTCAGCGGACGCAGGAGCAGCCGCGCGGTCACCAGGGCCTCTCGATCGTCCATGCAGGCAGGGATATCACAGCCGCCGAGCCGCCCCGCGCGGGCCCCGGGGCCCGCTCACGGGCGCCGCGTCAACGTCACGTCAACGTCGCGTCAAACCCGTCACGCTCCCGCCCGTTACCACCCTGGCGGGCGCACCCTGGACAGTGCCGACGGGGCGAAGGCGTGCGCAAGCGCGCCGGACTTCCCGTGTTCCGGGGGAAGAAGGCGAGGCGGACCATGATGTCCGCGCCGCGCGACCCGCTCGCGCTGCTCGCGGCGCCGCTGGCGACACTCGCGGTGGCGCTGCCGCTGGTGCCCTTCCGTACGGACCTGGTGGGCACCGATCTCGCGCTGATCCTGGTGGTGGCCGTGGTCGCGGTCGCCGCCCTGGACAACCGTGTCGCCGGGGCGCTCGCGGCGCTCTCGGCCGTCGTCTGGTCCGATCTCTTCCTGGCCCGCCCGTTCGAGCGGCTCGCCCTCACCGGAACGAACAACGTCGAGACCACCGTGCTGTTGCTCGTCGTGGGGCTCGTGGTGTCCCAACTGGCGGCCAGGGCCCGGCGGCTGCGGGTGATGACGGTGGTCGACGCGGGGTTGCCGGCCCGGCTCCACGACACCGCGCGCCTGGCCCGCTCGGCGGGCGCCGCGGACGCCGTGGTCGAGCGGGTGGGGCGGCATCTGGTCGGGATGCCGGGGCTGCGCGGCTGCCGGTTCGAGTACGGCACGCTGCTCGGGCACCCGGCGCGGCTGGAACAGGACGGCACGGTCCCCGTGGACCACCGGCCCTGGGACCTGGAGCGGCTCGGCCGGCCGGAGGGCGAGATCGAACTGCGGGCCTCGGCGGGCGGGCGCTACCTCGGCCGCTTCATGCTCAGGCGCACCCCGGAAGCCGTCCCCTCCCGGCAGGTGCGCCGGGTCGCCGTGACCCTGGCGGACGACACGGGCGCGGCGCTCGCCGCGGCGGGCCCGGCGTCCGACGACAGGTGAGCCCGTAGGCGTCGCCACCCACGCGGCGGGCAGTCGGCCCGCCGGGGCAGTGGGCGATCCGGTCCCCGGAGCGGAAGGGCGCCCGGCCCGGGAGCGGCGCCGCACGGCCGCGCGGGGACCTCCACACCGAACACCGATTCGTGTGTTCGTATGACCGCGACCGCATTCGAGGAACGGGGCGTGTCGCCGGGCGGTGCGTGGCATGCTCGACAGACGCTCCCAGCGGGGGCAGAACCCGGTGTGCGCAGGTCGATTGGGGGAGGTCGAATGAGCCGTGGCGGACGTTCCGCGGACACGCCGCCGGCCGACGAGGACACCCCACGCGCCGCCGCGGGCACCGGGGAAGCGGGTACGGACCCACCTGCGTGCGCGCAAGCCGGACCGCATGACGCCGGACCGCATCACACCGGAGCGCACCGGGCCGGGGCGGAGCACTCCGGTCCCGAGCCCCGGGTGGCACGCCGCGAACGGCTGCTGGCGACCGCGACCGAACTGTTCACCACACGCGGCTACCCGGCCACGTCCGTCGAGCGGATCTGCGGCACCGCTCACCTCCCCTTGCGCGCGTTCTACGAGGAGTTCGAGAGCCGCGAGTCCCTGCTGATCGCCCTGCACAACGGGGTGGCCCGCGCCGGAATGGAAGCCACGCTGACCGTCCTCGGCGACCCCGCCCTGGAGTCCGCCGCGGCCCGCGTCAGGATCACCGCGATGGGCCGCGCCTACGTCGAGGCCGTCACCGACGCCGCCGCTGCCACCCGGATAGCGTTCGTCGACATCGTCGGGGCCGGACGCGCGGTCGAGGAGCACCGGCTGCTCTGGCGCGGCCTGTGGAGCGACTTCCTCACCGCCGAGGCCGAGCGGGCCGTCGCGCGCGGCGAGGTCCCGGCCCGCGACTACTCCCTCGCCATGGTCGCGCTCACGGGCGCGAGCAACGAGCTGGTGGCCCACTGGACCCGGCACAGCGCCTCCTTCTCCCGGGAACTGCTCGCCGACGAACTGATCCACCACGCTCTGGCCACCCTCGGCATCGCCGGGGGCGACGGATCCGCGGCCGGTACCCGCGCGGACGAAGGGAATTGACGCGATGACCACACTCTGGCACCAGGTCCTGCGGACCATGTCCCAGCCCGGGGCCGCCCCGGACGACGACCTGCTGGCGCGCGCGGCGGCGGACATCGCGCTGCGCGACCATCCGCACCCTCCCGCCGACGCCGAGACCGTCCTGGAGATCGCGCGCGCCGAATTCGCCGCCGTCCTCACGGCCGGGCAGGCACAGGCGGCACTGGACCGGGCCCGCGGCCTGACCGGGCCCGAGGCCGGACCGCCCGGCTGAGGCACCTGGTGTGACCTGCCCGTACGGGCGGTTAGCCTGTGAACACGATGAACCGTTTGACGACACCCTGGGGCGACCTCGGCCTCACCCGATTCCCCGACCACCCCCGCGAGACGCTGCGCGCCTGGGACGCCGCCGACGAGTACCTGCTGCGCCACCTCGCCGGGAGCGACGCGGAACCCGCGGACCTGTCGGGCCCGGTGGCCGTCGTGGGAGACCGGTGGGGCGCGCTCACCACGGCGCTGGCCGCCCGGCGGCTCGACTCCGCCACCTCCGGTCCGCTGGTCCAGATCACCGACTCGTATCTGACCCAGCGGGCGACCCGCGCCAACCTCGCACGCGCGGGCGTCGGCGAGGACGCCGTACGGCTGCTCTCCGCCCGTGACACCCCGCCGGAGCGGATCGACCTGCTGCTGGTGCGGATCCCCAAGAGCCTGGCGCTGCTGGAGGACCAGCTGCACCGGCTGGCCCCGGCGGTCCACCCCGGGACCACCGTGCTGGCCACCGGCCGGGTCACCGAGATCCACACCTCCACCCTGAAGCTGTTCGAGCAGATCCTCGGCCCGACCACGACCTCCCTCGCGGTCAGGAAGGCGCGGCTGATCTTCTGCGCGCCCGCCCCCGGCAGGACCCGTACCCCCGGCCCCTGGCCGCACCGGTACGCGCTGCCCGACGAGATCGGCTCCATGTCCGGCCGTACCGTCGTCAACCACGCCGGGATCTTCTGCGCGGAACGGCTCGACATCGGCACCCGCTTCCTGCTGCGCCACCTGCCGCACCGCCGGGGCTCCGAACACGTCGTCGACCTCGGATGCGGCAACGGTGTGGTCGGCACCGCCATGGCGCTGGACAACCCGGCGGCCCGGGTGACCTTCATCGACGAGTCGTTCTCGGCGGTCGCCTCGGCCGAGGCGACCTTCCGGGAGAACGCGGCCCCGGACACGGCGGCCGAGTTCGTCCTCGGCGACAGCCTCACCGACGTCGCGGCCGCGACGGTCGACCTCGTGCTGAACAATCCGCCGTTCCACACCCACCAGGCGACGACCGACGCGACCGCCTGGCGCATGTTCACCGGCTCCCGCGCGGCGCTGCGCCCCGGCGGGGAGCTGTGGGTCGTCGGCAACCGCCACCTCGGGTACCACGCCAAACTGCGGCGTCTCTTCGGCAACTGCGAGACCGTCACGAGCGACCCGAAGTTCGTCGTCCTGCGGGCCGTCAAGCGCTGAGCGGGCCGGACCCTCCGAGAGGGTCGCACCTGCGGGGAGAGGGCCGGTCGAGGATTGTAAATGCGAGGCCATCCGGCCTATGTTGTCGCACATGCAGTCGTACACGATAGGCCAGGCCGCCCGGCTCCTCGGGGTGAGTCCGGACACCGCGCGCCGCTGGGCGGACGCCGGCCGCGTCGAGACGCATCGCGACGAGAGCGGGCGCCGGCTCATCGACGGCCGGGCACTCGCGGCCTTCTCCGTCGAGGTCGCGCAGAATGGAGGTACGAGCGAGGACGACGTCCCGTACACCTCGGCCCGCAACGCGTTCCCCGGCATCGTGACCGCCGTCAAGCTCGGCGATGTCGCCGCCCAGGTGGAGATCCAGGCGGGACCGCACCGGCTGGTCTCCCTGCTCACCCGGGAAGCCGTGGAGGAGCTGGGCCTGGAGGTCGGCATGCGGGCCACCGCCCGGGTGAAGTCCACCAATGTGCACATCGACCTGACGTGACCGCGCGGCATCGCCGGTCCCGCGGCGCCGTCGTCCCCCCCCACATCCGCTCGCGGGCCCTCACCGGCCCGGTACGCCAAGGAGTCCGCCGCCATGCCTTCCGCTCCCGCCCTCGGCACCACCCGCCGCCGCAGGCGGCCAGCGGGATCAGCAGGGCGGCGGTGACCAGCGCGGCGACGCGGCGGCGGGTGGTGCCGAGG
>NZ_QQNA01000062.1 GCF_003346515.1 Streptomyces corynorhini
TAGCGGCGGGACGGGCGCGCGCCCGTCCCGCCGCTATGTCCGTCGCGGACAACGACACGCGCGCACCACTCCCGAACGGAGCATGCCCGTTGCCCCCGCTCGCCCCTAGCCTGCGAGGAAAGCAGAAGAAAGCCGGAGAAAGCCGCGGCAACTCCCCGGAGCCTCTCCTCACTGCCGCCGACACGACCCGCACGGCCCCACGCCCTTCACGACCTCCGCGCCGCACGCCCTTCACGACCTCCACGATTCCGCCGATCGCACCAGATCCCAGAGACCCCCAGGAGCCCCTCATGACCGCTGTTCCGCAGGAGCGCCGCATCGTCACCCCCATCCCCGGGCCCAAGTCGCGCGCGCTGCAGTCCCGCCGCACCGCCGTGGTCGCCGGTGGGGTGGGGTCCGTGCTGCCGGTCTTCGCCGCCCGCGCGGGCGGCGGGATCGTCGAGGACGTGGACGGGAACCGGCTGATCGACTTCGGCTCCGGCATCGCCGTGACCTCGGTCGGCGCCAGCGCCGAGGCCGTGGTGCGCCGGGCCTCCGCCCAGCTGGCGGACTTCACCCACACCTGTTTCATGGTCACGCCGTACGAGGGGTACGTCGAGGTCTGCGAGCGGCTCGCGGAGCTGACCCCGGGCGACCACGCGAAGAAGTCCGCGCTGTTCAACTCGGGCGCCGAGGCCGTCGAGAACGCCGTGAAGATCGCCAGGTCGTACACCAGGCGCCAGGCGGTCGTCGTCTTCGACCACGGCTATCACGGCCGCACCAACCTCACCATGGCGCTGACCGCGAAGAACATGCCGTACAAGAACGGCTTCGGGCCGTTCGCCCCGGAGATCTACCGGGTGCCGGTCGCCTACGGCTACCGCTGGCCGACCGGCGCCGAGAACTGCGGCGCCGAGGCGTCCGCCCAGGCCATCGACCAGATCAGCAAGCAGATCGGCGCCGAGAACGTCGCGGCGATCGTCATCGAGCCGGTGCTCGGCGAGGGCGGCTTCATCGAGCCCGCCAAGGGCTTCCTGCCCGCGCTGGCGGCGTTCGCCCGGGACAACGGGATCGTGTTCGTGGCGGACGAGATCCAGTCCGGCTTCTGCCGTACCGGCCAGTGGTTCGCCTGCGAGGACGAGAACGTCGTCCCCGACCTGATCACCACCGCGAAGGGCATCGCCGGCGGGCTGCCGCTCGCCGCCGTCACCGGCCGCGCCGAGATCATGGACGCGGCGCACGCGGGCGGGCTCGGCGGTACGTACGGCGGCAACCCGGTGGCCTGTGCCGCCGCGCTCGGCTCCATCGAGACGATGAAGGAGCTGGACCTCGTCGGCAAGGCGCGGCGCATCGAGACGGTGATGAAGGGCAGGCTCGCCGCCCTCGCCGAGAAGTACGACGTCATCGGCGACATCCGGGGCCGGGGCGCGATGATCGCCGTCGAGCTGGTGAAGGACCGCGACACCAAGGAGCCCGCGCCGGAGGCGACCGCGGCGCTCGCCGCGTCCTGCCACGCGGCCGGGCTGCTCGTCCTCACCTGCGGTACGTACGGCAACGTGCTGCGCTTCCTGCCGCCCCTGGTGATCGGCGAGGACCTGCTGAACGAGGGCCTCGACATCATCGAGCAGGCGTTCTCCGCCCTGTGAGCGCCCGCGTGCGCCTCTCGCGACCGGCCGACGGTGAACGCCCCAACGGTGAACCTCGCCGTCACAGCCGTCAGGGCCTGTGAAGAAGGTGTGCGAGGGCCATGGCGGCAGGCTGATGTGGCTGTCGGAGCACGCGCCCCTGCCGTACGGTTTTCCCAGATGAGAGATACACCCCGCTCGCAGGAGACTGCGGGCGACGCCGAGGCGGGGCATCCCCAGCGCCGCTTTGGCCGTGCCTTCGCGCACACCACTGGAGCCACTGGCTCCGGATCTCCTCACCGATCGGATGGCCGCCCGCCCCAAACCCCCCGGGGCGTGCGGCACACCGGTCCGAACGGCCGCCCCGGAACTCCCCCCCCTGTTCCCGGGCGGCCGTTTTCTCTCTCCTGGGCGGGTGTCCTCGCCCTGTGCGCGGTCCTCTTCGCGCTCGTCACCTGGCAGGCCACGGCCCGCGGCCCGCTGCGCGGCGCGGACGAACGGCTCGGCCACGCGCTCGCCGGTCGCGGCCCTGAGCCCCTGACACAGTTCCTCTCCGATCTCGGCGGGATGCCGGTCGCGCTGCCCGTACTGGCCGTGGTGATCGGGTACACCCTGTGGCGCGGCGGGCGGCGCGAGCGCGGCCGGGCGCTCGCGGTCTGCGGGGCGATGGCGGCGGTCCCCGCCCTGGTCGTCCCGCTCAAACTCTGGATCGACCGGCGCGGACCGCTCACCGACGCGACCGGCTACTACCCGTCCGGGCACACGGCGACCGCGATGGTCGCGTACGGCGGCGCGGCGCTGCTGCTCGTCCCGTACGCGGGCAGGCGCGCGACACTGCCCGTCGCCGGGGCGCTGACCCTGGCGACGGGGACCGGGCTGGTCCTGCGCGGCTACCACTGGCCGCTGGACGTACTGGGCAGTGTGCTGCTGTGCGGGGCGCTCCTGCTCGTCCTGGGGCGGGTCCTGCGTTCCGCGCCCCGGCGTTCCGTCCGGCCCGGCCGGACGGAGCCGCTCGGCGAGGCTCCTCAGCCCGGCCCGCCGTCGCCCTCCTGACCGCCGCGCGCCGACTCCCGGCCGCCGCCCTCTCCGCCCGTGCCGCCCCGCGCCAGCACCGCCGCCGCCTCGTGCATCGCCAGCTCCAGCAGCGCCGGATCGGTGAGCGTCCCCGAGCCGTCCGGCGGGATCAGCCAGCGCACCCCGCCGCTCGACCGCACCGGGTACGGGACGACGATCCAGGTACCGCGCCCCGCTCCGCGCACCCCCGTGCCGAGCCAGCGGGCCACCGTGCCCGGCGGCACGAAGAAGCCCATCCGCGCCTCGCCGAAGCCGACCAGCACGGGGCCCGGCCGGTCGATCATCCCGGTCAGCACGGACAGCGCAGGACCGCCCAGCTCCCCCGGCAGGATCAGCACGTCCCACCGCCTGCCGGCGGGCAGCAGCGTCACCCCCAGCGGGTCGCGCTCCCACTCCCGGCGGCAGGCGGCGGGATCCGGCGCCACCGATGCCAGCCACTCCACCGCGCGCTTGTCCACCGCGTTCTCCCCCGAGCCGCTCATCAGCCCGGCCTCCTCCCGGTCGGGGACCGTCCGCCTTGTTGGACAGTCCGTCCATAAGGGGGACAGCGCCGGGGCGGGAGGATGACGCGGGTTCACCCCACCGGAACCGGTGATCCGGGTCACAGCCCGCCGCGCGTCGGTGTCGGCGCGGACCGGGGCCGGTTCAGCTGTCGAAGCCGAGCCCCAGCCGGTCCAGCCCGCGCAGCCAGACGTTGCGCCGACCGCCCCTGGCGTCCGCGCGCGCCAGCGACCACTGGGTGAGGGCGATGCCCGCCCAGGCCGCGGGTTCGGGCGGGAACGGCACCGGGCGCTCGCGCACCATCCGCGGCCGCGTGCGCCCGCCGCGCTCCCCCGCCAGCAGATCGAGCATCACGTCACCGCCGAAGCGCGTCGCGCCGACGCCGAGCCCGGTGTACCCGGCGGCGTACGCGACCCGGCCGCCGTACGCCGTGCCGAAGAAGGCCGAGAAACGGGTGCACGTGTCGATCGCGCCGCCCCAGGCGTGGCTGAAGCGCACGCCCTCCAGCTGCGGGAAGCAACGCTGGAAGTGGGCGGCCAGCGTGCGATAGGTGCGGGGCCGGTGGTCCCGGTCGGCGCTGAGGCGACCGCCGAACGGATACACCGCGTCGTAACCGCCCCACAGGATGCGCCGGTCGGCGGTGATCCGGAAGTAGTGGAACCGGTTGGCGCCGTCCGCGAGCCCCTGACGGTGGTGCCAGCCGATCGCGCTCAGCTGTCCGGCCGTCAGCGGCTCGGTCATCAGGGCGTAGTCGTAGACCGGGACCGTGTACGGACGCACGCGTCTGACGAGCGAGGGAAAGACGTTGGTGCCGAGCGCCACCTGCCGCGCGAAGATCCTGCCGTGCTCCGTACGGACGGCCATCCCCGCGCCGTACCGGGCCAGTGCCAGACCGCGGGTGTGTTCATAAATCCGTACGCCGAGTTCCGCGCAGACCCGCTTGAGCCCCCAGACGAGTTTGGCGGGGTGCAGCATGGCGACGCCGCGCCGGTCCCAGACGCCGCCGAGGAAGGTCGGCGAGTCGACCTCGGCGCGCACCGCGTCCCGGTCGAGGAGTTCGAGTCCGGTGAGGCCCAGGTCCCTCGCCTGTGCGTACCTCTCGCGGAGTTCGTCGAGCTGGTGCGGTTCGGTGGCGAGGTCGATCTCGCCGGTGCGCTCGAAGTCGCAGTCGATGGCGTGGCGCGCGACGGTCTCCTCGATGGCGTCGAGGTTGCGCGCGCCCAGCTCCTCCAGCTCCATCAGCTCGTCCGGCCAGCGGGCCAGCCCGTTGGCGAAGCCGTGGGTGAGCGAGGCGGCGCAGAATCCGCCGTTGCGGCCCGAGGCCGCCCAGCCCACCTCGCCGCCCTCGATCAGGACGACGTCCCGGCCGGGATCGCGCTCCTTGGCGAGCAGCGCGGTCCACAGCCCGCTGTAGCCGCCGCCGACGACGAGCAGGTCGCAGCGTTCGTCGCCGGTCAGGGCGGGCAGCGCGGCGGGCCTGCCGGGGTCGTCCAGCCAGTACGGGGTGTGGCGGACGTCCGCGAGCGCGGCGTCGACGGCGCGCGAGGCGGCTGCGGACATGGCTTCCCACTCCTTCATACGAGGATCATCGGGCGGTGGCGGACTTCCGGCGCCGGTTGCCGACCAGTTGGCCCACGACCACCAGTGCCACGGCGAGGGCGAACATGGCCGTGCCGATGACGTTGATCTGCACGGGGGTGCCGCGCTGCGCCGATCCCCAGACGTACATCGGGAAGGTGACGGTCGAGCCGGCGTTGAAGTTGGTGATGATGAAGTCGTCGAAGGAGAGCGCGAAGGCGAGCAGCGCCCCGGCCGCGATGCCGGGTGCGGCGATCGGCAGGGTGACCCGGACGAAGGTCTGCACCGGACCCGCGTAGAGATCGCGCGCCGCTTCCTCCAGCCGTGGGTCCATGGACATGACCCGGGCCTTGACGGCGGTCACCACGAAACTGAGGCAGAACATGATGTGCGCGATGAGCACGGTCCAGAAGCCGAGCCGTGCGCCGAGGTTGAGGAAGAGCGTCAGCAGCGAGGCGGCCATGACCACCTCGGGCATCGCCATCGGTAGGAAGATCAGCGAGTTGACCGCGCCGCGCGCCCGGAAGCGGTAGCGGACCAGCGCGAACGCGATCATGGTGCCCAGTACGGTGGCGCCGAGCGTCGCCCAGGCCGCGATCCGCAGCGAGAGCGAGAGCGATCCGCACAGGTCGGCGGCGCCGCAGGGGTCCTTCCACGCGGCCAGCGAGAAGTGCTGCCAGGAGTAGTTGAACCGGCCTTTGGGCTGGTTGAACGAGAAGACCATCACGACGATGTTCGGCAGGACCAGATAGGCGAGGGTGCCCAGTCCCGCGATGACCACGAGGTTGCGTCGCAGCAGGCGCATCAGACGAGGTCCTCCGTCCCGGCTCGGCGGATGTAGACGGTGACCGTGATCAGGACGACGGCCATCAGGATGAAGGAGAGGGCGGCGGCCGTCGGATAGTCGAGGACCCGCAGGAACTGTGTCTGGATGACGCTGCCGACCATCTTCGTGTCGGTCGACCCGAGCAGTTCGGCGTTGACGTAGTCGCCGCTCGCCGGGATGAAGGTGAGCAGCGTGCCGGAGACGACGCCCGGCATGGAGAGCGGGAAGGTCACCGTGCGGAAGGTGGTCCACGGCCGCGCGTAGAGGTCACCGGCGGCCTCGTGGAGCCGTCCGTCCACCCGTTCCAGGGAGGTGTAGAGCGGCAGGATCATGAAGGGCAGGAAGTTGTAGGTCAGCCCGCAGACCACCGCCATGGGGGTGGCCAGGACCCGGCTGCCCTCGGTCCAGCCGAGCCAGCTGGTCACGTCGAGGACGTGCAGGGAGTTCAGGACGGAGACGACCGGCCCGCCGTCCGCGAGGATCGTCTTCCAGGCGAGCGTGCGGATCAGGAAGCTGGTGAAGAAGGGCGCGATGACGAGGACCAGCAGCAGATGGCGCCAGCGGCCCGCCTTGAACGCGAGGAGGTAGGCCAGCGGATAGCCGAGCAGCAGGCACAGGGCGGTGGCGGTGCCCGCGTAGAGCAGGGAGCGCACGAACTGCGGGTAGTACTCCCGCAGCGCGTCCCCGTACGTCGCGAAGTGCCAGGTGACCTGGAAGCCTTCCTCCAGGGAGCCGGTCTGCACGGAGGTCGACGCCTGGTAGACCATCGGCAGCGCGAAGAACACCAGCAGCCACAGGATTCCGGGCAGCAGCAGCCAGTACGGTACGAGCCGCCTGCGCGCGGACGCCTTGCGTACGGGGTGCTCGGGCGGCCCCGGCGGGGAGGCGGGTGCGGCGGGCGGCGCCTCGGCGGCGGTCACGGCGCCTCCCCGCCCGCCGCCGCGACCGCCTTCTCGGTGCCCGCGGCGGCGGTGGCGGCGGTGGCGGCGTCCGCGGCGTCCGGCGTTCCGGCCAGCGGGGACTGCCCGGCGTCCAGCCCGAAGGTGTGCGCGGGGTTCCAGTGCAGGACGACCTCGGCGCCGGGGGCGAGGCGGCCGTCGCGCTCGATGTTCTGCGCGTACACCTCCAGACCGGGGCAGCCGGGGGCGTCGATCACGTACTGGGTGGAGACGCCGATGAAGCTGGAGTCGGCGATCCTGCCGGATATCCGGTTGCGCCCCTCGGGGACGGTGGCCGCGTCGTCGGCGTGGGTCAGGGAGATCTTCTCGGGGCGTACTCCGACCAGCAGCGTCCCGCCGCCGCGCACCGGCGCCGGACATCGGGCGGCGGGCAGCCGGAGCGCGGTGCCGCCGACGGTGACGGTGATGTCGTCCCCGTGGGCCTCGGCGACCTCGGTCCCGATGAGGTTGGAGGTGCCGAGGAAGTTGGCGACGAAGGTGGTGTCGGGGTTCTCGTAGAGGTCGGCGGGGCTGCCGAGCTGCTCCACCCGGCCCGCGTTCATCACCGCGACGGTGTCGGCCATCGTCATGGCCTCCTCCTGGTCGTGGGTGACATGGATGAAGGTGATGCCGACCTCGGTCTGGATGCGCTTCAGCTCCAGCTGCATCTGCCGCCTCAGTTTGAGGTCGAGCGCGCCGAGCGGCTCGTCGAGGAGCAGCACCCGGGGGTGGTTGATGAGCGCGCGGGCCACGGCGACCCGCTGCTGCTGGCCGCCGGAGAGCTGGTGAGGTCGGCGCCGGGCGAAGTCGCCGAGCTGGACGAGGTCGAGCATGTCGCCGACCTGCTTTTTCACGGACTTGACGCCGCGTCGGCGCAGTCCGAAGGCGACGTTCTCGTAGATGTCGAGATGCGGGAAGAGCGCGTAGCTCTGGAAGACGGTGTTGACGGGGCGCTTGTACGGCGGCAGCGCGGTGACGTCCCTGTCGCCGAGGAGGACCGAGCCCGTGGTCGGCTCCTCCAGCCCGGCGATCATCCGCAGGGTGGTGGTCTTGCCGCAGCCCGAGGCGCCGAGCAGGGCGAAGAAGGAGCCCTCCGGCACGGTGAGTTCGAGCGGCCTGACCGCGTGGAACGAGCCGTACGTCTTGCTGATCCCGGTGAGGCGGACGTCGCCGCCGCCCCGGCTGGTGGATGCGGTCTCTGTCATGGATCACGGTCCCGGGGAGGAGGGGGTGGACGGGCGGGGCCCGCGGCGGGGCGGCGTCACGCGCCGATGAGCTTGGCGAACTTCTGCTCGTACGCCGTCTCTTCCTCGGCGCTCAGCGAGCGGAAGGCGTGCGAGGCCGCGGCCATCGCCGCGTCGGGGAGGATCAGGGTGTTGTCGGCCATCGACTTGTCGATCCTGGTCAGCTCGGCGCGTACGCCGTCGACGGGGCAGACGTAGTTGATGTACGCGGCGAGCCGGGCGGCGATCGGCGGCCGGTAGTAGTGGTCGATGAGCCGCTCTGCGTTGGTCTTGTGCCGCGCCCTGGCCGGGACCAGCAGGTTGTCGCTGGAGAGCATGTAACCGGCGCGCGGGATGGTGAACTTGACGTCGGGGTTGTCGTGCTGGAGCTGGACGATGTCCCCGGCCCAGGCGACGCAGGCGGCGATGTCGCCCTTGTCGAGGTCGGCGGTGTAGTCGTTGCCGGTGAAGCGGCGCACCTGTTTCCTGTCGACGGCCTTCTGGAGGCGGGCGACCGCCGCGTCGAAGTCGTCGTCGGTGAACTTCGCCGGGTCCTTGCCCAGGTCGAGGAGGGTCATCCCGATGGTGTCGCGCATCTCGGAGAGGAAGGCGACGCGGCCCTTGAGCTTGGGGTCGTCCAGCAGCTGGGAGACGGAGTCGACCGTACGTCCGCCGGTCGCCCTGGAGTTGTAGGCGATGACGGTGGGGATGCCCGTCCACGGGTAGCTGTGGGCGCGGCCGGGGTCCCAGTCGGGCGAGCGGAACTGCTCGGAGAGGTGGGCGAAGGCGTACGGCAGGTTCGACGGGTCGAGTTTCTGCGCGTAGCCGAGCCTGATCATGCGGGCGGCGAGCCAGTCGGTGACGCAGATCAGGTCGCGTCCGGTGTCCTGCCCGGCGGCCAGTTGCGGCTGGATCTTGCCGAAGAACTCGACGTTGTCGTTGATGTCCGCCGTGTACTTGACCGCGATCCCGGTGCGCCGGGTGAACGCCTCCAGTGTCGGATAGTGCTTCTCGTCGTCGCTGACGTCCATGTACTCGGTCCAGTTGGAGAAGACCACCCGCTTCTCCTCGGCCGAGTGGTCGGAGGAGGCCCGGCCGTCGCCCTCCAGCTTCGCGGGCGGGATCCCGCAGCCGCTCAGAGCGGGGAGCCCGCCGACGGCGAGCGTGCCGACGCCGGTGGCCCGCAGCAGGGACCGGCGGGTGAGCGCGCCCCTGCCGCCGGTGACGCTGCGCCGTACGGCGGCCAGCTGGGCCGCGGAGAGGGGCTCGGGCTCGTACTGCTCCATGCGCTGTGCCCTTTCGGGTGGACGGTTCCGGGGAGGGTCAGGGACGGTGCCTGTCGCCGAAGACGGTGCGGTGCCAGTCCTTCGCGGCCACCGCCGTGTTGTCGTACATCACGTGTTTGACCTGCGTGTACTCCTCGAAGGAGTACGCCGACATGTCCTTGCCGAAGCCGCTGGCCTTGTATCCGCCGTGCGGCATCTCGCTGATGATCGGGATGTGGTCGTTGATCCAGACGCAGCCCGCCCTGATCTCCCGGGTGGCGCGGCCGGTCCGGTAGACGTCGCGGCTCCAGGCGGAGGCGGCGAGGCCGTAGGGGGTGTCGTTGGCGAGCGCGATGCCTTCGTCGTCGGAGTCGAAGGGCAGCACGACGAGGACCGGGCCGAAGATCTCGGACTGGACGATCTCGCTGTCCTGGGCGGCGTCGGTGATGAGGGTGGGCCGGTAGTAGGCGCCGTTCTTCCAGTCGCCGCCGGGCGCCTCGCCGCCGGTGACGATCCGGGCGTGGCCGCGGGCGCGGTCGACGAGGGCGGCGACCCGGTCGCGGTGGGCGTACGAGATGAGCGGGCCGAGGTCGGTGGCGTCGTCGAAGGGGTCGCCGAGCCGTACCGTCCCCATCAGCTCGGCGACGCCGCTGACGAAGTCGTCGTACAGCGGCCGTTGCACATAGGCGCGGGTGGCGGCGGTGCAGTCCTGACCGGCGTTGATGAGGGATCCGGCGACCGCGCCGTGCACGGCGGCGGTCAGGTCGGCGTCGTCGAACACGACGAAGGGCGCCTTGCCGCCGAGTTCGAGGTGGAGGCGTTTGACGGTGGCGGTGGCGAGCTGGGCGACGCGCTTGCCGACCCGCGTGGAGCCGGTGAAGGACGTCATCACGACGTCGGGGTGGCCGACGAGGTGTTCGCCCGCGTCGGGACCGGACCCGCAGACGATGTTGACGACACCGTCGGGGAGCCCGGCCCGCTGGGCGGCCTGGGCGAACATCAGCGAGGTCAGCGGGGTGTTCTCGGCGGGCTTGAGCACGATGGTGTTGCCCGCGGCGATCGCCGGGAGGATCTTCCAGGCGGCCATCTGGAGCGGGTAGTTCCAGGGCGCGATCGAGCCGACGACGCCGATCGGCTCGCGGCGTACGTAGGAGGTGTGGTCCCCGCTGTACTCGGCGGCCGAGACGCCCTCCAGACGGCGGGCGGCACCGGCGAAGAAGGCGGCGTTGTCGACGCTGCCGGGGACGTCGAACTCGGTGGAGAGCTTGATCGGTTTGCCGCACTGGAGCGATTCGGCGTACGCGAACTCCCCGGCCCGGTCGGCCAGTATCCCGGCGAAGCGGTGCAGGGCGTCCGAGCGCTCGCCGGGGGTGGCCCCGGCCCAGCCGGGGAAGGCCGCGTGCGCGGCGGCGACGGCGTCGTCGACGTCGTCGGGGCCCGCGAGTTCGTAGCCGAGGACGTCCTCGCCGGTGGCCGGATTCACGACGGTGTGCGTACGGCCGGAGGTACCTGACCGCACCCGCCCGCCGATGAACTGCGCGCCGCTCGCGAAGCGGTCGCGCGGCTGGAAGTGGTCACCCATGACGCTCTCCGATGGTGCGGTTGTTGCCCCGGGTTCAATTGAGTGCCGATCCTGACAGAGCACTCCCACCTCAACAAGGGATTCCGTTGTTGCCTTTTGGTTACGCGACGGATTCGGTCGCCCGCGGGTGGCGCAGCGGCAGGAAAGGCGGGGCGTGTGTCAGTGGTGGGTGCCAGACTCGTCCGCAGGACAGGGAACGGGGCGAACGGGATGGGCAGCGGCACGGACAGCGGAACGGACCTGGTGGTCGGCGGGGCCGTCGGGGCGGATGCCGTCGGCGCGTTGGCCGAGCGGACCGCGCGGGGCGAGGCGGTGAAGCTGCTGCACTTCTGGGGTCACAAGCCCCGGCGGGACGGCACGCTGGGGGCGAGCTGTTTCAGCCAGTGGTGGCCCGCGCCGTTCACCGTGGACGGTGTGGAGTACGCGACGGCGGAGCACTGGATGATGGCGCGCAAGGCCCGGCTCTTCGGCGACGAGGAGGCCGAGCACCGGGCGGTGACCGCGGCGAATCCGGCTCTCGCCAAGCGGGCGGGGCGGCTGGTGCGCGGCTTCGAGGAGAGCGTCTGGGAGCGGGAGCGCTACGGGATCGTGGTGGCGGGCAGCGTCCACAAATTCGGGCAGGACGCCGCGCTGCGGACGTTCCTGCTGGCCACGGGGGACCGGATACTCATCGAGGCCAGCCCGATGGACCGGATCTGGGGGATCGGCTTGGCCTCGGACGACGAGCGCGCCCACGACCCCGCCCGCTGGCGCGGGCTCAACCTGCTGGGCTTCGCGCTGATGGAGGCACGCGAGCGGCTCCGCGACGGGGCGGGGGGAGCGGGTGCCCACGCCCTGTCTTCGAAGTAGCGCCGTCCGCCCCAAGGGCGGGCCCGGCGGCGTCCGGTGCGCCGCGCTCGCTTCGCTCCCTCCGCCTCGGCGTTCGACGCGTCCTTCGGAAGCCGAGCGCTCCCGCACGGCGGAGGGTCACCCCCGTACCGGATGTACCGGGGTGATCCCGACAACGCGGCGAGGCGCGGCACCAGGGCCCGCGAGCCCCGCATGATCCAAACGAGAGATCCTAGCGGCAGGGAACGGGGGTCCGAGCGCCGGGGAACACCGTCAGCGGTCGGCGCCGACCACGAACGACGTGGCGAACGGATCGTCGCCGCCGCCGCTGTTGTCCTCGCCGTACGCCACCCCCACGATGATCAGGGCGAGGACGACCGCGCCGACCACCGCGCCGATGGCCCCCAGGACGATGCCCGCCAGCGCCATGCCGCCGTTGTTGGCCTCGCCGCGGGCGGCCCGGCGGCGGCCGACGATGCCGAAGATCAGCGCGAGAACACCGAGGACGACGCTCAGACCCCAGAGGCAGAAGCCCACCACGGAGATGATGCCGAGCACCAGCGCGGCGACGCCCATGCCGTTGGCCGGGGGCTGCTGCCAGCCGCCCTGGCCGTACCCGGGATAGCCGGGGGCGGACGGGTAGCCGGGAGCCGACGGATAGCCGGGGGTCGGGCCCGTCGGATAGCCGTAACCGGCGCCCGCGCCGGGCACCCCGCCGACGTACGGCGAAGCAGGCGGCTGGAAGCCCGGGGTGGACTGCTGGGGCGGGGCACCGGGGTAGCCGTAGGCCGCCCCCGGGGCGTGCCCGGCCGGTGTGCCGGGGGCGGGCGGCGGTGGCGGCACGGAACCGGACCCGGTCCCGGTCCCCTGGCCGGGACTCGGCACGGGGCCGCCCGGCATGCCCAGGATCGTCGGCTGGTCGTGTACGGACGGGCCCTGCCCCTCCGGCGGCCGCGCCTGCGCGCCGTCGTACGTCGCCCCGCGCTCCGGCGGAGCCCAGGGATCGTTCGGCTCGAAGCCGCCCGACGGCTGCTCGCTCTTGTCCGACATGGTCCTCCCCCATCGTGACTCCCGGCCATGCTACGGCCTGCCTCCCGGGCGCGGACCGCCCGGCCCAGGTCCCGTCCGGCCCCGGCGAAGAGCGCCAGGACACGGCCTAGGATGGCCCTTTGCCCCGTATGGTGCCTGGCGGGCCATGGGCGCACCCGCCCCGCGGACACCGCGCGCCCAGCAGCCGCACCACCGCACACCGGGGCGTACGCCCCGCATCCGGAGGATCCTGATGACCGATCCGCACCCCTTCATCGCGGGGCTGCCCAAGGCCGAGCTGCATGTCCACCATGTCGGCTCGGCCTCGCCCCGCATCGTGGCCGAACTGGCCGCCAGGCACCCGGACTCCCAGGTGCCCAGCGACCCCGAGGCGCTCGTCGACTACTTCACGTTCACCGACTTCGCGCACTTCATCGACGTCTACCTCTCCGTCGTGGACCTGCTCCGCACCCCCGAGGACATCCGGCTGCTGACGTTCGAGGTCGCCCGGGACATGGCGCGGCAGAACATCCGCTACGCCGAGCTGACAGTGACCCCCTTCAGCTCCACGCGCCGGGGCATCCCCGAGCAGGCGTTCATGGAGGCCATCGAGGACGCGCGCAAGGCGGCCGAGGCCGAGTTGGGCGTCGTGCTGCGCTGGTGCTTCGACATCCCCGGCGAGGCAGGACTGCTCGCCGCCGAGGAGACCACCCGGCTCGCGGTGGACCTGCGCCCCGAGGGCCTGGTCTCGTTCGGCCTCGGCGGCCCCGAGATCGGGGTGCCCAGGCCGCAGTTCAAGCCGTACTTCGACCGGGCGATCGCGGCGGGGCTGCACTCCGTACCGCACGCCGGTGAGACGACCGGGCCCGGCACCGTCTGGGACGCCCTGCGCGAGCTGCGCGCGGAGCGCATCGGCCACGGCATCAGCGCCGTGCGGGACCCGGAGCTGCTGGCCCATCTCGCCGAACACCGCGTCCCGCTGGAGGTCTGCCCCACCTCCAACATCGCCACCCGCGCGGTCGCCGACCTGGCGGAGCACCCGATCAAGGAGATGTTCGCGGCCGGGGTGCTGGTGACGGTCAACAGCGACGACCCGCCGATGTTCGGTACGGACCTCAACAAGGAGTACGCGGTCGCCGCCGGGCTGCTCTCCCTGGACGAGCGCGGGATCGCCGGTCTCGCGAAGAACGCCGTGGAGGCGTCCTTCCTCGACACGGCGGGCAAGAAGGAACTCGCCGCGCGGATCGACACGTACACGGCCGAGTGGCTCGCGCGCGAGACGGCCTAGTGGTGGGCGAGGACGGGACGGGCCCGCGGCGCGCTGTCGTCGCCGTGGGCCACCGGGGCGATCCCTACCGGGTCCGCGAGAACACGCTGCCCTCGGTCCGCTCGGCGCGCGAGCGGGGCGCGGACGCGGTCGAGATCGATGTCCGGCTGACCCGCGACGGGGTGCCCGTACTGCTGCACGACTCCTCCCTGAAGCGGCTCTGGAACCAGGACCGGCGGCTCGCGGAGCTGACGCACGCCGAGGTGCGCGAACTGACCCACGACGGAGTGCCCACGCTGCGGGAGGCGCTCCTGCCGGTGGACGGCCGGGCCGGGGACGCGGGCCGGCTGATGATCGATCTGCCCGGCGCCGACGCGGCGTCGGTCCGTACGGTCATCGGCACGGTGCGCGAGTGCGGGGCCGCCGAGCGGGTCTACTACTGCGCGGGGCCGGACACGATGCTCGCCGTGCGGGCCGCCGATCCGGCCGCCGAGATCGCGATGACCTGGACGACCCTGGCCCCGCCTCGCCCCGCGCTGCTGGCCGCCGTCAGGCCGCGCTGGCTCAACTACCGCTTCGGGCTGGTCAGCCGGGAGCTGGCGGACCGCGACCACCGCGAGGGCCTGCTGGTCTCCGCCTGGACGGCGGACACCCGGCGCAGCATGCGCCGGCTGATCGCGCGCGGCGTCGACTCGATCACCACCAACCGGATCGATGTGCTGTCGGGGGTGCTGGCCCGCCCCGCGAAGGCTCCCGCCGGTTCCCCGAGGTCCAGCGGGGTTCCTGGAGGACCAGGGGTTCCTGGAGGACCGAGGGTTCCTGGGAAGACCAGGGGTTTCTAGAAGTCCAGCGGGGTGAGGACCTGTTCCGCCCAGATCGTCTTGCCGGACGCGGTCTGCCGGGTGCCCCAGCTCTGGGTGAGCTGGGCGACCAGCAGCAGGCCGCGTCCGCCCTCGTCGAAGGCGTGCGCGCGGCGCAGGTGCGGGGCGGTGCTGCTGCCGTCGGAGACCTCGCAGATGAGGGTACGGTCGCGGATCAGCCGGAGCCGGATGGGTTCGGCGCCGTAGCGGATGGCATTGGTGACCAGCTCGCTCACCACGAGTTCGGTGACGAACGCGGCCTCCGCCAGCCCCCACGCGGCGAGCTGCGCCGAGGCGCTGTCGCGGGCGTCGGCGACCTGCGCGGGGTCGCCGGTCAGCTCCCAGGACGCCACCTGGTCCGAGTGGAGCGCGCGGGTGCGGGTGACCAGTAGCGCGGCGTCGTCGGTGGGCCGGCCGGGCAGCAGCGTCGACATCAGACGGTCGCACAGGGCCTCCAGCGAGTCGGGCTCCGGCGAGTCGGGGACGGGCGAGTCGGAGGCGGGCGAGTCGGAGGCGGGCGAGTCGGGGACGGGCGAGTCGGGCTCCGGCGCCCCTCCAGCGCGGGTGGCGAGCGCCTCGCGCAGCTGCGCGAGGCCCGCGTCGACGTCCCGGTCCCGGCCCACGATCAGTCCGTCGGTGCACAGGGCGAGCACGCTTCCCTCGGGCAGTTCCCGTTCGGTGACCTCGAAGGGCACGGCTCCGACGCCCAGTGGCGGCCCGGGGACGATGTCGAGCAGTTCGACCGTGCCGTCGGGCAGCCGGACGGCGGGCGGCAGATGGCCCGCGGAGGCCATCGCGCAGCGCCGGGAGACCGGGTCGTAGACGGCGTACAGGCAGGTGGCCCCGAACTCGCCGGTGGCCTCGGCGGCCGAGACCGCCGCGTCGTCGTCCTCGGCGAGGTGGCTCACCAGATCGTCCAGGTGGGTGAGCAGCTCGTCGGGCGGCAGGTCCACGTCGGCGAGGGTGCGTACGGCCGTACGCAGCCGTCCCATCGCGGCGGAGGCGTGGATTCCGTGGCCGACGACGTCGCCGACGACGAGGGCCACCCGGTTCCCGGAGAGGGGGATGACGTCGAACCAGTCACCGCCGACACCGGCGCGGGAGTCCGCGGGCAGATACCGGGAGGCGAACTCCACGGCGTTCTGGCCGGGCATCCGCTGGGTGAGCAGGCTGCGCTGCAGGGCCAGCGCCGTGGTGTGCTCCCGGGTGTAGCGGCGGGCGTTGTCGATACAGACGGCGGCGCGTCCTGCCAGCTCCTCGGCGAGGACGACATCGTCCTGTTCGAAGGGGTCGGCGCGCTGTGCGCGGGTGAAGACGGCGACGCCGAGGGTGATGCCCCGGGCGCGCAGCGGGATGGCCATCAGGGAGTGCACCCCCCAGTCCCTGACCATGGCGGCGCGTGTCTCGTTGGCGCCGATCCACCGGGCGAATCCGTGATCGCCGAGCCTGCTGAGGGCGGGCCGGCCGGTGGTCAGGCAGCGGGCGGGCGGCGAGGACTCCGGGTAGGTTTCGAGGCCGCCGAGTTCGATCGCCCCGGCGGTGATGCGCGGGTCGGCGGCTTTGTGCGCGACGCGTCGCAGCCGTACGTCGCTGTCCACCGGCCCTTCGGTGGGCTCCTCGCCGCGCATGACGGAGTCCAGCAGGTCGACGGTGCCGAAGTCGCCGAGGATCGGCACGGCCAGCCGGGCGAGTTCGTCGGCGGTGCGCGTCACGTCCAGGGTGGTCCCGATGGCGGTGCCCGCGTCCTTGAGCAGCAGCAGCCGCTGGCGGGCCCAGTACTGCTCGCTGTTGTCGAAGGCCAGTACGGCGACGCCGCGCTGCTGTTCGTCGGCGTCGCGCACGGGCCACATGTGGATGTTCCAGGCATGGACGCGGGGTGAGCTGAGGGCGCTGGTGTAGCTCTCGTAGTGCAGCGGCTCGCCCGTGGTGTTCACCCGGCGCAGATGTTCCAGGAAGTTCTGGCCGTCGTGGTCGCCGACGGCGATGGTGTCGCTGAAGAACCGGCCGCGCAGTTCCTCCTCGGCCCGGCCGAGAACCGCGCAGGCGGCGGAGTTGAGCCGGATGTAGCGCTCCTGGCCGTCGACGGCGGACATCGACACGGGCGCCTGGGCGACCGACGCCTCGACCGTCAGCGGGTCGGCGTCCGGCGGCTGGGCCATCGCGTTGACGGTGACGACGTAGCCCCGGGTGCCGTCGTCCGCGTCGAGGAGCGGGCAGGCCACCAGGCCGAGTTCCAGCCGCCCGCCGTCCCGGTGCCGTACGGCGGCGGTTCCGCGCCATACGTCGGCGCGGCGCAGCGCCGCCACGGCGGCCGCGGTCTCGGCGGGGCCGGAGGCGAGCAGCCGGGCGGCGGGGCGGCCGACGGCCTGGGCGGCCGTGTAGCCGAGAAGGGATCCGGCGCCTTTGCTCCATCCGGTGACGGTCCCGCGCGTGTCCACGGTGACGACGGCCGCGGACTCCCGCTCCCGGCGGCCTCTTCGCCCCTCGTGAGAAGTGTTGCCACCAGTGCTCATCGCTCTCGATTCGCCTTCGCGGTCCCCTCACCACCCAGGATGCCCGTATCGACGATCGCCAACAAACGCAGGCGGGGGCGGCGGTGCACCGGGCCGGGAACGCGAAGGCGGGCCGTGGACAGGAGGTCCGCGGCCCGCCCCGGGCGTCCGGTCAGCCGTCGAGCGACGTCATCACGTGCTTGATCCGCGTGTAGTCGTCGAAGCCGTACGCCGAGAGGTCCTTGCCGTAGCCGGACTTCTTGAAGCCGCCGTGCGGCATCTCCGCGACGAGCGGGATGTGGGTGTTGATCCACACGCAGCCGAAGTCGAGCGCCTTCGACATCCGCATGGCGCGCCCGTGGTCCTTGGTCCACACCGAGGAGGCGAGCGCGAACTCGACCCCGTTGGCGTACTCCAGGGCCTGTGCCTCGTCCGTGAAGGACTGGACGGTGATGACCGGGCCGAAGACCTCGTTCTGGATGATCTCGTCGTCCTGCCTGAGGCCGGAGACGACGGTCGGGGCGTAGAAGTAGCCCCGGTCGCCGACCCGGTGGCCGCCGGTCTCCACCCTGGCGTGCGCGGGCAGCCGCTCGACGAAGCCGGCGACCCGCTCCAGCTGGGCGGCGTTGTTGAGCGGCCCGTAGAGCACGTCCTCGTCGTCCGCCGCGCCGGTCCTGGTGTCGGCCGCGGCCTTGGCGAGAGCCGCGACGAAGGCGTCGTGGACCGACTCGTGGACGAGGACGCGGGTGGCGGCCGTACAGTCCTGGCCCGCGTTGAAGTAGCCCGCGACGGCGATCTCCTCGGCGGCCTTCGTCAGGGCCTCGCCGTCGAGGTCGCCGAAGACGACGACGGGGGCCTTGCCGCCCAGTTCCAGATGGACCCGCTTGACGTCCCTGGCCGCCGATCCGGCGACCTCGATACCGGCCCGTACGGAGCCGGTGATGGAGGCCATCGCGGGCGTACGGTGCTCGACCATGGCGCGGCCGGTGTCACGGTCGCCGCACAGGACGTTGAAGACGCCCTTGGGGACGATCGCGCCGATGATCTCGGCCATCAGCGTGGTCGAGGCGGGGGTGGTGTCCGACGGCTTCAGGACGACGGTGTTCCCGGCGGCGAGAGCCGGCGCGAACTTCCACACGGCCATCATCATCGGGTAGTTCCACGGCGCGACCTGCGCGCAGACGCCGATCGGCTCGCGGCGGACGATGGAGGTGAGGCCCTCCATGTACTCCCCGGCCGAGCGGCCTTCGAGCATCCGGGCCGCGCCCGCGAAGAAGCGGATCTGGTCCACCATCGGCGGGATCTCGTCGGTACGGGTCAGCCCCAGGGGCTTGCCGGTGTTCTCGGACTCGGCGGCGATCAGGTCCTCGGCGCGCTCCTCGAAGGCGTCCGCGATCCTGAGCAGCGCCTTCTGGCGCTCGGCCGGGGTCGTGTCGCGCCAGGCGGGGAACGCCGCGGCGGCGGCCTCCATGGCGGCGTCGACGTCGGCCGGACCCGAGAGCGGGGACGTGGCGTACGCCTCGCCCGTGGCCGGGTTGACCACCTCGATGGTCCGCCCGTCGGCGGCGTCCCGGAATTCCCCGTTGATGTAGTTACGCAGCCGGCGCAGCTCGGTGGTCACTGCCATCCCTCCTGTCAGATGTCCGATGGGTGAGACGCCCACCTTAATCGGTCGGCCGACGCATTCAACAGGCCCGACCCTCCATAACTTCGGATTCGGTGATATTTGATCGCCTGAACAACGAATTTCATCGATTGAGGGTTGCGGGACAGACGAGTAGCAGTGCACAGTGAACCGCGTGGCCAGTCGTAACGCAGACTCCAGAACATCGTCAGGGCCGGGCGCCAGGTCCGAGACGAGGCCGGATTCCAAACCGGACTCCAGGACCGGCAACGGGTCGTCACCGACGCTCGATTCGGTCTCCCTCGCCATCATCGAACAGCTCCAGGAGGACGGACGGCGCCCGTACGCGGCGATCGGCAAGGCCGTCGGCCTCTCCGAAGCCGCCGTGCGCCAGCGCGTGCAGAAGCTGCTCGACCAGGGCGTGATGCAGATCGTCGCGGTCACCGACCCGCTCACCGTCGGCTTCCGGCGCCAGGCGATGGTCGGGATCAACGTCGAGGGCGACACGGACCCGGTCGCGGAGGCGCTGGCGGCCATGGACGAGTGCGAGTACGTGGTGATGACCGCGGGCTCCTTCGACCTGATGGTGGAGGTCGTCTGCGAGGACGACGACCATCTGCTGGAGGTCATCAACAAGCGGATCCGCGCGCTCCCCGGCGTGCGCTCCACCGAGAGCTTCGTCTACCTCAAGCTGAAGAAGCAGACCTATATGTGGGGAACCCGATAGCCGTGAGCAAGGACCTCTCCAAGACCGCGTACGACCACCTGTGGATGCACTTCACCCGCATGTCGTCGTACGAGAACGCGCCCGTGCCCACCATCGTGCGTGGCGAGGGCACCTACATCTACGACGACCGGGGCAAGCGCTACCTGGACGGTCTGTCCGGGCTGTTCGTGGTCAACGCCGGTCACGGCAGGCACGAGCTGGCCGAGGCAGCGTACAAGCAGGGCCAGGAGCTGGCCTTCTTCCCGGTGTGGTCCTACGCGCACCCGAAGGCCGTCGAACTGGCGGAGCGGCTCGCCCACTACGCGCCCGGCGACCTCAACAAGGTCTTCTTTACCACCGGTGGCGGGGAGGCGGTCGAGACCGCCTGGAAGCTCGCCAAGCAGTACTTCAAACTGACCGGCAAGCCGACCAAGTACAAGGTCATATCCCGCGCGGTCGCCTACCACGGCACCCCGCAGGGCGCGCTGTCCATCACCGGGCTGCCCGCCCTGAAGGCGCCCTTCGAACCGCTCGTCCCGGGCGCGCACAAGGTCGTCAACACCAACATCTACCGCGCGCCGATCCACGGGGACGACCCCGAGGCGTACGGCCGCTGGTGCGCCGACCAGATCGAGCAGGAGATCCTCTTCGAGGGACCCGAGACGGTCGCCGCGGTCTTCCTGGAGCCGGTGCAGAACGCGGGCGGCTGCTTCCCGCCGCCGCCCGGCTACTTCCAGCGGGTGCGGGAGATCTGCGACCAGTACGACGTACTGCTCGTCTCCGACGAGGTCATCTGCGCCTTCGGCCGGCTCGGCACGATGTTCGCGTGCGACAAGTTCGACTACGTACCGGACATGATCACCTGTGCCAAGGGCATGACCTCGGGCTACTCGCCGATCGGCGCGTGCCTCGTCTCCGACCGGCTGGCCGAGCCCTTCTACCAGGGGGACAACACCTTCCTGCACGGCTACACGTTCGGCGGCCACCCGGTCTCGGCGGCGGTCGGCCTCGCCAATCTCGACATCTTCGAGCGCGAGGGCCTCAACCAGCACGTCCTCGACAACGAGGGCGCGTTCTTCGAGACCCTCAGCAAGCTGCACGACCTGCCGATCGTCGGCGACGTCCGGGGCAACGGCTTCTTCTACGGCATCGAGCTGGTGAAGGACAAGGCCACCAAGGAGACCTTCACGGACGAGGAGACCGAGCGCGTCCTGTACGGCTTCCTCTCCAAGAAGCTGTACGACAGCGGGCTCTACTGCCGCGCCGACGACCGGGGCGACCCGGTGGTGCAGCTGGCGCCCGCGCTGATCTCCGACCAGTCGACGTTCGACGAGATCGAGGGCATCCTGCGCTCGGTCCTGGCGGAGGCGTGGACGAAGCTCTGATCCGGGCGAGGCCGCGGACGGAGCGGTGAGCCGGCCGCACTCCGCGGAGCGGCCCTGATCCGGCCCCCTCGCCCGACGGCCCGGGTGCCCCCTTTCGAGTGAGAAGGCGGGCATTCGGGCCGCGTGCTGTCGCACACCCGGCGTGGCGTCCCTAGCGTGCCCTGTGACCGATCGTCGCCGTCTCCCTCCCCCGGACGGGGACGGTACGTCAGATCAGAACCGAGGTGTACGCCATGGTGGCCCCGCCGGACAACGACGTGCTCTGGGCGCGTTCCCTGACCTACTCCCACAGCGGATCACCCGCACTCGACGATGTCTCGCTCGGGGTGCGGGAGGGCGAGATCCTCGCCGTGACCGGCCCGCGCGGGAGCGGCAAGACCACGCTGCTGCGGTGTCTGTCGGGCCAGTTGGTGCCCCGCCGGGGCGAGGTCTGGTTCAACAGCACGCCCGTCCACACCATGAGCGCGCTGCTGCGGGAACGGCTGCGCCGCGACCGCTTCAGCTGGATCGCCCCCGAGCCGTCCCTCGTGCCCGAGCTGAGCGCCTGGGAGAACGCGGCCCTGCCGCTGCTGATGCGCGGCGCGTCCCATCGGGCCGCCAAGACCGCCGCGATGGAGTGGCTGGAGCGCCTCGACATCGGCGCGTACGCCCGTAAACGCCCCGGCGCGCTGCTCCAGTCGCAGCGCCAGCGCATCGCCGTGGCGCGCGCCCTGGTCACCGAGCCGTCGGTGCTCTTCGCCGACGAGCCGACCGCTCCGCTGCACCGCGCCGACCGGGCGCAGGTGCTGCGCACGCTGACCACGGCGGCCCGTTCGCACCGCATCACCGTCGTCCTGGCCACGCTGGACGCGGAGGTGGCGCTGCTCGCGGACCGCACGGTGACCCTGCTGGACGGCCGCCGCGTCAACGCGCCGCGGCCCTCGGAGGCGGAAGGCCGGGCCGCGTGCTCGCTCTCCGTCTAGGCCGCCGCACGCATCTCCTGGCGCAGCTGCGCCGGCTGCTGGTCGCCGCCGCCTCCGCGGGCGTCGGGTTCCTGCTGCTGTGCACGCTGGGCTGGGCCATGGGCCATCCCGCCGGGTCCACGGTGCGCCTGCTCTGGTGTCTGATCCCGCTGGCGGCGACCGTACAGTTCGCGGTCGCCGTGGCGCGTGCGGATCCGATTCTGCGGCCGCGCGCCGGGCTGTCGGCGGTGGGCCTCGGCCCGGCCCGGCTGACGGCGCTGGCCGCCACGTCGACCGCCGTGTCGTGCGCGCTGGGCAGCGCGCTGGCGCTGCTGTTCTTCCTGCACCTGCGCGGCGATCTGACCGGGATGCCGTTCGACGGGGAGGCCGCGAAGCTGCTCGCCGCCGATCAGCCGCTGCCGCTGGGCGCCGTGCTGACCCTGCTCGCCGTGGTGCCCGTACTGGCGACGGCGGCGACGGCGCTGGCGCTGCGTTCCCGGGGCGGCGCGGACCGCGGCCCGGTGCGCGAGCGGGTGCCGGGTGCCGGGCAGGAGCCGGTCGGGGAGTCCGGTGCGGGCCCGGGTGCGGACCTCGCTTCGGCCGCGCCCGTCCCGCATCCCGCGCCGGCGCCGGGCGGGCTGCCCTGGGGCGTCGCCCTGACGGCGGCGGGGCTCGCGGTCGAGACGTACGCCAGCCGGGGCGGCGCGGACTCCGCGCTGCCGCTGCCCGGTCACTTCGGCGGCAGCCCGGCCGGGGTGCTGGCGGGGTGGTCGCTCACGGCTCTGGGGCTCGCCCTGGCGGGCCCGGGCATCACCCACCTGTGCGGCTGGCTGCTGCAGATCCTGCGCCCCGGCGCGATCCGGCTGCTGGCGGGGCGCACGCTCATGGCCGAGGCACGGCGCATCGGACGCCCCTTGGGGGTGCTGTGCGCGGTGCTCTCCGGAGTGCTCGCCGCGAACTCCCTGTACGGTCCCGGCGACGAACGCCCCTTCGGCCCGCTCACCGCTCTGGGCGCGGCGCTGGTGATCGGCTGCACGGCCGCCACACTCCTGACGGCGACCCTAGAGGCCCGGCAGGTACGGGCGTCCACCACCCGCACCCTGCGGCTGGCGGGGGCTCCGGCGGCTCTGGTCCGCACGGCGGCGGCGGTACGGGCCACCACGGTACTGGCCGTGTTCACCCCGCTGACCTGGGCGGTGGCCTCGCTGGCGGCGATTCCGCTGTCCGGCTGAACCGGCCGTACCCGTACCGGCGTCGTGGGGCCCGACCGGCGAGACCGGTCGGGCCCTTCGCGCGTCGTCGCGGCTACGAGGACTGCTTCGCCGCCGCGGGGGCCGCCCGGAACCCGCCGCCGTCCTCGCGGGCGTCCAGCACCACGACCTCGGCCGCGTCGAAGGTCACGCCGACCGCCCGGCCCTCGTCCGGGGCGTCCCGCAGGCCGCACTCGGCCTCCAGTGGAGGAGCGTCGCCGGAGCCGTCCTGGCGCAGCAGGACGGCGACCCGGCCGGACCGGAACGTACGCGCCCCGACCGTGCAGGCCAACCCCTGGGCGCTCGCCCCCACCCGTACTCCGGCGGGCCTGATCAGCAGCGTCCGCTCGCCCTGCGGGGAGCCGTCCGGCACCGGGACCGGGCCCCAGACCGTGTCGGCGGTCGTACCGCGCACGGTGGCGGGCACGACGTTGTCGAAGCCGAGGAACCGGGCGACGAACGCGGTGGCGGGCCGCTGCCAGACCTCCAGCGGGGTGCCGCTCTGGGCGATCCGTCCGTCGCGCATCACCACGACCCGGTCGGCGAGCGCGAACGCCTCGCCCTGGTCGTGGGTGACGGCGAGCACCGTCGTACCGAGGCGGCCGAACAGGCCGCGCAGCTCGACCACCAGGCGCTCGCGCAGACCGCGGTCGAGCTGGCCGAGCGGTTCGTCGAGCATCAGCAGCCGGGGGCTGGGCGCGAGGGCCCTGGCCAGGGCGACGCGCTGCTGTTCGCCGCCGGACAGCGCGGCGACGGCTCGCGGGCCGGCGCCCGGCAGCCCGACGAGGTCGAGCAGCTCCGTCACCCGGGCCGCCCGCTCCTCGCGGCCCGCGCCGCGCATCCGCAGCCCGAAGGCGACGTTTCCCGCCACGTCGCGCTGCGGAAAGAGCTGGTGGTCCTGGAACATCAGCCCGACGCCGCGCCGGTGGGCGGGCACCCCCGACTGGTCGGCGCCGTCGAGCAGCACCCGTCCGCCGTCCGGGTGCCGGAGCCCGGCGACGACCCGCAGGAGGGTCGACTTGCCGCTGCCGCTCGGGCCGAGCACGCAGACGATCTCGTGCTCGGCGACGCTCAGATCCACCGCGTCGAGAGCGGTCCGCTGCCGCGCGCGGGAGCCGAACCGCACGGTCACGTCCGACAGGGTGAGCAGGGCCATCAGAACTCTCCCGAGCGGTCGGTGCGGATACGTTCGAGCAGCAGCAGCGAGACCGCGCACACCACCATGAGGGTCGTGGACAGCGCCATCGCCTGACCGTAGTTCAGCTCCCCCGGCCGCCCCAGCAGCCGGGCCACGGCCACCGGCAGCGTCGGCCGGTCAGGACGGGCGATGAAGACCGTCGCGCCGAACTCGCCGAGCGAGACCGCGAAGGCGAACCCGGCGGCGACCAGCAGCGCCCGGCTCACCAGCGGCAGATCGACCTCCCGCCAGACGCGCGCCGGGGACGCCCCCAGGACCGCCGCGGCCTCGCGCAGCCGCCCGTCCACGGCCCGCAGTACGGGCAGCATGGTCCGTACGACGAAGGGGACGCCCACCAGCGCCTGGGCGAGCGGGACCAGGATCCAGGAGGCGCGCAGATCGAGCGGCGGCTTGTCGAGGGTGATGAGGAAGCCGAAGCCGACGGTGACGGCGGAGACCCCCAGCGGAAGCATCAGCAGGGCGTCGAAGCCCCGCACGAGCCGGCCCGCGCGCCGGGTCAGCGCGGCGGCGGCCAGCCCGCCCACCACCAGCGCGATCGCGGTCGCGGCGAGCGCGTACCGCAGCGAGTTCCCGACGGCCTCCAGTGGAGGCACGAGGAAGGTGCCGCCGCTCGCCTCGACCGAGCCGAGGGCCCGGTAGAACCCGAACCCGTATCCGCCGGGTCCGTCCAGGGAGCGCGCGACCAGTACCCCGAGCGGCAGCAGGACGAGCAGCAGGACGGAGACGAGGACACCGCCGAGCAGGGCCCACTGCCCGGCGCCGCGCGGCCGGGCCGCCGTCAGCGCGGGGTCGACCAGCCGCAGCGCGCTCTCACGGCGCCGTACGGTCCACGCGTGCACCGCCAGGATCGCGCCGACGGCGGCGAACTGGACGAGTGTCAGCACGGCGGCGGTGGGCAGGTCGAAGATCTGCGCGGTCTGCCGGTAGATCTCCACCTCCAGGGTGGAGAAGGCGGGGCCGCCGAGGATCTGCACGACGCCGAAGGAGGTGAAGGTGAACAGGAACACCATCAGCGCGGCGGCGGCGACGGCGGGCGCCAGGGCGGGCAGGGTCACCCGCCGCCAGGCCGCGAGTCGGCCGGCGCCGAGCACCCGCGCGGCCTCCTCCTGGCGCGGGTCGAGCTGCGACCACAGTCCGCCCACGGTCCTGACGACCACCGCGTAGTTGAAGAAGACGTGCGCCAGGAGGATCGCCCAGACCGTGGTGTCGAGCCGCACGCCCCACAGCTCGTCCAGCAGCCCGCCGCGGCCGAGCAGCGCGAGGAAGGCCGTGCCGACGACGACGGTCGGCAGCACGAACGGCACGGTGACCAGCGCGCGCAGCACCCCCTTGCCGGGGAAGTCGAAGCGCGCGAACACATAGGCGCCGGGCAGCGCGACCAGCAGGGTGAGCGCCGTGGAGACGAGCGCCTGCCAGGTGGTGAACCACAGGACACCGAGGATGTCGGGGCGGCTCAGCACGGCGGTGATCCGGCCGAACTGCCAGCCCTCGCCGGTCTTCAGCCCGCGCCCGACGATCGCGGCCACGGGATAGGCGAAGAAGACGGCGAAGAACGCGAGGGGCACGGCCATGAGGGCGAGCCGGACGGCGGTCGCCCGCCGCCCGGACCTGCCCGGTCGCCCGGCCGGCCCGGACCCGCGTGTCGGCGTCTTCGGCGTCCTCCCCGCTGCTTCTACTTCACTACGAGCGAGGACCACGACTGGACCCACTGCTCACGGTTGGCGGCGATCTTCGCCGGGGCGACGGTCTCGGGCCGGTCGACGGTGGCCCCGAACTCCGTGAAGAGCGCGGGCAGCGGAACGTCCCGGACCACCGGGTTGACGAACATGTTCAACGGCATGTCGGCCTGGAACTTCTCGCTGATCAGGAAGTCCAGCAGGGCCTTGCCGCCCGCCTCGTTCTTCGCGCCGGTGAGCAGCCCGGCGAACTCGGTCTGCCGGAAGCAGGTGCCGGTGGCCACTCCGGTCGGGGCGGTCTTGGGCCGCGGCTTCGCGTACAGCACCTCGACCGGCGGGCTGGAGGCGTACGAGACGACGATCGGGCGGTCGGCCTTGGCCTTCCTGCCGCCGGCCGAGCCGGAGAAGTTCTCGTTGTACGCCTGCTCCCAGCCGTCGACGACCTGGACGCCGTTGGCCTTGAGCTTCTTCCAGTAGTCCTGCCAGCCGTCGTCGCCGTAACGGCCGATCGTGCCGAGGAGGAAGCCCAGTCCCGGCGAGGACGTGGCGGCGTTCTCCGTGACCAGCAGGTTCTTGTACGCGGGCTTCACCAGGTCGTCGAAGGACGCGGGGGGCGCGAGCTTCTTGTCGGCGAAGTACTTCTTGTCGTAGTTGACGCAGATGTCACCGGTGTCGACGGGGGTGACCCGGTACCGGTCCCCGTCGAGCCGCGCGGCCTGGTCGACGTCGCCGAGCCCCTTCGCCTCGTACGGCGTGAACAGGCCGTTGTCGAGGGCGCGGGAGAGCAGGGTGTTGTCCACGCCGAAGAAGACATCGCCCTGCGGGGCGCCCTTGGTGAGGATCTCCTTGTTGAGGGCCTCCCCCGCGTCCCCGCTCTTGAGGACCTTGACCGTGTAGCCGGTCTCCTGGGTGAACTCCTTCAGGACGGCGGGAGAGGCGTTGAACGAGTCGTGGCTGACGAGAGTGACGGTCTTGGACTCCGTGCCGCCGGAGCCGCCCTCCGCCGAGTCCCCGGAGCCGTCGGATCCGCCGCAGGCGGCGAGCGCCGAGACCCCGAGGGCGGTGGCGAGGGCGGCGGCTGCCAGTCTTCCGGCGCCGTTACGGGTGGTGATGCTCACTGGTTTTCCTCCTGGGATGTCCAGGAGAAGACGCGGCCCTGCCCCGGCGTCCGGTGGGACCGGAACCGGGGCAGGGCGCAACAGCTTGAGTGGTGTCCGAACTTCCTACCCAGAATGACCTGGGCAAGGTTCAGAGGGTCTGCGACCGCTGCCCGCTCTCACGGACATGTGCCGCACTCTCAGCGCTGTGGCGCTCCCCTGTCGGAAAAATCGAGTGGTGCTTTTCGGCCCAGGCTACAGGTGGACGCTCTCAGCGCTCCGAGGCGGCCAGCTGTCCGCACGCTCCGTCGATCTCCTGACCACGGGTGTCGCGCACGGTGACGGGGACCCCGTGGGCGGCGATCGCCTCGACGAACTTCTTCTCGTCCTCGGGGCGCGAGGCGGTCCACTTCGACCCGGGGGTCGGGTTGAGCGGGATGAGGTTGACGTGCACCCGCTTGCCCTTGAGCAGCCGACCCAGCCGGTCGCCGCGCCACGCCTGGTCGTTGATGTCGCGGATCAGGGCGTACTCGATGGAGATACGGCGGCCGGACTTCTCCGCGTACTCCCAGGCGGCGTCGAGCACCTCCCGGACCTTCCAGCGTGTGTTGACCGGGACGAGCGTGTCGCGCAGCTCGTCGTCCGGGGCGTGCAGGGAAACGGCGAGGCGGCACTTGAACCCCTCGTCGGCGAAGCGCAGCATGGCCGGGACCAGACCGACCGTGGAGACGGTGATCCCGCGCTGCGAGATGCCGAGCCCGTCGGGCTCGGGGTCGGTGAGCCGACGGATAGCCCCCACGACGCGCTTGTAGTTGGCGAGCGGCTCGCCCATGCCCATGAAGACGATGTTGGAGAGCCGGGCGGGCCCGCCCGGGACCTCGCCGTCGCGCAGCGCCCGCATGCCGTCGACGATCTGGTGCACGATCTCGGCGGTGGAGAGGTTGCGGTCGAGACCGGCCTGTCCGGTGGCGCAGAACGGGCAGTTCATCCCGCAGCCGGCCTGGGACGAGATGCACATGGTGACGCGATCGGGATAGCGCATCAGCACGGACTCGACCAGAGTGCCGTCGTGCAGCCGCCAGAGCGTCTTGCGGGTGGTGTCGTCGTCGCAGGAGATGTGCCGCACCACCGACATCAGGTCGGGCAGCAGCTCCGTCGCGAGCTTCTCGCGGGCGGCGGCCGGGATGTCGGTCCACTGCTCGGGGTCGTGGGCGTACCGCGCGAAGTAGTGCTGCGACAGCTGTTTGGCGCGGAACGCCTTCTCACCGATCGCGGTGACGGCCTCGCGGCGCTCGTCGGGGCTGAGGTCGGCGAGATGGCGCGGGGGCTTCTTGGCTCCGCGCGGCGCGACGAAAGTGAGTTCTCCAGGTACAGGCATGGTGGATCCAGTGTCGCAGACATGCGGGAGGGGGCCCGCTGCCCTGTGGACAACGGACCCCCTCCCGGCGAAACCGCTGATCAGGAGCCTACGAACAGCACCAGCAGCAGCCAGACCACCGGAGCCGTCGGCAGCAGGGAGTCCAGCCGGTCCATGATGCCGCCGTGGCCCGGCAGCAGGGTGCCCATGTCCTTGATGCCGAGGTCCCGCTTGATCATCGACTCGCCCAGATCACCGAGCGTGGCGCTGGCCGCGACCGCCAGGCCGACGAGCAGCCCCTGCCACCAGTGCCCGCCGTCGATCATGAACTCCATGCAGAGCGCACCGGCCACCATGGCGAAGAGAACGGCTCCGCCGAGCCCCTCCCAGGTCTTGCCGGGGCTGATGCGCGGCGCGAGCTTGTGGGTGCCGAAGCGCCAGCCGACGGCGTACGCGCCGGTGTCGCTGACGACCGTCAGCAGCAGGAACATCAGCACGCGCAGCGGTCCGTCGTCCGCCGTGAGCAGCAGCGCGACGAAGGTCGCCAGGAACGGTACGTAGAAAGCGGCGAAGACCCCCGCCGTCACGTCCTTCAGATAGCCCTCGGGCGGCTGGGTCATCCGCCGGACCAGCACCGCGAGCGCGGTGAGGGCCATGGCCACCCAGGCGCCCTCCGGGCCGCGCGCGTATCCGGCGACGACCATCGCGGCGCCGCCGACGGCCAGCGGCACCAGCGGGGCCCTGATGCCCTTCTTCTCCTGGAGGCGTGAGGTCAGCTCCCACAGCCCGATGACCACCGCGACCGCTATGACGCCGACGAAGACGGCCTTGACGATGAACAGGGACGCCGCGACCACCGCGCCGAGTCCGACGCCGACCCCTATGGCCGCTCGCAGGTCACGGCCGGCCCGCTTCTTCTGCGGTGGCGGCGGAGGGGCGGCCATGGGCTCCTGCGGAGTCTCGTCACGGGATTCGTCACGGAATTCGTCGCCGAATCCGTCGGGCGCGATGGGCATGGGCCGAGTCTGCTGTGCCGAGTGCCCGTCGAAGGCGGGACCCGCCGGGATGGCCCCCTGGTCGGTCGGTCCCCAGTAACCGGCTGTCGGTGGGGCCCCCCGGGATGAGTCGTTCATCAGACCTCTAGCAGCTCGGCTTCCTTGTGCTTGAGCAGCTCGTCCACCTGCGTGACGTACCTCGCGGTGGTGTCGTCGAGCTCCTTCTCCGCGCGACGGCCCTCGTCCTCGCCGACCTCGCCGTCCTTGATCAGCTTGTCGATGGTCTCCTTGGCCTTGCGGCGCACGGCGCGGATGGAGATCTTCGAGTCCTCGGCCTTGGTCTTGGCGACCTTGATGAACTCCTTGCGGCGGTCCTGGGTCAGCTCGGGGAAGACCACCCGGATGATGTTGCCGTCGTTGCTCGGGTTGACACCGAGGTCGGAGTCGCGAATCGCCTGTTCGATGTTGCGCAGGGCGCTCTTGTCGAACGGGGTCACCACGGCCATCCGCGCCTCCGGCACGGCGAACGAGGCGAGTTGGTTGATCGGGGTCAGAGCACCGTAGTAGTCCGCCACGATCTTGTTGAACATCGCCGGGTGCGCGCGCCCGGTACGGATCGCGGCGAAGTCGTCCTTGGCGACCAGGACGGCCTTCTCCATCTTCTCCTCGGCCTCGAGGAGGGTCTCTTCGATCACCACTTGCTCCTGCGTGTCTTGAGTGGCCCGGCGCGTTGACCGGCCGGCGGAACCTGCGTCGCGTCTTCTTCCTGCACGGTGTCCGACCGGCAGGGCTTTGTCCATCCCCGTACGGGGCCGTCCGGGGTCAGTCCCGGGTGCCCTGGTCGCTCACGAGTGTGCCGATCTTCTCACCCTTGACCGCACGCGCGATATTGCCCTCGGTCAGCAATTCGAAGACGAGGATCGGCAGTTTGTTGTCCTGGCACAGCGTGATCGCGGTCATGTCGGCGACGCGGAGATCGCCCGCGATGACCTCGCTGTACTCCAGCGCGTCGAACTTCACCGCGTCGGGGTGGGACTTGGGGTCGGAGTCGTACACCCCGTCCACCCCGTTCTTCCCCATCAGCAGCGCCTCGGCGTCGATCTCCAGGGCGCGCTGGGCGGCGGTGGTGTCGGTGGAGAAGTAGGGCATGCCCATACCGGCGCCGAAGATGACGACGCGGCCCTTCTCCAGATGGCGTACGGCGCGCAGCGGAATGTAGGGCTCCGCGACCTGGCCCATGGTGATGGCCGTCTGGACGCGGGAGTCGATGCCCTCCTTCTCCAGGAAGTCCTGGAGGGCCAGGCAGTTCATGACCGTACCGAGCATGCCCATGTAGTCGGAGCGCGCCCGGTCCATGCCCCGCTGCTGGAGTTCGGCGCCGCGGAAGAAGTTGCCGCCGCCGATGACGACCGCGATCTGGGCGCCGTCCCTGACGACGGCGGCGATCTCGCGGGCCACGGCGTGTACGACATCGGGGTCGACGCCGAGCGCTCCCCGGCCGGCGAACGCCTCACCGGACAGCTTCAGCATGAAACGTCCGTGCTTCGTGCCGCTCTGCTTGCTGTCGTCGCTGTGGTGGGCCTGATTCATGGAGATCTCCTCGTGCACATACGAAGAAGGCCATTGCCGGGGGTCCTTGCGGTTCCCTGTACGGCAATGGCCTCCTCGTCAGATCCGCGACCGCCCGGCGCGTGACGCGGGCGACTGCCTCAGACCCTATCGGGGTCCGTGGTTGATCGCGTACGGACTCAGACGCCGACCTTGATGCGCGTGAAGCGCTCCAGGGCCACGCCGGCCTCGTCCAGGACCTTCTGAACGGACTTCTTGTTGTCCTTGGCGAACGCCTGCTCCAGGACGACGACGTCCTTGAAGAAGCCGTTGACCCGACCCTCGATGATCTTCGGAAGGGCGGCCTCGGGCTTGCCCTCCTCGCGGGAGGTCGCCTCGGCGACGCGGCGCTCGTTCTCGACCGTCTCGGCCGGAACCTCGTCGCGCTTCAGGTACTTCGGCGCGAACGCGGCGATGTGCTGCGCGACGTCCTTCGCGACCGCGGCGTTCTCCTTGTCCAGCTGGACGAGGACGCCGACCTGCGGCGGGAGGTCGGGCATGGTGCGGTGCATGTACGCCGCGACGTAACCGCCGGTGAACTGCGCGAAGCGGTCCAGGACGATCTTCTCGCCGAGGTTGGCGTTGGCCTCGTCGACGTACGCCTGTACGGTCTTGCCGGCCTCGATCTCGGAGGCGAGCAGCGCGGCCAGGTCGGCCGGGGAGGTCGCGGCGACGTGCGCGGCGATCGCACCGGCGACGGCCTGGAACTTCTCGCCCTTGGCGACGAAGTCCGTCTCGCACTTCAGCTCGACCAGCACACCGGAGGTGTGGTCGTCGGCGATCAGGGAGAGGACGGCACCGTTCTCGGCCGAACGGCCCTCGCGCTTGGCGACGCCCTTCTGGCCCTTGACGCGGAGCAGCTCGACGGCCTTGTCGACGTTGCCGTCGGCCTCGTCCAGCGCCTTCTTGCAGTCCATCATGCCGACGCCGGTCAGCTCGCGGAGCTTCTTGACGTCAGCGGCGGTGAAGTTCGCCATGATCTGTAATTCTCTTTCGGAGGTCTGAAAGATCTACGGGTGAACGGCGGGGGCCGGTGGGCCCCCGCCGTCGACTGCCGAACCTGGTGAAGGTCAGGCCTGCTCGGCGTCCGCGGCCGGGGCGGCCTCGGCGGCGGGGGCGTCGGCCTCGGCGGCCGGAGCCTCGACGGCCGGAGCCTCGGCGGCCGGGGCCTCGGTGGCGGCCTCGGCCGGCTTCTCGGCCTCGGCGGCGGCCGGAGCCTCGGCGGGCTTCTCGGCGTCGTCCTTCTTCTCACCTTCGAGAAGGTCGCGCTCCCACTCGGCGAGGGGCTCACCGGCGGCCTTCTCGCCCGGCTTCGAGTCACCGGTGGCGACACCGGAGCGGGCGATGAGGCCCTCGGCGACGGCGTCGGCGATCACGCGGGTGAGCAGGGTGACGGAGCGGATCGCGTCGTCGTTGCCCGGGATCTTGTAGTCGACCTCGTCGGGGTCGCAGTTGGTGTCGAGGATCGCGACGACCGGGATGTGGAGCTTGCGCGCCTCACCGACGGCGATGTGCTCCTTCTTGGTGTCGACGATCCAGACGGCGCTGGGCACCTTCTGCATCTCGCGGATACCACCGAGGGTCTTCTCCAGCTTGGCCTTCTCGCGGGAGAGGACCAGCAGCTCCTTCTTGGTGAGGCCGGAGGCGGCCACGTCCTCGAAGTCGATGAGCTCAAGCTCCTTCAGACGCTGAAGGCGCTTGTAGACGGTGGAGAAGTTGGTGAGCATGCCGCCCAGCCAGCGCTGGTTGACGTAGGGCATGCCCACGCGCGTCGCCTGCTCGGCGATCGCTTCCTGCGCCTGCTTCTTGGTACCGACGAACATGATGGAACCGCCGTGGGCGACGGTCTCCTTGACGAACTCGTAGGCGCGGTCGATGTACGACAGCGACTGGAGCAGGTCGATGATGTAGATGCCGTTGCGCTCCGTGAAGATGAAACGCTTCATCTTCGGGTTCCAGCGGCGGGTCTGGTGACCGAAGTGGACGCCGCTTTCCAGCAGCTCCCGCATCGTGACGACGGCCATGGCCGTACTCCTTGAGATACTCGGTTGTCGCGTCCGCCGGACGGCAGTCGCGCCTGACGCCCCGGCCGCGCTGTGCCACGGAGGACCGAGAAGCGCTGACATCGGCTTCAGAAGGCCGATGGCGGGGCGTGCGAAGTCGATCCGGTGGCCCGGATCGCCACATGAAGTGTACGGGACCTTCGCACCTCCGGGTGACGGAGCTGTCCACAACCGGTCGGTACTCCACAGAAGCGGGCCGTGATCAGCGCGCTGGCGGGATCCGCGCGACAGTACGGGACATGGTCACTTTCCGTGTTCTCGTGTGTGCCTTCGTCCTGGTGTTCCTCCTCGCGCCCGGCCGGTCCGTCGCCGGGGAGGGCGTTCCCGACGGCGGCCGGGCCTGGCCGCTGGATACGCGCCCGGCGGTGGAGCGGGGCTGGCTGCCGCCGGCCTCGGCGTACGGACCGGGCCACCGGGGCGTGGACCTCGCCGCGCCGGCCGGTGCGACGGTACGGGCGGCGGCGGCCGGCCTGGTCTCCTTCACGGGCCGGGTGGCGGGGCGCGGGGTGGTCTCCATCACCCTGCCGGGCAGCGGGAATCCGCCGCTGCGCACCACGTACGAGCCGGTGGAACCGCTGGTCGGGCCGGGCGAGCGGGTGGCCGCGGGGCAGCCGGTGGCGACGCTCGCGGCCGGTCCCTGGCACTGTCCGACGGGCTGTCTGCACTGGGGGCTGCTACGGGGCACGACCTATCTGAACCCGCTGTCCCTGCTGCCCCCGGAGCTGCTGCGCCGCGGGCCGTCCCGGCTGCTGCCGGTCCTGGGCGTCCCCGAGCCGCCGGATCAGCCCCGCACACCGCGCAAGGCCATCGACACGGCGGCCTCGACGATCTCCGGGGGCACCTCGGCGGCGCCGAGTTCGATCCGCCGCACCGCCGCGTCCACGATGCCCTGGAGGAGCATCGCGGCCAGCCGGGGATGCTCGTGGCCCAGATCGGCGAGCGCCTCCACGATCATGGCGATCAGGCCGCCGTGAGCGGCGCGGATCTTCTCCCTCGCCCCCGCGTCCAGCTCGCTGGCGGAGATCGCGACGACGGCACGGTGCCTGCGGTCGCCGACCAGGGCGAGCTGGCGGCGCACATACGCCTCGATCTTGCCCTCGGGGGTGTCCGCGCCGTCCATGGCGGCCTCGACCTCGGCCGCCCAGACCGGGAAGTCGACGGCGCACAGCTCCTCGACGACGGCCGCGCGGGAGCGGAAGTACTCGTAGACGGAGGACCGCGCGAGGCCCGTGCGCTCGGCGAGGGCGGGGAAGGTCAGCGCCTCCGTCCCGCCTTCGGACAGCAGGGAGCGCGCGGCGTCCAGCAGGGCGCCGCGTTGCATGGTCCGGTGCTCGGCCACGGAGGCCGCTCGAATCCTGGGCACCCCACCACTCTACGGATGGGGCGGCGGCGGCACAGCGTCAGCGTCCGACGTCGGCCAGCTTGGCGCGCAGCTGGAGCACGGACTTTGTGTGGATCTGACTGACCCTGCTCTCGGTCACGCCGAGGACATTGCCGATCTCGGCGAGGGTGAGGCCCTCGTAGTAGTAGAGCGTGACCACCGTCTTCTCCCGGTCGGGCAGCGTGTTGATGGCACGCGCCAGCAGCCGTCTCAGCTCCCGGTCCTCGGCGACCTCCACCGGATTGTCGGCGGCGGTGTCCTCCAGGGTGTCCATCAGGCTGAGCCGGTCGCCGCCCTCACCGCCGACATGCAGCAGCTCCTCCAGCGCCACGACGTTCGCCAGGGACAACTGGCTGAAAACCGCATGCAGTTCCTCCAGGGCGATGCCCATCTCGGCGGCCACCTCGCCCTCCGAGGGCGTACGCCGCAACTGCGCCTCCAGCGTGGCGTAGGCGCGCTCGACCGCCCTCGCCTTCTGCCGCACGGAGCGCGGAATCCAGTCGAGGGCACGCAGTTCGTCGATCATCGCGCCGCGGATCCGGGTGATCGCGTACGTCTCGAATTTGATGGACCGCTCGATGTCGAACTTCTCGATGGCGTCGATGAGCCCGAAGACCCCGGAGGAGACGAAGTCGGCCTGCTCGACGTTGGACGGCAGCCCGACGCTCACCCGGCCCGCGACGTACTTCACCAGCGGCGAGTAGTGCAGGATCAGCTGCTCGCGCAGCCGTCCGTCCCCCGTGGTCTTGTACGAACGCCACAGCTCGTCGAGTGACGAGGGCGCGGGGGGCCGCACGCCGCTCCGGGCAGCCGGGGGCGCTGCCGCGCGGTCAGACCCGGAGGTGTGCTGGGGCATGCGTCGCCTTGAGCCGTTCTGCGTGAAGTGTGGGGGCGTGGGGTGCGATGGGGGGAGCACGGA
>NZ_QQNA01000063.1 GCF_003346515.1 Streptomyces corynorhini
GGCGCACCCGACAGGCTCTCAGCCGCCCGGGATCTCCGCCAGCGCGACCGGGCGCCGCTCGCGCCGCGACAGCTCGCACGCCTCCGCGATGCGCAGCGCGTGCAGCGCCTCGCGGCCGTCGCAGGGGTTGGCCAGCGAGCCGGTGACCACCTGGAGGAAGGCGTCCAGCTCGGCCTCGTACGCGGGCGCGAACCGCTCCAGGAAGCCGGGCCACGGGTTGTCGCAGGCCGGCGGGCCCTTGGGCTCCGTCGAGGTGATCGGCGTACGGTCGTCGAGCCCGACCGCGTACTGGTCCAGCTCGCCGGCCAGCTCCATCCGTACGTCGTAGCCCGCGCCGTTGCAGCGGGTCGCGGTGGCGGTGGCGAGCGTCCCGTCGTCCAGGGTGAGCACGGCGGCGGCGGTGTCGATGTCGCCCGCCTCCGCGAACATCGAGGGCCCCGCGTCCGAACCGGTCGCGTACACCTCCACCACCTCGCGCCCGGTGACCCAGCGCATGATGTCGAAGTCGTGCACCAGACAGTCGCGGTACAGCCCGCCGGAGAGCGGCAGATACGCGGCGGGCGGCGGCGCCGGGTCTGAGGTGATCGCCCGTACGGTGTGCAGCCGCCCGAGCCGTCCCGACCGCACGAGTTCGCGCGCCGCGCCGTACCCCTCGTCGAAGCGGCGCATGAAGCCCAGCTGGAGCACCGTGCCCGCGGCCTCGACCTCGCCCACCGCGTTCAGGGTGCCCGGCAGGTCCAGCGCGATGGGCTTCTCGCAGAAGGCGGGCAGCCCGGCCCGCGCGGCACGGCCGATCAGATCGGCGTGCGCGGAGGTGGCGGAGGCGATCACCACGGCGTCCACGCCCCACGAGAAGACCTCGTCGACGGAAGGGGCCGCCGTCGATCCCGTACGGTCGGCCACGTACGCGGCCCGCGCCGCGTCCGTGTCCGCCACGACCAGGGAGCCGACCTCCCGGTGGCGGCTGAGTACGCCCGCGTGGAAGGTGCCGATACGGCCGGTGCCGATGAGTCCGATGCGCATGGGCTCAAGGTGGCCACAGGGCGCCCACCCTGTCAAGCAATTGTCCGGACAACCTGACTACCCGACTTCCCGTCAACATGGCATGCGACTACGCTCGGCGCGTGCCCACTCAGCCGAGATCATCCCGAACCGGACCGGAGACGGCCGGTAGCGAGACGGCCGGACCGGATACGGCCGTACCCGAGAGCGCCGTACCCGGGACGGACAGCGCCCCCTCACCGCCCCCCGAGCCCGCGCCGCTCCAGCTCGGCGTCGACCGCACCAGCCCGGTCCCGCTCTACTTCCAGCTCGCCCAGCAGCTGGAGGCCGCCATCGAGCGCGGCCGGCTCGCGCCGGGCAGCCTGCTCGGCAACGAGATCGAGCTGGCCGGCCGGCTCGGCCTCTCCCGCCCCACCGTCCGCCAGGCCATCCAGTCCCTCGTCGACAAGGGGCTGCTGGTGCGCCGCCGCGGCGTCGGCACCCAGGTCGTGCACAGCCAGGTCAAGCGCCCGCTGGAGCTGAGCAGCCTCTACGACGACCTGGAGGCGGCCGGCCAGCGCCCCGCCACCCGCGTCCTGCGCAACACCGTCGAGCCGGCCACCGCCCGGGTCGCCGCCGCCCTCGGCGTGGCCGAGGGCGCCGAGGTGCTGCTCGTGGAACGGCTGCGCTACGCCCACGACGAGCCGATGGCGTTCCTGCGCAACCGGCTGCCGATCGGGCTGTTCGACTGCGACACACCGCGGCTGGAGACCACCGGCCTCTACCGGATGATGCGCTCCGCCGGAATCACCCTGCACAGCGCCCGCCAGTCGGTCGGGGCGCGGGCCGCCACCGCCCAGGAGGCCGAGCTGCTGACGGAACCGGCCGGAGCCCCGCTGCTCACGATGGAGCGCACCACTTTCGACGACACCGGCCGCGCCGTCGAGTTCGGCTCGCACATCTACCGCGCCTCGCGCTACGCCTTCGAGTTCCAGCTCCTCGTACGCCCGTAGGCCCCGTCCGCCCCGGCCCCGCTGTCCTTCCGGGGACAATCCCGTACCCGATGGGTTACGTGAGGATGTCCATGACCGATACTTGGGCGCCGGGCCGGGTCTGTACGAGCCCCCGGCCGCACCCAGGACTACTTCGAGAAGGGCACGGCGTCGTGGCAACGGTTCGGACAGGGGTACGCGCGATGCGCGCGGTGCTCGCTGCGGTCCTCGGGGTATCGGTCCTCGCGGGATGCAGCAGCACCGGCGGCAAGCGCGCCGAGGAACGGGCCCAGCGGGCCGCCGAGGGGCGGGCCGCGGTGAACACGCCCCGCTGGACCGTGGCCATGGTCACCCACTCGGGCGACGGCGACACCTTCTGGGACATCGTCAAGGGCGGCGCCAAGCAGGCGGCCGTCAAGGACAACATCAAGTTCCTCTACGCCAACAGCGACGAGGGCCAGCAGCAGGCCCAGCTCGTCCAGTCCTACATAGACAAGAAGGTCGACGGGCTGATCGTCACCCTCGCCAAGCCCGACGCCATGAAGGACGTCGTCACCAAGGCCGTCAAGGCGGGCATCCCGGTGATCACCGTGAACTCGGGCGCCGAGGAGTCCAAGAAGTACGGCGCCCTCACCCACATCGGCCAGGACGAGTCCATCGCCGGTGAGGCCGTCGGCGAGGAGCTGGACGAGCGCGGCAAGAAGAAGGCCCTCTGCGTCATCCACGAGCAGGGCAACGTCGGCCACGAGCAGCGCTGCGCCGGCGCCAAGAAGACCTTCGGCGGCACCCTGCAGAACCTCTACGTCGACGGCACGAACATGCCCGACGTCCAGGCGTCCATCGAGGCCAAGCTCCAGACCGACCAGAGCATCGACTCCGTCGTCACCCTCGGCGCCCCCTTCGCCGACGCCGCCGTGAAGGCGAAGGCGAACGCGAACAGCAAGGCCGAGATCGACACTTTCGACCTCAACCCCAAGGTCGTCTCCTCCCTCAAGGCGGGCACCCTCGGCTTCGCCGTCGACCAGCAGCCCTACCTCCAGGGGTACGAGGCCGTCGACCTGCTCTGGCTCTACCGCTACAACGCCGACGTCCTCGGCGGCGGACGCCCCGTCCTGACCGGCCCGCAGATCATCACGGAGAAGGACGCCGACGCGCTCGCCGAGTACACCAAGCGGAGCACCCGGTGAGCGTGACCGCACCCCCCGCGGGCGACGAACGCCTGCTGCGCGCCTCGCCGCTGCGCACACTCCTGGGCCGGCCCGAGCTGGGCTCCGTCGTCGGCGCGGCGGCCGTCTTCCTCTTCTTCGCGGTCATGGCGGACTCGTTCCTGCGGCTCTCCAGCTTCGGGACGGTCCTGTACGCGGCCTCCACCATCGGCATCATGGCCGTCCCGGTGGCCCTGCTGATGATCGGCGGCGAGTTCGACCTCTCCGCCGGGGTGATGGTCACCAGCTCCGCGCTGATCTCGTCGATGTTCAGCTACGAGATGACGGCGAACGTCTGGGTGGGCGTCGGGGTGTCGCTGCTGGTCACGCTGGCCTTCGGGGTCTTCAACGGATTCCTGCTGACCCGGACCCGACTCCCCAGCTTCATCATCACGCTCGGTACGTTCCTGATGCTCACCGGCCTCAACCTCGGCGTGACGAAACTGATCAGCGAGTCGGTGTCGACCAAGACCATCGGCGACATGGAGGGCTTCGCCTCCGCCCGCGCGGTCTTCGCCTCGCAGCTGTCCCTCGGCTCCATCGACCTGAAGGTCACCATCCTGTGGTGGGCCGTCCTCGTGGCGCTGGCCACCTGGATCCTGCTGCGGACCCGCTTCGGCAACTGGATCTTCGCGGTCGGCGGCAACGACGACGCCGCCCGCGCGGTCGGCGTCCCGGTGGTGCGGACCAAGATCGGCCTCTACATGGGCGTGGCCTTCTGCGCCTGGATCTCCGGCCAGCACCTGCTGTTCTCGTTCGACGTCGTCCAGTCGGGCGAGGGCGTCGGCAACGAGCTGATCTACATCATCGCCGCCGTCATCGGCGGCTGTCTGATCACCGGCGGCTACGGCTCCGCCATCGGCTCGGCGGTCGGCGCCTTCATCTTCGGCATGACCAGCAAGGGCATCGTGTACGCGGAGTGGGACCCGGACTGGTTCAAGTTCTTCCTCGGAGCGATGCTCCTTCTGGCCACCCTGCTCAACGCCTGGGTGCGCAAGCGCGCGGAGGCTTCCCGATGACCCTGGTCGAACTCGACGACGTCAGCAAGTACTACGGCAACGTACGCGCGCTGGAAGGCGTCTCGCTGCGGGTCGAGGCGGGTGAGATCAGCTGCGTGCTCGGCGACAACGGCGCCGGTAAATCCACCCTGATCAAGATCATCGCAGGGCTGCACGGGCACGACGCCGGCGCCTTCCTGATCGACGGTGAGCCCGCCGCCCTGGCCTCCCCGCGCGACGCGCTGGACCGGGGCATCGCCACGGTCTACCAGGACCTCGCCGTCGTACCGCTCATGCCGGTCTGGCGGAACTTCTTCCTCGGCTCCGAGCCGACGAAGGGCGCGGGGCCTTTCAAGCGGCTCGATGTCGCCCTGATGCGCGAGACCACCCGTACGGCGCTGCTGGGCATGGGCATCGACCTGCGCGACGTCGACCAGCCGATCGGCACCCTGTCGGGCGGCGAGCGCCAGTGCGTGGCCATCGCCCGCGCCGTGCACTTCGGCGCGAAGGTGCTGGTCCTGGACGAGCCCACGGCGGCGCTCGGGGTCAAGCAGTCGGGCGTGGTGCTCAAGTACGTGGCAGCCGCGCGCGACGCGGGGCTCGGCGTGGTCCTCATCACGCACAATCCCCACCACGCGTATCTCGTCGGTGACCGGTTCGTGCTGCTCAAGCGTGGAGTGATGGCCGGGAGCCACACCAAGGACTCCATCACCCTGGACGAGCTGACGCGCCAGATGGCGGGCGGTTCCGAGCTGGAGGAGCTGAGCCACGAACTGGAGCGCGCCCCCGCACCGCCCCTCCCCGGCGCTCCCCCCACGGACGGGGCCGCCGGGGCCAGCGGGGCCGCCGGGGACGGCGGGGGCGACGGTCCGGCTCCCGACGGTCCGGCGTCCGGCGGGAACCCCGAGCGCTGAACCGGCGTCCTGTCCTGCGGCGGGACCCCTCCCGTACGGCCCGCGTACGGCCTCCCGTACCACCTGTCGTACGACCGCTGTGCGGCCCCCGACGGGCCGCACAGCGAACCCACCCGCCCCGGATGGCACAATCTGGCAGGGCGGACACCGTCCGCCGCCGCTGCCCGTCCGGGCCAGCCGGCCCCCGACCCCGCAGGGACGACACGACTCGTGCGAGCACCCAGCCGCCGCCCCACTCGGTACGGCAAGACTGAGCCGACGGCCACGAGGGGGACGCGCCGATGAGCACCTACCGCGACTTCGCCCACCGGGGCACCGCGCGCGCCACCGTCCTGCGGACCGTGGGCACCAAAGAGCGCCGCTCCCTGCTCACCGCCCCCCGGGTGCCGACCGTCGGCATCGACATCGGCGGTACGAAGGTGATGGCCGGTGTCGTCGACCCGGACGGCAACATCCTGGAGAAGCTCAGGACCGAGACGCCGGACAAGTCCAAGAGCCCCCGGGTCGTCGAGGACACCATCGTCGAGCTGGTCCTCGACCTCTCCGACCGGCACGACGTGCACGCCGTCGGCATCGGCGCGGCCGGCTGGGTCGACGCGGACCGCTCGAAGGTGCTGTTCGCCCCGCACCTGGCCTGGCGCGACGAGCCGCTCAGGGACGCGCTCTCCTCGCGGCTCGCCGTCCCGGTGATGGTCGACAACGACGCCAACACGGCCGCCTGGGCCGAGTGGCGCTTCGGCGCCGGGCGCGGCGAGGACCACCTCGTCATGATCACGCTCGGCACCGGCATCGGCGGCGCCATACTGGAGGACGGCCGCGTCAAGCGGGGCAAGTTCGGAGTCGCCGGCGAGTTCGGTCATATGCAGGTCGTCCCCGGCGGCCACCGCTGCGCGTGCGGCAACCGCGGCTGCTGGGAGCAGTACAGCTCCGGCAACGCCCTCGTACGGGAGGCCAGGGAGCTGGCCGCCGCCGACTCCCCGGTCGCGTACAACATCATCGACCGGGTCAAGGGCAACGTCCACGAGATCACCGGACCGCTGATCACCGAACTCGCCCGCGAGGGCGACGCCATGTGCGTCGAGCTGTTCCAGGACATCGGCCAGTGGCTCGGCGTCGGCATCGCCAACCTCGCCGCCGCGCTCGACCCGTCCTGCTTCGTCATCGGCGGCGGCGTCAGCGCCGCCGACGATCTGCTGATCGGCCCCGCCCGCGACGCCTTCCGCCGCAACCTCACCGGCCGCGGCTACCGCCCCGAGGCCCGGATCGTCAAGGCACAGCTCGGCCCGGAGGCGGGCATGGTCGGCGCCGCCGACCTCTCCCGGCTGGTGGCCCGGCGCTTCCGGCGCGCCAAGCGCCGCCGCGTGGAGCGCTACGAACGGTACGAGCGCTACGCGCAGGCCATCCGCAATCCGCGCACGCCCCAGGACCCGGCGTCATGACCCTGGGCAGCGTGCGCGACACCGTGGCGGCGGCCCCAGGCGGCCCAGGCGGCCCCGGCGACGGGGGTGGCGGGGGCGGCGGCGAGATCCCGGGCCCCGGCTCGGGACCCGGCGGCCGTCCGCCGGAGGACCGGCGGCACCGCAACCGCCGCCGCTGGCTCACGGCCATCGTCATCGTGCTGCTCATCGGCATCCCGGCGGGCTATCTGGTGATCTCCGCCGGGCAGAGCCGCGACAGCGGGCGGGACAAGGAGCTGGAGTCGTCCGCGACCGGCCTGCAGCCGCTGCGCCCGTCCAAGATGAAGCGGCGCGTCTTCGAGGTGCCCGTCCCCGCGGGCGCCACGGACGTGCGCTACTTCGAGACCAGCAACTGGCGCACCAGCCGCCTGTACGTGCAGTTCGACGTCACCTCCGGGCGGCTCGACACCTTCCTGACCGAGCTGGGGACCAGCCGCTCCGCGCTCAAGGAGGGCTCCTTGACCATCACGCCCCGCGACCGGGACGTGGTCGGCTGGAACTTCGGCATCCCGGGCCACGACTGGGCGGGCCTCAGCCACCGGCAGGAGAGCCCCAGACCCGACCAGGACGTCGTGGTGGACCTGACCGACCCCGGATTCCCCCGGGTCTTCGTCGTCTCGGCCACCACGCCCTGAGACACGCCGAGAGGCGCGCCCGGCGCCGGGGTACGGCCGGCGGTGTGTGTCGGAGCTGTCGTCGCGCACGTTCGACTCCGGAGGGTGATACATCGGGTCATACGGTCATACGGTCAGGCGCCCGCCGCCCGCGAGCCGGGTATGCCCGAGGTGTCGCACGCTGGTGGGGTGACTTTGTGTGCGGTGGTTCGTTGTCCTGCGACGCGGTCGCCGAGGTCTTCGCGGACGGCCGCCCCGCGCCGAGGCGCCTGGTCCGGCTGGCCGTGGGGAACGTGCCGGGCTCGGCGACGCCGGAGGAACAGCTGCGTTCCGCCGGGGTCGACGCCGAGTCGGTCGCGGCGGCGGTGCGGCTCCTGGTCGAGAAGATCATGGTCTGAGGGCGGTGTGGGCGGGCGCCCCGCCGCCCGCCCACACCGCTCTACGGCACCCGGTCGCCGCGCACCGTGTCGACGAACGCCGCCGGGTCGCGCGGCGGATCGTCGCCCCGCCACGCCACATGGCCGTCCGGGCGGACCAGCACGAAGGACCGCTCGTAGAGCCCCGCGACCTCCGCGTCGCCCCCGGCGCGCACGGTCAGCGGCACCCCCTTCTCGGCGAACGCGCGCTCCACCGGGGCGAGTTCCCCGTGCTCGGCGAAGCGCAGCAGGACGAACCCGCGCCCGAACAGGTCGAGCGTGGAGGTGGTGGCGTCCCACCAGGCGTGCGCGGCCCGCAGGCCCGGCTCGCTGCCGGGGCGCCAACCGGCGTCCGGCCCGCCGGGACCGTCCGGACGCCGGTTGGCGCCCGGGTCCTCGATGACGGCGGGGGAGCGGTAGCGCTGCCGGAAGTGGATCTCCGGGGCGTCGAACTCCCGCCGCGCGCCACTGCTCTCCAGCCGCTTCGCCATCTCCGCACGGGCCCGCTCGCCCACGGGTCCGTCCAGATGGATCTCGGGGGGAACCTCTCTGCGCAGGGTGCGCCGCAGATTGACGTTGGCCTCCTCCAGACTCTCCAGCGCGATCGGCCTGCGCTCGGTCTCGTACGTGTCGAGCAGCCCGCGCCCGGCCCAGCCCTCCAGCGTGGCGGCGAGCTTCCAGCTCAGGTCGGCGGCGTCGCCGATACCGGTGTTGAGCCCGAAGCCGCCGGCGGGCGCCAGCGTGTGCGCGGCGTCGCCGGCCAGGAAGACCGGCCCGGCCCGGTACCGGTCGGCGACGCGGTGGGTGAGGTGCCACGCGCCGTCGCTCAGCGGCTCCACCGGGGTGTCGAAGGCGAGCGCGTCACGGATCAGCGTCAGCGCGTCGGTCTCCTCCGCGCCGTCGCCCGCGCCCACGACCAGGTTGTACAGGTCGCTGCCGTTCAGCGAGCGCAGCGGGAAGCGCATCGTGGACGACCGCATGAGGAAGTGGACGAGGGCGGCCCGCTCCCCGAGCCGCTCCCGCAGCTCGGGGGCGCGGAAGAGGATGTTGCGGAAGACCTCCGTGCGGTGGCGGGCCGGCGCGTCGATGCCGCAGGCCCGGCGGACGGGGGAGGAGGCGCCGTCACAGGCGACCAGGAACCGCGCCCGGATGCCGGTGGCCGTCCCGGTGACGTGGTCGGTGAGGGTGGCGTCGACGTGGTCGTCGGCCCGTACCACGTCGTCGACGGTGGTGCGCAGCCGCAGCGGACCGTCCGGGTGGACGCCCACGGCCCGGGTCAGCACCGGGTTCAGCCAGTGCGCCGGGCACATCTGGTCGGGCTCGGGGGTGTGGGTGAACGCCGGGCGGTTCGCGGCCGTTCCGCGCCGGTACCGGTAGATCTCGTGGCCGCCGACCCTGGTGACCCAGGCGATGTCCAGCGGATGGTCGGCGGGCCATCCGGCGCCCCGGACGGCGTCCGCGACGCCCCAGCGCCGGAACAGTTCCATGGAGCGCGGGCCGATGGTGCTCACCTTGGGATGCCGGACCTTCCCGTCCCCGGCGTCGGCGACCACGCAGTCGATCCCCCGGTACGTGAGGTCGAGCGCCAGCGCCAGGCCGACCGGGCCGCCGCCCACGATCAGCACGTCGGTCCGCACATCGATCTGCCCGTCGGTTCGCCCGTCCGTCCGCCCGGACGTCCGCGCGTCCGTCCGGCCGCCGGACCGCGCCGGGCCCGGGGCGGCGCCGCTCACGGGCGCTCCGCGATGACGAGGAGGCAGCCGAAGTCGTCGACTCCCGCCAGGTCGGACGGCCGGAAGGCGTCCTCGGTGAAGTCGAAGTTGCCCTCGTTCATCGCCGCCGGGCGGTCCTGCGCCGTCGCCACCTTGCCCAGCTCCTCGGCGAGACGCAGCGTGGTCTGCTCGGTGATGTCGAGGATGCCGCGCAGCCGCAGGCCGCTGCGGTGCAGCAGCGCGACGTAGTCGTCGACGTCGGCCGTGGTGGACATCAGGTCGCGGCAGAACTTGTCGATGCCCGGGTGCCGTACCTCCTTGCGCGGGTGGCGCTCGAACACGTCGGTCAGCACGAGCCGGCCGCCGGGGGCGAGCACCCGGGCCACATCGGTGAGCACCTGCTGCCGGTCCGGCATGTGGCAGAGCGACTCCAGGGCCATCACCGCGTCGAACGAGTCGTCCGCGAAGGGCAGTCTCATCGCGTCGCCGTGCTGGAACACGGCCCGGTCGGCGAGTCCGGCCTCGGCCGCCAGCCGGTTGGCGGTCTTGATCTGCTCCTCGCTGACGCTGATCCCGGTGACCCGCGCGCCGGTGTGCGAGACGAGCCGCAGACCGGGGCCGCCCACCCCGCAGCCCAGGTCGAGGACGTGGGACGTGCCGTCCACCCGCAGCCATTCGGTGAACACGTCGGTGAGCCGGTCCATCGCCTCCTCGATGGTGGCCTTGGAGTCGGGTGTGTCCCAGTAGCCGATGTGCACGTTGGGGTTGAAGGTGCCGTCGTGCATCGCGCTGAGTGTCAGCCGGTCGTACAGCTCTCCGACGGCTCCCGGTACGGGCAGGGTCCGGGTGGTTTCTGTCATGGCAGCGGCCTTTCGGTTCTGGGTGCGAACAGGTGGTACGGGAAGGCGGTACGAGCGGTGGTGTCGGGGCGTCCGCCGAGGTGGACGCGGTGGGGGGCGTCCGCGCGGACGCGGGCGGGGCGCGTCAGGCGTCCGCGACCACCGTGGCCTCCGGCAGCCGCCCCCGCTCGATCTCCCGGCAGCGGGCGTAGTCGGGCAGCAGCCCCCGCTCGCGCGCCTCGGCGAGCGTGGGCGCGGCGCGGTCCCGGTCGGAGAGGACGGGCACGCCGTCGGTGAGGGGCAGCGCGAGGGCCGGATCGAGGACGGACAGGGCGAGTTCGTGCTCCGCCACGTAACTCCCGGAGAGCATGTACGACATGACGGTGTCGTCCTCCAGCGCCACGAACGCGTGGCCCACCCCGACCGGGAAGTAGCTGGTGCGGTGGTCCCGCTGGTCCATCAGCACCGAGTCCCACACGCCGAACGTGGGCGAGCCGACCCTGATGTCGACCACGATGTCCAGCGCGCTGCCGCGTGCGCAGTAGACGTACTTCGCGCAGCCGGGCGGTGTCACGGTGAAGTGGATGCCCCGGACCACGCCGCGCCGGGACACACTGTGGTTGGTCTGCGCGACCCGGAACAGCGGGGCGCCGTGCGCCTCGGCGAACGCCTCCTCCTGGAACGGCGAGAGGAACAGGCCCCGGTCGTCGGGGAAGACGCGCGGGGTGAACTCGATTGCTCCCTCGACGGCGAGTTCGCGTGCTTTCACAGGGGCTCCCATGGGTCGGTGGACGGTCGGACGGCCGGTGGCCGGTGGCCGGGCCGGGCCGGAACGCCGTGGTCGGCGTGGTCGGCGTGGGGTGGTCACAGCGTGGTCAGCACCTCGCGCACCGCGTGGATGACCTTGTCCTGCAGGTCGGGCGCGAGCGAGGGGTACATCGGCAGCGAGAAGATCTCGGCGGCCAGCGCCTCGGTGACCGGCAGCGAGCCCTCGGCGTATCCGAGGTGGGCGAAGCCGGTCATGGTGTGCACCGGCCACGGGTAGCTGATGTTGAGCTGGATGTCGTAGGCCCCGAGGCGCTCGATGATGTCGTCGCGCCGGGGGTGGCGCACCACGTACACGTAGTAGACGTGCTCGTTGCCGGGGACGGTGCGCGGCAGGACGAGACCGGTGTCGGCGAGGCCGTCGGCGTAGCGCCGCGCGACGGCCCTGCGGTCCGCGATGTAGGTGTCGAGCCGCCGGAGTTTGCGCCGCAGGATCTCGGCCTGGACCTCGTCCAGTCGGCTGTTGTGGGCCGGGGTCTCCAGTGTGTAGTAGCGGTCCTCCATGCCGTAGTAGCGCAGTCGGCGCAGCTTGCGCGCCACGGACCCGTCCGAGGTGATCGTCGCGCCGCCGTCCCCGTACGCGCCGAGGACCTTGGTCGGATAGAAGGAGAAGGCGGCGGCGTCACCGGTCGTGCCCGCGGGCGTGGTGCCCTGCCGGGCGCCGTGTGCCTGGGCGCAGTCCTCCAGGATGACCAGCCCGTGCCGGTCGGCCAGCTCCCGCAGGGGGGCCATGTCCACGCACTGCCCGTACAGATGCACCGGCAGGAGGCACCGTGTGCGTGCGGTGACGGCCGCCGCCACCTGGCCGGTGTCCATCAGGAAGTCGTCCGCGCGGACGTCGACGAAGACCGGGGTGGCGCCCGTGGAGTCGATGGCGACCACGGTCGGCGCCGCCGTGTTCGACACCGTGATCACCTCGTCGCCCGGTCCCACACCGAGCGCCTGGAGTCCGAGCTTGATCGCGTTGGTGCCGTTGTCGACGCCGACGCAGTGCTCCACCCCGTGGTAGGCGGCGAACTCCGCCTCGAAACCGCGCATGCTCGCGCCGAGCACGAGCTGCCCGGAGCCGAAGACCGTCTCCACGGCGTCGAGGACGTCCGCGCGCTCGGTCTCGTACTCCGCCAGGTAATCCCAGACACGTGTGGTCATGTACCAGCCTTTCCGGAGATCGGAAGTGGGTCCCTCACCGGCTCTCCCGCCGCTGTACGGCGAGCGCGGCGACGGTGCGGCGCACCCCTTCGGGCAGCGAGGTCCTGGGGCGCCAGCCGGTGGCGGCCCGGAACGGGGAGGAGTCGATGGTGACGCTGCGGAAGTCCGTCACGGGGGCGTGCGCGGGCGGATCGACGGACACCACGGCGACCGGGAGGCGCCCCGTGTGGTCGGACGTGGTGCGGGCGACGAGCCGGAAGACGTCGCCGAGCGCGTCGCCCCGGCCCGCGCCGAGCAGCCAGTGGCCGCCCACCAGGGCGTCCGGGTGGTCGAGCGCGGCCGTGAACGCCGCGGCGATGTCGTCGACGTGGACCAGGTCGCGCCGCACCGTGCCGTCGTGCCACATGGTGAGCGTCTCGCCCGCGAGCGCCCGCCGCGCCATGGCGGACACGACGCCGCGGTCGCCGGGGCCCGGCCCGGCGCACTCGCCGAACACCGTGGGCAGACGCAGGCTGATGCCGCGTACCAGGCCGTCGGCCGTGGCCTTCTTCAGGAGGTGTTCCGCCGTCAGTTTCTGCCGGTCGTAGACGGTTTCTGGCCGGTCGGGCTCGCTGCCGTCGAGCGGCTCGCGCGGCGGTGCGCCGACCTGCGAGGCGGCGCCGCCGTACACCACCAGCGGTGGCCCGCCGTCGGCGGTCGGCCCCAGCACGTCGACGAGGTCCCGCATCACCCCCACGTTGACGCGCTCGGCGTCCGGCTCGGTCTCGGCCGCCCGCCATCCGCCGTCCGCGAGGAGCAGATGCACCACCGCGTCCGATCCGGCGACCGCCTCGGCGAGCGCCGCCCGGTCGGTGAGATCGGCGCTGACGACGGTGGTCTCGGCGGGTCCTGGCGGGGGCGCGCTCGGTCGGCGCGCGACCGCCCGCAGCCGGACGGGACGGCGGGCCAGCGCGCGGGTGACGGCCGACCCGACGAAGCCCGAGGCGCCGAGCACGGTGATCAGCGGTCCACGCGCGCGCGCCGTGTCACACTCCCGCGCCGTGTCACACTCCCGCGCCGTGTCACACTCCCGCGTCAGGTCACACTCCAGCGTCATGCCGCGCTCCTTCCCGGGGCCGGGTGGCCATCGCGTTGAGGCAGGCCAGCAGGGTGCGGGCCTCCACGTTGAGGTAGTGGCCGTGCCGGGTGAGGGCGCCGAGCTGGGCGGGGGTGGCCCAGGCGTAGCCGGGGGGCGGGTCGAGCGCGGCGTCGGCGCCGACGGCTTCGACGACCAGATACCGGTTCCGCGCGTTGAGGAAGCGCCCGCCCTCCTCGGAGTGGACGGCCTGGTAGCGGACGCGCGAGGCGGGGACGCCGAGGACGGCGTCGAGGAAGCGCGGGCGCTCCTCGGGCGGCAGGTGGGCGTAGTTGCCGGGGGTGCACTGGACGGTCGGGGCCAGCTCGACCGTGTCCAGGCAGCCGCCCTCGGCCCGCGCGTGCACCAGGACATGCCGTACCCCGCCGATCTCGCGCAGGAGGAACGCGGCGATCCCCACCCCGACGGGTTCGAGCAACGGCTGTGTCCAGCTGACCACTTCGCGGTTGCCGGCCCGTACCGAGACGGCGGCGATCCTGAAGTAGCGGCCGTCCTCGTGCTCGATGGTCTCGGCGCCCTGCCGCCAGCCGCGTACGGAGGAGAGCGGGACGCGCTCGGCGCGTACGTCGTGCCGGGAGCGCTCGCCGGTGAACCAGGACAGGAGCTGTGTGTCGGACAGGAGCGCGCCGGGGGTCCGGTCCGGTCGCGGCAGACAGGACAGCACCGTCCTGGCATTCATGTTGATCAGGTCGTCCACGTGCAGGAGTTCGGCGATCTGACCGAGCGTCAGCCAGCAGAAGTCGTCGAGCGGCGGGATCTCGCCGCGGGTCTCGACGACCATGTTGCGGTTGGACTTGTGGAAGAACCACGAGCCCTGCTCCGACTGGAGGGCGTCGACGATGACACGGTCCCGGTCGGGCCGGAAGAAGGGCTCGATGAGCTTCACGTCCGTGCCCCGGTGGGCCCGGGTGTAGTTGCTCCTGGTGGCCTGCACGGTCGGTGAGAGCTGGAGCAGATTGGGGGTGCCCGGCTCCATCTTGGCCTGCATCAGGAAGTGCAGCACCCCGTCGAACTCCTTGGCCAGGATGCCCAGGATGCCCACCTCGGGCTGTCTGATGACCGGCTGGCGCCACTCCCGGCGCGGCCCGTCGCCGTGGGGTCCGTCCCGCTCCACCACATGCATGCCCTCGACGGTGAAGAACCGCCCGCTGCTGTGGCCGAGATTGCCGGTGCCGCGCTCGAACCGCCACTCGTCCAGCCGCGCGAACGGCACCCGTTCCACCTGGAAGACATTGGCCCTGCGCCGCTCGGCCAGCCAGGCGCGGACCTCCTCGGTCGGCAGCAGCGAACCCCGGGCGGTCGCGGCCGACAGGGCGATACGGTCGGCCTGTTCGCGGTCCTCGCGCGGCCGTACGGCGGCGGGGTACGCGGTGGTGGGCGGTGGGACGAGACGGGACGGCATCGGGGGGACTCCCTGTCTGCGAGGCGTCAGGCGTCAGGCGTGGGGCGTCATGCGTCATGCGTCGGGCGTCGGGCGTCGGGCGTCGGGCGTCGGAACGGAAGCGGGGTGCGCGTCCGGCCGTCGGCTCAGGGCCGTTGGCTCAGGGCCGCCGCGCGGTGATCAGCACGTAGCCGGTGTACGGGTGCTTCCCGAAGGTCTCCATCAGGTCGGCCGCCGCGCCGATCCGCTCGGCGCCGCCCGGGTCGAGGGAGGCGGCGAGTTCCCGGAAGGCGGCCGCGACGTGCCCGTAACTGGCGCGGACCTGTTCGCCGATGTCCGTCATCGCCAGCAGCTGCCAGCCCGACTCGGCGAGACGCGCGGCGTGTTCGTCGGGCGTGTTGATCCCGGCGATCCGGTAGACGCTCAGCATGTTGTCGAACAGCGCCCGGTCGCGGCCGGTGAAGGGCCGCCGTCGGCACTGGTCGGCGACGACCAGCCGGCCGCCTGGGCGCACGACGCGGCGGATCTCCGACAGCGCGGCACACTGGTCGGGCATGTGCAGCAGCGACTCGATCGCCAGCGCGCCGTCGAAGGAACCGTCCTCGAAGGGGAGGTCCATGGCGTCCGCCAGCTGGAACGAGACCCGGTCGCGCGCGTCGTGACCGGCCGCCCGCTCGGCCGCCTGGGCGAGCTGCCGCTCGCTGACGGTGATGCCGCTCAGGCGTACGTCGTACGCGCCCGCGATCCGCAGCGCCGGATCGCCGTTGCCGCATCCCACGTCCAGGATCCGCTGGTCCCGCCGCGGGGCGAGGTGACGGGCGACGAGATCGGTGAGGCGGTCGGTGGCCTCGGCGATCGGGAGGTCGTGCTCGCCGTCGTCCCAGTACCCCACGTGGATGTTGCCGCCCAGGGCGGTGGTGGCTCCGGCGTCGGCGAACTGGTCGTACGCCCGGCCGACGGAGCCGGGAGTGGAACCGGGGGCGGTGTCGGACTGCTGCGTCATGGGTGCCTTCTCTTCGTGCGGTGCGGTGCGGTGCGGTGCGGTGTGATGCGGTGTGGTGCGCTGCGGTGTGGTGTGGTGTGACGCGGTGTGGTGTGACGCGGGGCCGGGGTTGGGCCGGGCCGGGCCGCCGCGCCGGTCAGGGGAGTGGGGACGGCGCTCCCGGCGGGGTGAGGACCAGCCGGGTCGGTCCGTGGAAGACCATGTCGTCCGCGTAGTCGACCTGTTGACCGCCCTCGCCCAGCCAGGGAAGGCCGTTCAGCAGCGCCTTGAGGCCGATCTCGGCCTCGGCACGGGCCAGCGTCGCGCCCAGGCAGTAGTGGATGCCGAGACCGAAACCCAGGTGCCGGTCGGCGGGGCGGCGCACGTCCAGGACGTCGGGGCGGGGGAAGCGCGCGGGATCCCGGTTCGCCGAGCCCAGCAGGGCCACCACGCGGCTGCCGCGCGCCACCTCGTGATCGCCGACGCGGGTGTCGTCGTACGCCCAGCGCGTCACCGCCTGCACCGGGGGGTCGTGGCGCAACAGCTCCTCGACCGTCCCCGGCGGCAGTTCGGGCGCGGTCCGCAGCTCGTCGAGGAGGTGCGGGCGCGCCCGCAGCGCCAGCACCGCCTTCGCCAGGAAGTTGGTCGTGGTCTCGTGCCCGGCGGTCAGCAGGTGCACACAGGTCCCCACGATGCCGTCCACGGTCAGCGGCGCACCGCCGTCCCGGGCGCGTACGAGCAGGGTGAGCAGGTCGCCGCGGTCGTCCCCGCGCCGCGCGCGCACCTCCCGCCGGAAGTAGCCGGCGAACTCGCGCGCCGCCGCCTCGGCCCCCGGGTAGCCGCCCGTACCGCCGCGCGACCGGGTGGTACTGGCCTCCTGGAGGGCCACCGCGTTCTCGCGCAGCCACGCGTGGTGCTCCCGCGGAATGCCGAGCAGCTCGGAGATGACGAGGACGGGGAACGGTGCCGCGAAGCCCTCGACCAGGTCGGGCGCCCGGTGCGGGGCGAGCCGCTCCAGCAGCTCGTGCGCGATCCGCGCGATGCGGGGCCGCAGCCCGGCGACGACCGAGGGCGAGAACTCCGAGGCGAGCAGGGACCGCAGCTCGGTGTGGCGCGGCGGGTCCAGGAACACCAGCCAGTTCTCGACGACGGCCCGCAGGGCCCGGTACTCGGCGGGTACGGGCACGGGCACCGCGTCGGCGTCGCCGGACGCCACGCGGGCGTCCCGGCCGAACCGGGTGCTCGACAACACCCGGACGACCTCGTCGTAGGAGAAGACGTAGAAGGTCTCCGGGCCGCCCGCGCCCGACGCCCCGCGATGGACCGGCGCGCTCTCCCGGTAGCGCCGGTACACCGGGTACGGGTGTGCGATGTCCTCCCTGTCCCAGCCCTTGAGGTCGAACCGCGGCAGCGTCGCGGACGGCATGCGCTCTCCTTCGGTTGGCGGTGTGGCGTCGCCGTTCGCGGCACGCCGACGGGGGAGCCCTCGGCCCCGCGTCCGGATCAGCCGGGCGGCCGGAAGCGGTCGGCCCAGAACGCGCTCATCTCTCCCACCCGGGCGGGCACCAGGGGCTGTTTGCCGCAGGCCGCCGCCAGGTGGTCCAGGCGCAGCGCGATGCCGCGCCTCGCCACATCGGGACGGGCCACCGGGGCGGGGTGCTCGGCCAGTTCGAACGACGGCCCCGCGGTCGTGCCCCGGCGCCCCGAGTCCAGCGTCACCAGCAGCTCCGCCAGGGGGCGCATCAGACCCGTCATCATGTCGATCGCCCCGTTCATCAGGTCGGAGCGCCGCAGGCTCCCGTCCGGGCGCTCACCGAAGTGCTGCGCCATGAGCTGCAGCGCCATGAAGTAGGAGCGGTTGAACAGCTCCATGACCGACCGGGCGTCCGGGGCGGTGACCGTCACCATGGCAGGACCGCCCGGCCCGAGGGTCGGGTTGCGTACGACGGGGTAGGCCGGGTTCCAGCGCTCGCCGCCCGGCCGCGCCCGCCCCGTCGGCGCGCCGCGCAGCAGGTCGGAGATCCGCAGGAACGAGGCGTGGTGCGAGTCCTCCGCGACGCGCGGCCCCAGCACCCCGCCCTCGCCCTGTTCGGTGATGACGTCGATCGCGAACAGCGCGCTGGAGAGGTCGTCGACTTCGAGCTGGTAGTCGGGGTGGTGCCGGTTGACGGACTCCCGCAGGAAGAGGTGGTGTTCGCCGCCGCCCCGGCCCCGGTCCACCAGAAACAGGCCGGGGATCCGCCGCAGCCCCTCCCGGATGTCCGCGTACAGCTCGCTCGGCGATCCGTACGGCTGCCGCTCGTCGGGGTACGCGGGCGCCTTCGCCGCGTCGCCCCGGCGCACCTCGCGGACGAGATCCGCCGGCCGCTCGATCAGTACGAACCGCTCGACGCTGCCGGGCCCCAGCGCCTCCAGGGAGAAGTCCAGCGGCACCGGCAGCTCGTGGTTGAGGGTGGAGAAGTCGATCCGGGGCACGTGGAACGGTTCGCCCATGGCGATGAGGATGTTGTTGACGAGGAGAAAGTGGATCATCTCCTCGCGGGCGATGTTCAGCAGCATGCTGCGGATGCCCTCGTCGAGGGTCTCTCCGCCGTCGCCGCAGGCGAGCCGGGCCTGCTCGGGCGTCCACACGCCGCGCCGTACGTACTCCACCGCCGCGCCGTGGGTGGGTAGCGAGTACGCCGCGTACAAGTACTGCAGCATGACGGCCAGTTCGATCGCGGCGGCGTCGCGCAGCGCCTTGACGAGCCCGGAGCGGGTGGTGATCGTGCCGCTCACCAGCCCGGTGGCGGGCACCGTCAGGAGGACCTCGTCCGGCGTCTGCTGGGCCCGCAGGAAGGCCAGCAGGAGCCGCGCCTTCGGTGCGGACAGGTCCCGGGTCGGCGGCATGTAGAAGGTCTTCGCCTTGTTGCGCGGGTCGCACATCTGCCAGATCAGCTTCGCGTACGTCTCGACCTTGCACCGGTCGGCCAGACTGAAGACCTCCGCCTTCATGAAGGAGTACAGGTGTTCGTAGTAGGCAAAGACCTCCGCGTACACCAGGTCGAAGGTGGCCTCCTCGGGGCCGATCCCGTCCAGCCGCCAGTCGTCGGGGAGCACCCGCACCGACAGATATCCGGCGCCGGGCCAGTAGCCGAGCGCGTCGTCGTGGTCGTAGCCGACCATGGCGGAGCCGGGCAGGTCCGGGTCGCACGGCAGGTCGCCGATGCCGGTGGACAGCAGCACCCGGGCGGTGCCGGCCGCCGCGCCGCGCAGGGTGAACCACCCCAGCCCCGCCGCGTCCGTGGCCAGCGCACACGTGCTCGCCCAGGCGCCCGGGGCGTCCCGGCGGCCCGCGCGCAGCCGGACGATGTCGACGTCGGAGCAGCGCGCCTCGGGGGAGCGGGCCGCCGGGTCGCGCGGCAGCGCCCGGGGGTTGAAGAACTGCCGTACGCCGATCCCGTCGACCGCGCCGGGACGCCCGCGCACGAAGGACCGTACGGGCACCTCCACGTCGTGCTCGGCGTCGTCCGGGGTCCTGGGATGCTCCAGGAAGAGACAGGCGTCGTCGGTCTGGACGTTGACCTCCCGCTCGCGCAGCTGGGTCACCGGGCCGCCGCCGGGTCCCGTGCCCACCAGAACGAGCCCCTCCCCGGCCGCCGCCTCCGCCGGTATGCCGAGCGGAACGGTGACCAGGCCGCAGGTCAGGCCGTAGCCCTCGCCGAGATACGCCTGCCGGTCCACCCGGGCCACCAGCGCGCCTGATACGGCCGTGCGCAGTTCGAGATCGCCGATGTCGGCCGGTCCTGACAACGCGGTGATCATGTTGAGAGTGACCTGATCATCCGTCAGTTCGCAGGTGAGGTGGTGCGGTGCGCCGGGTGACCGGCCGGGAGGAGAGCGGTCGGGGACGAGCAGCCGGCCCGCCGGATACGTGCGCGGCTCGTGCGGACGCCAGGGCGCGATCGTCCCGTGCAGCCGCCACCGGGTCGGCCGGTCGGGCGCCTGCGGAGCCGACCCGTGACCGAGGGCGAACTGCACCACGAGGCCGCCGGTCTCCGCACGGGCCACCGCCGCGCGCAGCCGCCGCAGCGCCGGAGAGCCCGCCACCCCGTCGAGCCAGGTCAGCTCCTCGTCCTCGGTGACGAACTGGTGGACCACGGAGCGGCGCAGCCGCTTCGGCGGCCAGGGACCGTCGGCCTCACCGCCGTGGTCGGTGCGGTGCCACCTCGGCGGGTGGCAGCCGCGCACGGCGCCGCTCGCCGCGTACCCCGCGTCGTGGGAGCGCCCGTCGCGCCCGAAGCAGAACCGCCCGACCATGAGCGCCGTCGTCCAGTCGCAGGACGGATCGACGTCGAAGACACGGGCCCGGTTGACGGTGGTGGCGAGGTACTCGTTGTAGTGCCCCCACATGTCGACGGCGCGGCCGACCAGCGGATCGGCGGTGTCGATCCGGCCCGCGCGTTCCTCGACACTGACGATCCGCGCGTCGATCGAGAAGTGCCCGTTCCCGGCGAAGTTCTCGCCCTTGGCCGCGTTGAACGGCCCTTCGGGCGCCGGGCGCCCCGTGCTGTCGAACCGCGGCCCGAGACCGTCGAGATGGTCGTGGTACTCGGCGGGCGGGCGGTGCGCCGGGAAGGGCGCACCGTCGGCGGTGAGGGCCGTGTTCGTCGCCAGATCGACGAGTCCGCCCCGCGGGCCGGTGGGCAGATGGGTCGTCGCCACACCGCGGAAGTGCAGCCGGGGCAGGTCGAATACGCTCACGCGGACTCCTCCGAGCGGCTCGGCCGGGTGGCGGCGAATACCCGGTTCGCCCGCGGCTCGTACCACTCGATCTCGTGCGCCGCGTCGATCGCCGACTCGATCGCGCCCTCGATCCACGCGGGCTTCGACGAGCAGTGCTCACCGGCGAAGGAGAGCCCCCGCTGCGGCCGGGCCGCCTCCCGGCGCTCCGCCTCGCGCAGGGCCGCCTCCTGGTTCCAGCGGACCGTCGCGGCCCCCCGGGACCAGTGGCGCGTGCCCCAGTCCCGGCCGGACACGCCCAGCACCATGCCCGGTCGGCGCAGTTGGGGGTGCATCACGCTCAGTTCCTTGATGACGACCGCGTTGCGCTCCGCCTCGCCCAGTCGGCTGAGCGTGTCGGCGTCGGGCCCGATGCTGTAGCTGGCGAGCAGCACCGCGCCGTACGCCGGATCGCCGTCGGCGGGCGGGTAGTAGGTCTGGCGCACGTGCCCTCCGGTGAAGGAGGCGCCGCCGCTGATCCCGTCCTGCTCCCAGAAGGGCTCGCGGCAGTGGAAGGCGATCTTCGTCGCGGCCCAGTACTTCGTCTGGTGGACGATGTCCAGCTTCTCCTGGTCGAAGCCGGTCAGCGGCATCTTCTTGAGCACTGTGAACGGGATGGTGCACACCACGTAGTCGCAGGTCCTGGTGAACGTCCTGACACCGTGCCGGATCCGCAGGTCCACCGCGTCATCGCGGACGTCGATGCCCACCACCTCGCGGCCGGTGACGATCTCGCCCCGGATCCGCGAGGCGAGCCGCCGGGGGAGCGCGTCCATTCCGCCGCGCAGCCGCACGATGGTCGAGCTGGTCTCGTCCAGCACATCGTCGAGGAAACGCTCCAGGCGCGGCGGGCAGAACGACCGGACCTGGGGATGGTCGGAGAAGAAGGCGTGCAGATCGATTCTGTTTCCCGCTCTGCCGCATCTGTAGGGCGTCAGGTCGATGTGATCGACCAGATTGAGCAGTTCCACTCCTATGTCGTCGTGCAGCCCGTCGTAGAACTGGCGTGGTGCGATGGCTCTTATACTGGCGTCGAGCCAGGCCCCGAACAGCAGCGTATTGTCCTGGTAATGACGGTCCGGCAGCCCGCCTGCGAATTCCTCCACGAGCGTCTCGTGCGCGTCGCGCACCCGAATGTATCCGGAGGAACTCGGCAGGTACGCGGCGTCGTCGGAGAACAGCGTCCGGAATTCGCTCACCTGGTTCTGCAGGCCAAGCTCGGCGATGTAGTGCATGGTCAACCGGTGCCCGGCGGGAATACGCATCGCGCCCAGCTCGGCGGTCGGCCCCGAACGGCCGTTGCCCGGAAAGCGATGGGTGTGAATTCGGCCGCCGATCTCGTGGCTTCCTTCGATGATTTGGACGTGATGGCCGAGGCGTTCCAGTTCATAGGCCGCCACCAGTCCTGCGATTCCGGCTCCGAGTACGGTGACTTTCTTGGGACCACCGATGGCGCCGTCCGTATGGTCGAAGTCGATCTCCTGTAAGGGTGCCGTCACGGATTTCCTCCAGTACGCGATGTCCAGGGCCGGGGGAGCGTGTGCCTGGATGAACGCCAGCGCCTTTTCCGGTCCCGGAAGGGCGATGCCGGGGATTGCTTATCCGTCATTGTCCGCGCGGTGACGGCACGCCCGTATCCCCCGGCACACCCGGACACGGATGGTTCGCTCGGCGATCCGCCGACGCGATCGGGGTCCCGCGCCGCCGCCATCCCGCGCGAACGCGTGGGGTTTTGGCCGTACCGGGGCCAACGGCCCGGTACGGGGTGATGCTGGCGTGCGTGACCGAACGGCACACGGGCGGGAGGGGCACAGAGCGGGACGGCACACGGGCGGGACGGCACAGAGCCGGGAGGCACATGGACGGAACCGCACACGGACGGAACCGCACAGAGCCGGGACCGCACACGAGAGGTACTCACTCGTCGGTGACACGAGAACCCGAGGGAGGCGACGTTGACACGCGTGTTGATCGCTACCACACCGGCACCGGGACACATCGTCAGCATGCTCGATGTCGCGCGTGAACTGGCCCGGCGCGGGCACGAGGTCCGCTGGTACACGGGCCGGGCCTTCCAGGAGCGGGTCGAACAGGCCGGGGCGTGCTTCGAACCGATGAGCGCCGGGCTCGACTTCGGCGGCAGGAGCAGGGAGGAGGCATTCCCCGGCCATGCCGGGCTGACCGGGATCGCCAGCTTCACGACCGGTGTCCGCGACATCTTCTACCGGACGGCGCCCGGACAGATGAGGGACCTGCTCGCGGTCCTCGACCGGTTCCCCGCCGACTGTCTGCTCGCCGACGACATGTGCTACGGCGCGTGCTTCGCCGCCGAGCGCACCGGGATCCCGCTGGCCTGGCTGAGCAACTCGGTCTACATCCTGGGCAGCAGGGACACCGCACCGCTCGGCCGCGGACTGGGACCCAGCTCCTCGCCGCCCGGCCGGCTGCGCAACGCGCTGCTCAGAGCCGTCGGGAACCACCTGGTGATGCGAGACCTGCGCCGCGAGGCCGACCGGACCCGGGCCCAGGTGGGACTGGAGCGGCTGCGGACGGACGCCATGGAGAACATCGCGCGCCCGCCCGCCCTCTACCTGGTCGGCACGGTGCCCTCCTTCGAGTTCCCGCGCGGCGACCTGCTCCCGGGAACCCACTTCGTGGGCGGCCTGTTCGGACTCCCCCCGGCGGACTTCGAGCCACCGGCCTGGTGGGCGGAGCTGCGCGGCGGGCGGCCGGTGGTGCTGGTCACCCAGGGCACCACCGCCAACGACGTCGACTGGCTGCTCGTCCCCACCGTGCGGGCCCTGGCCGACCAGGACGTCCTGGTGGTGGTCACCACCGGCGGCGACCTGGACGTCCACCGGCTGCGACCGCTGCCGGACAACGTACGGCTGGAGCGGTTCGTCCCGTACCACCATCTGCTGCCGCACGTGGACGCGATGGTGACCAACGGGGGCTACAACGGCGTCAACGCGGCCCTCGCCCACGGGGTGCCCCTGGTCGTCGCGCCCCGCTCGGAGGAGAACCCCGACGTGGCCGCGCGGGTCAAGTGGGCCGGGGCCGGAGTGGTCCTCGGCCGGCGGGCCGTGTCGGAGTCCCGGCTGCGCGGCGCGGTGACCACCGTACTGAACGACGAACGCTACCGGCGGCGCGCGGGCGCGCTCGCCGAGGAGCACCGGAGCCACGACGCCCCGCGACGTGCCGCCGAACTCATCGAATCCATGGCCGATTTCCAGGGCCAGATTCCCACCGGAGGAGTCACACGTTGAACGTCACGACGAACGCCACGGCAGAGAACGTCACGGCAGAGAACGCCACGGCGGCGACCGGCCTCGCGGAACCCCCCGAGACGACCATGCCGACGGACCCGGGGCCCTTCGACTGCATGCCGGATCTGCTGGCCGCCGCGCGGGTCGCGCCGGTCGTCCGGATCCCCTACCTCGGCCACCATGCCTGGGTCGTCTGCGACCCGGAGCTGGTGCGGGCCGCGCTCACCCACCCCCAGCTGGACAAGGACGTCTCCCTGGTCCCGCAGTGGATGCGCAGGCCGGGGCTGATGGTCGGATCGCAGCCGGACCCCGAGTACGCCCGCGCCATGATCATGAGCGACGGTGAACACCACGCGCGCATCCGGCGGATGCACGCCCCGGTGCTGAGCCCGCGCAACACCGAGAAATGGGGGGAGCGCGTCAGCGTCAAGGTCGACGGATTCCTCGACGAGCTGGAGCGCTCAGGAGCCGGGGAGTGCGCCGAGGTCAATGTGGTGACGGACTACACGCACCGGATCCCGCTGGCCTTCATCTCCGAGATGCTCGGCCTGCCGCCCGCGGCGGAGCGCCAACTGCGCGCCATCACCGACGTCATGCTCTACTCCTCCGACTACCCGGCCCGCACCGAGGCGGTCGGGGCGCTGTACGGGGCGGTCGAGGGCTGGGTGCGCGACCCGGCCCCGCTGCACGACGGCGTCATCACGGGCCTGCTCGCCTCCTCCGACGGGCCGGGCGCGGCGGTCACCGAGGGCGAGGTCATCGTCTGGACCCTGGGCATGATCATCACTGGTTACGAGACGACCGGGAGCCTGATCTCCGCGTCGCTGTACGAGGCGCTGCGGCGGCCGGTGGCGGAGCGGCCGGGTACCGAGGACGAGATCAAGGCGTGGGTCGAGGAGACCCTCCGGGTGCACCCGCCGTTCCCGCACCCCACCTGGCGCTTCGCCACCGCCGACCTCGACCTCGGCGGCTATCTCATCCCCAAGGGCTCCCCGGTGCAGGTCAGCATCGCGGCGGCCAACCGGAATCCGGGCGAGGAGGCCGACAGCTTCGCCGCCGAGCGGCAGGGGCACGGACATCTCACCTTCGGCCTCGGCATGCACTACTGCATCGGCGCCTCGCTGGTGCGGCTGGAGGCACAGATCGCGGTGCGCGGATTCCTGCGCCGCTTCCCGCGGGCCCGGCTGAGCACCGGTCGTGCCGTCGAGTGGGAGTCGGAGTGGATGATCCGCCGGATGAGCGTCCTGCCCGCCGTGCTGTCCTGACGACGCCGAGAGCGACGCCGAGGGCGACGCCGAGAGCGGCGGCGGGAGGGCGGCGGCCCTGCCCTGCCTACGCCGTGAACCGGGTCAGCGCCATCCGGGACCGGATCCCGAGCTTGCGGTAGATCTGCCGCAGATGGAATCCGACCGTATGCGGGGAGATGAACAGATGGTGCGCGGCCTGCTGGTTGGTCAGCCCTCCTGCCACCAGCTCCGCCACCTTCCGCTCGGTCTTGGTCAGGCTCTCCCAGCCGGAGTCCGGGCGCTTCGCGTGGGTCCAGTGGCGGCGCCGCACCCCGAGCCGGCGCAGCCGGGCCCGTACGCGCGCGGCGTCCCGCTCGCCGCCGAGCGCGCCGTAACCCGCCATCGCCCGGTCCAGCTCGGCGACGGCGGCCTCGTGGTCACCGCGGTCGAGCAGCAGACCGGCCCGGTCCTCGGCGACCGCGGCCCGCGCCCAGGGATTACGGTGCAGCCGGGCCGCCAGGACCAGCGCGTCCGGGTCCGATTCGGCGAGCGCGCGGGCGTGCGCGGCCGAGGCCAGCACCGAGGGAACCCGCTGGTTGCGCGCGCGGAGGTACTCCGTCGTATCGACCACCGCCGCGACGAGGTCCGGCCGCTCCGCCGCCAGCGCACAGCGCACGCACCAGGCGGCGGCGGCCGGATCCTCCAGGACGAGTTCGCGCAGCGCACCGGCGTCCGCCCCGATCTCCGCCAGCGTCCGCGCCGCCGCCCCCGCGCCCGCCCGCGCCTCGGCCACCCGCGCGTTCAGCAGCCGGCGCGCGGCCCACCAGGGGCTCGCGGCGTCCTGCGGGAAGTCCTTCTCCAGGGTTCTGAGATGGTCCTCGGCCCGGTCCGTCGCCCCCCTGCGCAGGGCGACGGAGGCCAGCACCAGCCACGCCTGCGGCGCGAGCATCGGCGGGTACGGGCCGTCCGCGCCCGTACCGTCCCGTACCGCCGCCTCGGCCTCGTCAGGACGTCCCTGGGCGAGATGCAGCGGCGCCAGGAGCAGGCCGGGTACGGCGGCGGCCAGGGTGCCCGGCTCCGAGGCGGCCGCGCGGGCGGCGCACCGGATCACCGACGCCGCCTCCTCGTACTCGTCGGTCCTGGTGAGCGCGAAGGCGAGGAACCAGCGCGGATCGAGGAGCTGCGCGCTCCCGCCCTCGCGGTCGAGCGCGACGGCGCCGCGCAGCGTCCCCACGGAGTCGCCCACCCGGCCCTCGCGCCACTCGCCGCACGCGCGGAAGGTCAACGCGCCGACGCGCACGGCCGACGGGTGCCGGTCGGGCGCGTCGAGGATCCGCCGCGCCCGCTCGTCGGCGGTGCTGTCGCCGGTCAGATAGGAGGCGGCGAGATGGGTGATCACCGCCTCGGGCGGCGGGGAGCCTCCCGCCGGTCCCGCGAGCGCCTCGTGCGCGGCCCGGCGCGCCGTCCTCGTCTCGCCGCGCAGCAGCAGCGCGGCGGCCATCGAGGCCCGCAGCGCCGCGAGGTCCCCGGCGAGCGCCGAAGGCGACGGCGCGGGGAGCCGCGTCGTCTCCTCGATCGTCTCTTCGGACAGGGCGACGGCCCGGTCCAGTTCGCCCGCCCGCGTGTACGCCTCGACCGCCGTCCTGGCGAGGCGTACCCGCTCCGGGCGGCCCGGGACCGCCAGCTCCCGGCCGCGGACCGCCAGCCACGCGGCGGTCGACGGATCGGCCGCCAGCAGCCGCCCGGCGCCCTCGGCGATGACGCGCAGCGCCTCCACGTTGCCGGTCCGCGCGACGTGCACCAGCTGGAGCGCGGCGCGCTCGATGCCGTCGGGCCGCGCCAGCAGTATCCGCGCGGCCTGCCGCCGCAGCAGCACGCACACCGGGGGCGGTACGGAGTCCAGCAGCACCCGCCTGACCGGCTCGCTGCGGAACGCGATGTCGTGCTCGCCGCAGACCAGCAGCCCCCGGCAGACGGCCTCGTCCACGGCCGCCAGCAGGCCCACCGGCGCTACGCCCAGCATCGCCGACAGATCCTCCGGCGCGAACGGCGAGCCGAGCACCGCCGCCAGCCTGAGCGCCTTCATGGTCGGCGCGGAGAGCGACCGGAGATCCTTCTGGATCAGCGCGGCGAAGCGCTTCGGCACCGGCGCGGGCACACCACCGCCCGGCGCGGCGGGGACGCCGCCGGGCGGCCCCGGCCGCAGCCGTGACGTCCCGTCGGCCACACCTATGTCACCGTCCTCCACCAGCCCGCGCACCAGCTCGATCACCGCACGCGGCGTGCCGTTGACGCTCTCCGCCAGGGCGAGGAGCGCCGGTGCGGGCACCGCTCCCGCGTGGTCGGCGACCAACTGCGCCAGCGCGTCGCCCGCGAGCGGACCCAGCTCCCGTACCGGCTCCACCGGAATGCGGCCCCGTAGCCTGCCGAGACAGCTCTTGACCGGCCCGCACGCCGCGGCGTCCCCGTCCGGGGAGAAGGCCAGCAGCCAGAGGACCGGCCGCCCGCCGAGAGCCACCACGAGATCGCACAGGGCCGTCAGCGCGGCGGAGTCGGCCAGATGCAGATCGTCGAGCGCGACGACGGCGCGGATGTCCTCCGCGTCGTCGCGCAGCCACGCCCGCGCCGCCTCGATCGTGGCCGACGCGCTCGGGTGGTGGAATCGCTCCTCGACGACCGCGAAGCCGTTGCGGCCGGCGAGCGAGACGGCCTCCGCGAGCAGCCGGGTCTTGCCCGAGCCGGGCGCCGCCTCCACCACAAGGACCTTGCTCCGCCGGGTACTTGCCACGGTGCGCAGGTTCGCGGTCAGCTGCGCCAGCTGCTGTTCGCGCCCGCGCACCTGCGGCAGCGGTGGTACATGAGGACCCATGAGGCTCCATATCGCGATGTCGAGGGGCGCGGCACGACTACCCTGCTACTCCTCGAACTCGCGCGACTCCATGGAGTAACACATTCCAGGCTGGCACGGCTACCGCCCGGAAACCACCCCGTACAACAGGTCGCGCCACGGCGCTAGCAGCACAGTCGTCGCGGCCCGCACCTCCATACGCCCCCCGGAACACGTACGGAGGGCACGCTCGGCCGCAACTCCGGCCGGGAGCAGGCGAGCTGCGCGCCGAGGCGACGGTGGTGGCGCACGCCGCCGTATGGTCGAATTCGACGATGACGACGAACATCGCGGCGGAAGCGGAGGAAACCGCGCCGGACCGGGCCGAGCCGGACCGGATCGCGCCGAACGGGACCGCGGCTGTCCGGACCGCGCCGGACGGGACCGCGCCGGACCGGATCGCGCCGAACGGGACCGCGCTTGACCCGGTCGCGCACCTCCGGACCACCGGTCCCCGGGCAGCCCGGCCATCGGCCAGGTCGGCCCGGTCTGCCAGGTCGGCCCGCCCGGGTGGCGCCCGGTGAGCGCCCGGCCCGACGATCCAGCCTCCGTCCCCGCCTCCGTCCCCGCC
>NZ_QQNA01000064.1 GCF_003346515.1 Streptomyces corynorhini
CCAGCCGGTCGGGGCGCGCGGCGGCCAGCGCTACGAGCGCCCGCGCGCACGCGGCGCGCGCGGCGTCGAGTTCGGGGGCCGCACCTGCGGCGACGGCGGGCACGAGCAGGGGCGGACCGGGGCACACCGCGGCGGATACGAGCATGATCGGCAGCCTAAACGGCGCGGCGCCCGGCCGACGCCCACGCGAGACCGCGCCCCCACGCGAGACCGCGCCCCCTCGCGCGGAGCGCGTCACCGCGCGCCCGGCACGCCCCCACGGCCGGGCCGCGAAGGCGTCCGCGGTACGTCCCCGGTCCGGTGGCCGTCACTCGACGGCGCACCCACCCGTGACCGCCGGAAGCGGCGCGGGAACGCCCACCGTGGGCAGTCCCAGCAGCACCCCGGCCGGCTGCGCGGCGGGAGCGGCGGTGCGCCGCTCCCAGGCGTCACCGGCACGGGTACGGCGCACCGCGGGGGCCGGTCCTTCGGCGAGCAGGTGGTGCGGGGCCGCGTAGGTGATCTCCACGGTCACCACATCGCCGGGCCGTGCCTGTTCGTCCGGCCTGGTGAAGTGGACGAGCCGGTTGTCGGGGGCGCGTCCGGAGAGCCGGTGGGTGGCTCCGTCCTTGCGGCCCTCGCCCTCGGCGACCATGACGTCGAGCACCCTGCCGACCTGTTTCCTGTTCTCCTCCCAGGAGATCTCCTCCTGGAGGGCGGAGAGCCGCATGTAGCGCTCCTGGACGACCGCCTTGGGGATCTGCCCGTCCATGTCGGCGGCCGGGGTGCCGGGGCGCTTGGAGTACTGGAAGGTGAACGCCTGCGCGAAACGCGCCTCGCGCACCACCTTCATCGTCTGCTCGAAGTCCTCCTCCGTCTCGCCGGGGAAGCCCACGATGATGTCGGTGGAGATGGCCGCGTGCGGGATCGCCGCACGCACCTTGTCGATGATGCCCAGGTAACGGTCCTGCCGGTACGAGCGGCGCATCGCCTTCAGGATCGGGTCCGAGCCGGATTGCAGCGGCATGTGGAGCTGCGGCATCACGTTGGGGGTCTCGGCCATCGCCGCGATCACGTCGTCCGTGAAGTCGCGCGGATGCGGCGAGGTGAAGCGGACCCGCTCCAGCCCCTCGATCGCGCCGCAGGCGCGCAGCAGCTTGGAGAACGCCTCGCGGTCGCCCATGTCGGAGCCGTACGCGTTGACGTTCTGGCCGAGCAGCGTGATCTCGGAGACGCCCTCGGAGACCAGCGCCTCGATCTCCGCCAGGATGTCGCCGGGGCGGCGGTCCTTCTCCTTGCCGCGCAGCGCGGGGACGATGCAGAAGGTGCAGGTGTTGTTGCAGCCGACGGAGATGGAGACCCACGCGGCGTAGGCGGACTCGCGGCGGGTCGGCAGCGTGGAGGGGAACGCCTCCAGGGACTCCGCGATCTCGATCTGTGCCTCTTCCTGGACGCGGGCGCGCTCCAGGAGGACCGGCAGCTTGCCGATGTTGTGTGTGCCGAAGACGACGTCGACCCAGGGCGCGCGCCGCACGATGGTGTCGCGGTCCTTCTGCGCGAGGCAGCCGCCGACGGCGATCTGCATGCCTGGTCGCCTCGTCTTCATCGGCGCCAGCCGGCCGAGGTTGCCGTACAGCTTGTTGTCGGCGTTCTCCCGCACCGCACAGGTGTTGAAGACGACGACATCGGCGTCCCCGTCGGCGCCTTCGGGCGCGCGGACGTATCCGGCTCCCTCCAGCAGGCCCGACAGCCGCTCGGAGTCGTGGACATTCATCTGGCACCCGTAGGTGCGCACCTCGTAAGTCTTCGCGCTCATCTCGCCCACCAGGGTACGGGGTCCCGCGCGCCCGGCGTCCGGGGATTCCCGGGGAGGCCGTGGCGACCTCCTGCCAAGCCCTGGTCATCACGGGGAGTGAGCTGACAGGATCGGCGCATGTTCACTTTCCCGGCCCGGCTCCGCGGGGCCCGTGTCCTCCAGGGCGCCGCCGCGTTCCTGGTGGTGCTCGGGCTGCTGCTGTGGTGGCTGCTGCCGATCGGGAAGCCCACGCCGAGCGGCTCGGTCGTGTTCAGCACCGGGGTGAACAGCGGGGTCTACGAGCGGTACGGGAAGATGCTGAAGGACGATCTCGGCCGCGATCTGCCCGAGGTGTCGGTCACGCTGCGCAGCAGCGAGGGCTCGCAGGAGAACATCGCCCGGGTGGCCTCCGGCGAGGCCCAGTTCACCATCGCGACCGCCGACGCCGTGGCCAAGTACCAGATGGACGGCAAGCCGGGCGCGGAGCGGCTGCGCGGCTGCGCGCGCCTGTACGACGACTACGTGCAGCTGGTCACCGCAAAGGACAAGAAGATCGGCTCCGTCGCCGATCTGGCCGGCCTGCGCGTGGGCGTGGGGCAGGAGAGGTCGGGGGTGCGTCTGCTGGCCGACCGGATCCTCACGGCCACGGGGATAGACCCGCTGAAGGGCATCACCCCGGTCTCGTCCGGCATAGACACGATGCCGGTCCAGCTGGAGCGGGGCGAGCTGGACGCCTTCTTCTGGTCGGGAGGGCTGCCGACCAGCACGGTCCAGAAGCTGGCCGGGCGCTTCTCCATCAGCCTGGTCCCGCTGACGCCGTCCCTGATCGCCCAGTTGCACGACACGGGCGGGGCGAGCGCGCGCTACTACAGGTCCGCCGCGATGCCCGCGGACGCCTACGGCGAAGCGCAGGGGAACAAGGCGGTGCGGACCATCGCGGTGGCCAATCTCCTGGTCACCACGGACCGGGTCTCGGAAGAGCTGGTCAAGGGCTTCACCCGTACCGTGATCAAGAGCAGGGACCGCATAGGCGAGAAGGTCCATCCGGCTCAGCTGGTGGACCTGCGGACCGCGATATACACGGACCCGCTCCCCCTGCACGACGGCGCCCAGCAGTACTACCAGTCGGTCAAGCCCTGACGGTCCGCCTGGCGCGGGCGCACGGACCGGGGACGCGGACCGGGGGCACGGACCGGGCGCCCAAGCCGGGGGCGCGGGCGCGCGGACCGGCGCCTCTCAGGGCGCCGGGGCGGAACGCGGGACGCTGAGGGTCACCCGCAGACCGCGTGGCCGCCCGTGCGCGTACGAGATCGAGCCGCCGCCCGCCGTGAGCAGCGCCCGGGTGATGGACAGGCCGAGTCCCGAGCCCTTGATGTTCTGGTGCCGCCCGCTGCGCCAGAAGCGGTCCCCGATCCGGGCGATCTCGTCGTCCGTGAGTCCGGGGCCGCCGTCGCTGACGACGATCGTGGAGGTCGCGCCCTCACCGGCGACGGTGACGGTGACCTCTTCGCCCGCCGGAGTGAACTTCAGCGCGTTGTCGATCACGGCGTCCAGCGCGCTGGAGAGCGCGATGGGGTCGGCCCAGGCCGTGACGGCGGCGCGGTGCTCGGTCAGCCGGATCCCCTTCTCCTCGGCGAGGGCCCGCCAGGCCGCGACGCGTTCGCTGGCCAGCTGACCGATGTCGGTGAGCCGCAGATCGGCGTCGCTGTGCTCGGCCAGCGCCAGCCCCAGCAGGTCGTCCAGGACCTGGGCGAGCCGTTTGCCCTCGGTCCGCACGGCGGCGATCTCCTCGTTCCCCTCGGGCAGTTCGAGGCCGAGCAGCTCGATGCGCAGCAGCAGGGCGGCCAGCGGATTGCGCAGTTGGTGGGAGGCGTCGGCGACGAAGGCGCGCTGCTGCTCCAGCACGTTCTCGACGTTGTCGGCCATCTCGTTGAACGAGTCGGCCAGTCGGCGCAGTTCCGGCGGTCCGCCCGCCGCGGCGACGCGGGACTTCATCCGGCCGGTGGCGATGTCGTGGGTGGCCGCGTCCAGCACCCGTACGGGACGCAGCACCCAGCCCGTCAGCCGGACGGCCAGTCCCACGGCCACCAGCATGGCCAGCGCCTCGCCCGCGGCGATGTACAGCCAGCCCCGCAGGATCCGCGACCGCATCTGGCCGGTCGGGGAGTCGGTCACCACGACCGCGACGACGTCCCCGTCCCGTACCACCGGCGAGTCGACGATGAGCCGGCCGGTCTGCCAGGGCCAGACCTGCTCGGGGTCGCCGCTGCGTCGGCCCAGCAGCGCCTCCTTGAAGGAGGTGCGCCCCTGCCCGTCCGCCGGCACGCTCCAGTTCCACGGGGCCTTGGCCATGGCGTCGTCGTCGCGGTAGAAGACGCCGGCCTTGATGCCGTACACGTCGTGGTAACGCTTGAGTTCCTCCTCCAGCAGCTCGCGGCGCTCCTCGGTGCCCGAGGCGCCCTCGGCGACGAACTGGGCGAGCGCCGCGACGCGGGCCGTGTCGTCGATGCGGTCCACGACGACCTTCTGCTGTTCCGCGGCGGCCAGCCGCACGGCGAGCGGAAACCCCAGCGCGAGGAGTACGCCCGCCATGAGAACGATCAGCAGGGGGAACAGGCGGCTGCTCACGGGCGGCTACGGCCCCGGGGGCGCGGCCGGGACGACGAGCCGGTAGCCGACCCCCCGTACGGTCTCGATCAGCGCGGGCATGCCGAGCTTGCCCCGCAGCGAGGCGACGTGGACTTCGAGTGTGCGGCCGGTGCCTTCCCAACTGGTGCGCCACACCTCGCTGATGATCTGCTCCCGGCCGAAGACCACGCCGGGGCGCTGGGCGAGCAGCGCCAGCAGATCGAATTCCTTGCGGGTCAGCTGGACCGCGTCACCGTCGACGGTGACGCGTCTGGTGGGCAGTTCCAGGGTGAGCCGGCCCAGTCGCTGGGCGGCCTCGGGACCGGACCCCGGCTCGTCCCCGCTCGTCGTGCGCCGGCTGACGGCGTGGATCCGGGCGAGCAGTTCGCCGGTGTCGTACGGCTTGACGACGTAGTCGTCGGCTCCCAGGTTGAGGCCGTGGATCCGGGACCGGACATCGGCACGCGCCGTCACCATGATCACCGGAGTCGCCGTGATCTTCCGGATCTTGCCGCAGACCTGGTAGCCGTCCTGGTCGGGCAGGCCGAGATCGAGCAGCACCACCCCGAACGGTGATTTCCCGGCGGTGGCGGCGGGAAGGAGCGCCTGGAGCGCCTCCTCGCCGTTGCGGGCATGGGTGACCTGGAATCCATGCTTGGCGAGCACGGCCGACAGGGCGGCGGCGACATGGTCGTCGTCCTCCACGAGCAGCAGTCTCACGAGCCCCCTCTTCGCGGTCGCGGTCATGAACGTTCGCGGTCGCGGTCATGAACGAGTACGTGTTTCGGTACGTCTTCGAATAAGTACGTACCTGGCATCCACGCCGATGGTGCCGCGCCAGTCAAGTGTCTTCCCGTTACGCCGAGGTTTCCGTTACCCACCCGGTACTCCCCGCACCGCCCTCTTCACACGGAGTGTCCGATTGCGGCCGGATCGTTATGCTCAATTTCAGCTCAGATGTAATGACGCTGATCGCAGTGCGTGACTAAGGTCCTCCCAACCGAGGAGGACGGAGCAAAAAGCCGATGAGCGGAGTGTCAGCGACCAAGGGCACCGAGGACGCCGGGCCGGCGACGGGCGACCTGGTCGTACTGAGCAACGTGAACAAGCACTTCGGCGCGCTGCATGTGCTCCAGGACATCGACCTGACCATCGCCCGTGGCGAGGTCGTGGTCGTCATCGGACCCTCCGGGTCCGGCAAGTCCACACTGTGCCGCACCATCAACCGCCTGGAGACGATCGATTCGGGCGCCATCACGATCGACGGGAAGCCGCTGCCGGACGAGGGCAGGGAGCTGGCCAGGCTGCGCGCCGATGTCGGCATGGTCTTCCAGTCGTTCAACCTCTTCGCGCACAAGACCGTGCTGGAGAACGTCACACTGGGCCAGCTGAAGGTCCGCAAGGCCGACAAGAAGGCGGCCGAGGAGAAGGCGCGGGCGCTGCTCGACCGGGTGGGCGTCGGCTCACAGGCCGACAAGTACCCGGCGCAGCTCTCGGGTGGTCAGCAGCAGCGCGTCGCCATCGCGCGGGCGCTGGCGATGGACCCGAAGGTCATGCTCTTCGACGAGCCGACCTCGGCGCTCGACCCCGAGATGATCAACGAAGTTCTTGAAGTCATGCAGCAACTGGCGCGCGACGGGATGACGATGGTCGTCGTCACCCACGAGATGGGCTTCGCCCGCTCGGCCGCGAACCGGGTGGTCTTCATGGCGGACGGCCGGATCGTCGAAGAGGCGTCACCCGACGAGTTCTTCAGCAATCCGCGCAGTGACCGGGCCAAGGACTTCCTGTCGAAGATCCTGCACCACTGATTCCACCGACTCCGCTGGTCCCGTACCACCGACCCCGCCCGCCGGTCCTCACCCACTGATTCCCGCACGGCCGTATCCGTACCGCCGGTGTCCGCGTCATGGATCACCGCGTCAGTGGTCGGGGCCCCGCTCACGGCTCTTTCACAGCTCTTCTTACGGCTCTACCGAGTTCGGCAGAACCTGTTCGTTCACGTCTCACCGAGGGAAGTCCACCATGAAGCTTCAGAAGGCAAGCGCGGCGGCCGCCACCGCCCTGGTCATCGCCCTGACCGCCACGGCCTGCGGCGGCGACAGCGGCGACGACAGCAGCGGCGGTGACGGCGGCGGCAAGATCACCATCGGTATCAAGTTCGACCAGCCCGGCATCGGCCTGCAGAAGCCGGACGGCACGTACGCGGGCTTCGACGTGGACGTGGCGACGTACGTCGCCAAGGAACTCGGTTACGACGCCAAGAACATCGTCTGGAAAAAGGCCCCCAGCGCCGAGCGCGAGAACCTGATCGCCAACGGTGACGTCAAGCTCGTCGCCGCCAGCTACACGATCAACGACGAGCGCAAGAAGAAGGTCGACTTCGCCGGCCCGTACCTCCTCGCCCACCAGGACCTGCTGGTCCGCGCGGACGACGGCTCCATCACCAAGGCCGAGGACCTGAACTCCAAGAAGCTCTGTTCGGTCACGGGCTCGACCTCGGCGCAGAACATCCACGACACGCTGGCGCCGAAGGCCGACCTTCAGGAGTACGCCGGCTACTCCGAGTGTCTGACGGGTCTGGAGAACAAGGCCGTCGACGCGCTGACCACGGACGACTCCATCCTCGCCGGCTACGCCGCGCAGCCGGAGCTGAAGGGCAAGTTCAAGCTGGTCGGTCTCAAGCTCAGTGACGAGCCCTACGGCATCGGCCTCAAGAAGGGCGACACCGAGCTGAAGACCAAGGTCAACGACGCCCTCAAGAAGATGGTGTCGGACGGCTCCTGGGAGAAGGCCGTGAAGGCCAACTTCGGCCCGGCCGGCTACAAGAACGAGCCCGCCCCGCAGATCGCCGACTGACGACAGCAGTGACGCGCCGCCGGCCGGTCCGGCGGCGCGTACCGACCAGCCAACCAGGGGAGAGCTCGGGGCATCGTGTTCGACTTTCTTGATTCCGGGCAGTACGACCTGCTCGGCGCCTTCTGGGTGACGGTGCAGCTCACCCTCTACTCCGCAGTCGGTTCCCTCATATGGGGAACCCTGCTCGCCGGGATGCGGGTCAGTCCTGTGCCCCTTCTGCGTACCTTCGGTACCGGGTACGTCAACGTGGTCCGTAACACCCCGCTGACCCTGGTGCTGGTCGGCTGTTCGCTGGGGCTCGGCCAGACCCTCCAGTTCACGCTCGGCGGCCAGGACTTCAAGTCCATCGGCTTCCGGCTCGCCGTTCTGGGGCTGGTCGCCTATACGAGCACCTTCGTCTGCGAGTCGATCCGCTCCGGCATCAACACGGTGCCGGTCGGCCAGGCGGAGGCGGCACGCGCCCTCGGGCTGAGCTTCCGCCAGGTTCTGACGCTGATCGTGCTTCCGCAGGCGTTCCGCTCCGTGGTGGCACCGCTCGCCAACGTACTGATCGCGCTGACCAAGAACACCACGGTGGCCGCGGCCATCGGTGTCGCGGAGGCCGCGGCGTTGATGAAGAAAATGATCGAGAACGAATCCAGCGCGCTCTTCGCGGTCTTCGCGGTCTTCGCCTTCGGATTCATCGTTCTCACCCTTCCGACCGGTCTGCTGCTGGGCTGGGTCAGCAAGCGAGTGGCGGTGAAGCGATGAGCGCGACGTCCGTTCTGTACGACGCCCCGGGGAAACGTGCCAAGCGGCGCAATGTGATCTACACGGTCGTGTTCCTGGTCGTGTTCGCCCTGGCGGCCTGGTGGATCCTGTCGGTCATGGCCGACAAGAACCAGCTGGCGGCCGAGAAGTGGAGTCCCTTCGTCAAGGACTCCAAGGTGTGGACCACCTATCTGCTGCCGGGCCTCGGTGAGACGATCAAGGCCGCGGCCCTCGCCATCGTGATCGCGCTGCCCCTCGGTGCGCTGCTCGGTATCGGCAGACTCTCCGATCATGCCTGGGTACGCGTGCCGGTCGGCGCGGTGGTGGAGTTCTTCCGGTCCATCCCGGTCCTGATGATGATGATTTTCGCAGGCGCGTTGTACGTGCAGTTCAGCAATGTCTCGTCCGATCTGCGACCGCTCTACGCGGTGGTGACGGGGCTCGTGCTCTACAACTCGTCCGTCATCGCCGAGGTCGTACGCGCCGGAATCCTCACGCTGCCGCGCGGCCAGACCGACGCCGCCAAGGCGATCGGTATGCGCAAGGGCCAGACCATGGGGTACGTGCTGCTGCCGCAGGCGGTCACGGCGATGCTCCCGGCCCTGGTCAGCCAGCTCGTGGTGATCGTCAAGGACACCGCTCTGGGGGGCGCGATCCTCGGGTTCGCCGATCTGCTCTCGCAGAAGGACACGATTCCCGCCAACTACGGCGCGAACACGATCGCGACGCTCGTCGTCATCGCACTGCTGTACATCGTCCTGAACTTCGCGCTCACCACGTTCGCCGGGTGGCTGGAGAAGCGGCTGCGCGGCGCCAAGAGGAGCACGGGCGCGGTGCTCGGAGCCGATGACGCGGATCAGGCCAACGCGCCGGGCGCCCCGGCGAACGCCAGCGGCGCCTGAGACGGACGGGACTGGGGGTGCGCGCGCCGCGCCGGGCAGCGCTTGACGCGAGCACCCCCAGTGGGTTGCATACGTTCTGTGATCACGCATCGGGCTCCTACCGCCCTTGACCGTATGACCGCACGGGCCGGAGGGGTCGTGCCGTGGACCCGGTGATCGTCGTCGGCGCGGGCCCCGTCGGGCTCGCGCTGGCGCTGGCCCTCGCCGCCCAGGACGTCCCCTCCGTCGTACTGGACGAGGGCGACGGTACGGACGATCCCCGCCCGGCCCGTACGGCCATACTGCGGCCCGACACCGCCGCGCTGGTCGCCCGGCTGGGCTGTACGACCCTCGGTGCCGAGGGCGTCCGCTGGACCGGATGGCGGCTGATGCGCCGCAAGCAGCTGATGCGTGAGCTGCCTCTCGGCGGCCGGGACGGCGCTCCGGCACCCCTGCACATTCCGCAGCACGCCCTGGCGCGCGGGCTGCGCGAGGCCATCGCGGGCCAGGATCTGGTGCGGCTGGTCACCGGCAGCCGGCTCGACGCGCTGGAGCAGCACGGCCGCTCGATCACGGCACACACCCGCGGCGGCGCGGCGGGCCGCTGGCGGGGCAGCCATCTGGTGGGCTGCGACGGCGCCAGGTCCACCGTCCGCAAACTGCTCGGTATCCGCTTCCCGGGGCGTACGGCCGTGGAGCGGCACGCCGTCGCCGCGCTCCGCGCCGATCTGCCCTGGCCGGGCGAGGCGCTGCTGCACCGGCAGCCGCCCTGGCGCGGCGGCGGCGAGGAGGTCTCGGCGCGCCCGCTGACGGACGATGTGTGGCGGCTGGACTGGCTGCTGCCCTCGCGCGGTGAGCTGGTGACGCCCGACGCGCTGGTGGGTCGGCTGCGCGACACGCTGGCCGGCTGGTGCGGGGAGACCCCGCCGTACGAGCTGCTCGACACCGGTGTCTACACGCTGCACCACCGGCTGGCCAGACGCTGGCGCGCGGGCCGGGCGTTCCTGGCAGGGGACGCCGCGCACCTGCTCGGCGCGGTGGGCACACAGGGACTGGACGAGGGGCTGCGCGACGTCGGCAACCTGGCCTGGAAACTGGCCGAGGACTGGCACCACGTCGCCTCGGAGACCCTGCTCGACAGCTATCAGGCCGAGCGGCGCACCGCGGTCGCCGCGCGGCTGCGCGCGGCGGACCAGTCGCTGCCGATACTGCGCGGCGGTGGCGGGCTGCGCACGTACATGCCGGGGGCCACGCGCGGGCACGACATGCTGCTCGCCGACGGGCAGCTGGGGAACGGACCATTGGGAGCACCGCCGTCCTATCCGCACTCCCCTCTCGCGCCCCCGCGCGCCGAGGCGCGCACGGAGGTGAGTACGCCCCCCGGCGGGCCGGTCGTGGACGTACGGGTGACGGCGCCCGACGGAACGACCGTGCGGCTCGGGGACCGGCTCGGTCAGGGGCGGCTGCTGGTGGTGCTGGTCGCGCCGGGCACCGGGGTGTGGGACCGGCGGCACTGGCTGACGGCGGGGGTGATGCCACGGCTGGCCGCCGCCGTGACGGCTCTGCCGGTACGGGCGGAGCTGCTGGTCACCGAGGCGTATCCGGGGGCTTCCGCGCACAACGTGCTGCTGGTGCGCCCGGATGGGCATCTGGTGGCGGCTTTCGGCGGAGTGCGCCCCGCCGACCTCTACGCGGCGGCGGACGCGGCGCGCGGCGGCGCTCCGGCGGCGCGGCCCGCGGGGGAGGGCGCGGGGGAGCGCGCGGAGGGGCAGGCGCCGGAGGATTCGGCCGGGCGGGAGGAAGAGACCCGGCCGACGCGCGACCGCACCGCGAACATCAATTGACCGTCGCGGGCTCACATGGTGTACTCCGAATTGTGACCGACACCGATGTGCGCCTGTGGCGGAGAGTCCATATGGACCTGCTCCGCTATGCGGGCTGCGTCTGTCGCCCGTCCTGCTGATTCGCCCTTCTCTTCACGTGCCTGCCGCGCCGTGCTCGTGGCAGGCACACCCTCGCGAACTTCTCAGGACGGTCACCATGTCTGTTTCCGTACGTACCTCCGCGCCCGCGGCCGCCGTCCCGGCGGCCGGTGCGCGTCCCGTCGCTTCTCCCCCGGTCTCCGGGCCGTCCCCCGCCGAGCTGCTGGACTTCGTCCGCAGGACGGTCGGCGACGGCACCCTGATCGCCTCCCTCCCCCTCGACCCCGAGGGCCGTACCTGGGTGCGGCTCGACGGGCCCGCGGGCAGCGAGGCGTGGCTGATCGGCTGGCCGCCCGGAACGGGCACGGGCTGGCACGACCACGGCGGCTCGCACGGTGCCTTCGCCACCGCGTCGGGCTCGCTGCGGGAGGACTCGCTGGCGGCCAGGCTGCCGACCGAGGGGTGGAAGACCCTGGAGCTGGCGGAGGACGTGGACCGCGAGCGGCGCCTGTCGGCGGGCGAGGGCCGGGCGTTCGGCCGGCACCATGTGCACGAGGTCCGCAACGAGTCGCCGGCCGAGCACGCGATCTCCGTGCACGCCTACTACCCGCCGCTGCCCCTGATGCGGCGCTACAGCCGTACGGGCGCGGTGCTCCGTCTCGAGCAGGTCGAGCGTCCCGAGGAGTGGCAGTGAGCGACAGCGTGGCGTCGGGTGGGCCGGGAGCGGACGAGGCGGCGACGGGGCGCGTGACGGCCGAGCGGGTGGGCATAGACGAACTGCTGGAACGGGTACGCGAGGATCTGGACCGTGTGAGCCCGCGCGAGGCGTTCGACGCCGCGGCCGAGGGTGCCCTGCTGGTGGACATCCGGTACGCGGCGCTGCGGGAGCGCGACGGGCTGATCCCGGGCGCCTTGGTCGTGGAGCGCAACGAGCTGGAGTGGCGGCTCGATCCGCAGGGCAGCCATCGCGCCCCCGAGGCCACGGGGCACGGACTGCGGGTGATAGTGATCTGCAACGAGGGGTACGCGTCCAGCCTGGCGGCGGTGTCCCTGCGTCAGCTGGGTCTCGATCGCGCGACCGACCTGGTGGGCGGCTTCCAGGCGTGGAAGTCGGCGGGGCTGCCGGTCTCCCGGTAGCCGGTGGCGGAGTGGCACCGGCAGCGGATCGGTCGGCGCGGCTTCCGGCTTCCGGCTTCCGGCTTCCGGCTTCCGGCTTCCGGCTTCCGGCTTCCGGTCAGTCGAAGCCCTCGTCCAGTCCGTCGGTGTCCTCCCCCTCCTCCTCCAGTGCCTGTCTGACCACGCGCAGCGCCATTCCCTCCGAGTAGCCCTTGCGGGCCAGCATGCCCGCGAGCCTGCGCAGTCGTTTGTCGCGCTCCAGGCCGCGGGTGGCGCGGAGCTTGCGGGCGATCAGCTCGCGCGCGGTCATCTCTTCCTGGTCCGAGTCCAGCTGTCCGACCGCGTCGTCGATCAGCGCGGCGTCCACGCCTTTCGTACGCAGCTCCCGCGCGAGGGCTCGCCGGGCAAGGCCCCGGCCGTGGTGCCGGGACTCCACCCAGGCGTCCGCGAACGCCGCGTCATTGATCAGTCCCACGTCCTCGAAGCGGCAGAGCACCTCCTGCGCGACCTCGTCGGAGATCTCCCGCTTCGCCAGCGCGTCCGCCAATTGCTTGCGGGTGCGCGGGGTGCCGGTGAGCAGGCGCAGACAGATCGCCCGCGCCCGCTCCGCCGGATCCTGGGGCGACAGCTCCCGCTCGGCCCTCGACGAGTCGGAGCTGCCGCCCGGCTCTTCCGTCCGCCGCCTCTGTGTGTAAGGCACGGTCCCGGACTAGCTCTTGGCCGCTGCCGCCTTGGCCGCCTTGGCCTTGGCGGCGGGGGCGGGCACGGACTTGGGCGCGTCGTCGGCCGTGGCGGGACCGCCCGCCGCGTCCGCGCCGGGCTCCGTTCCCGGGGTCTGCGGCCTGACGCCGATGCCCAGCTTCTCCAGGATCTTCTTCTCGATCTCATTGGCGAGGTCGGGGTTGTCCTTGAGGAAGTTCCGGGCGTTCTCCTTGCCCTGGCCGAGCTGGTCGCCCTCGTACGTGTACCAGGCGCCGGCCTTGCGCACGAAGCCGTGCTCGACGCCCATGTCGATCAGACCGCCCTCGCGGCTGATGCCCTGGCCGTACAGGATGTCGAACTCGGCCTGCTTGAAGGGCGGCGCGACCTTGTTCTTGACGACCTTCACGCGGGTGCGGTTGCCGACGGCGTCGGTGCCGTCCTTCAGGGTCTCGATCCGGCGGATGTCGAGGCGCACCGAGGCGTAGAACTTGAGCGCCCGGCCACCGGTCGTGGTCTCCGGCGAACCGAACATCACGCCGATCTTCTCGCGGAGCTGGTTGATGAAGATCGCGGTGGTCTTGGACTGGTTGAGCGCGCTGGTGATCTTCCGGAGCGCCTGGCTCATCAGCCGCGCCTGGAGACCCACGTGCGAGTCGCCCATCTCGCCCTCGATCTCCGCGCGCGGCACCAGGGCCGCCACGGAGTCGATGACGATGAGGTCGAGCGCCCCGGAGCGGACCAGCATGTCCACGATTTCGAGCGCCTGCTCGCCGTTGTCCGGCTGGGACAGGAGCAGGTTGTCGATGTCGACGCCGAGCTTCTTCGCGTACTCGGGGTCGAGGGCGTGTTCGGCGTCCACGAAGGCCACCGAACCACCGAGCCGCTGCGCGTTCGCCACGGCGTGCAGCGTCAGCGTCGTCTTACCGGAGGACTCCGGGCCGTACACCTCCACCACGCGGCCGCGCGGCAGACCGCCGACGCCGAGCGCGACGTCGAGCGCGGTCGAGCCGGTGGGGATGACCTCGATGGGCTCGTTGGGCCGGTCACCGAGGCGCATCACCGCGCCCTTCCCGAATTGCCGTTCAATCTGTGCGAGAGCGGCGTCCAGCGCCTTCTCGCGGTCGGTTCCTGCCATGGGTTCCACCCGATTTGCTTGAGTCGATCGCTTCACGTCGATGACGCTATCCCCTGCCACTGACAACGCGCCCCGACGCCCTCCCGGCCTGTGGAAAACCGGCCGGGTCCGTCCGGCCGGACCACGCCATCACACGACCGCGCCGGCCGGCCCGGGAAACACCGTCCGCCACCCCATAAGAATGGATGTTCGATTTTGGTGTCAAGCGCGCTCGCGGCGCAGCGCGTGTCGCAGCCGCGTCAGGGGCGCGGTGCCGCCGCGTGGCCTGCGGCCCCGCACCCTCGGGTCGTCCATCACGTCGTACCGCTTCACGTACGCCCCGAGGAACGCCTGGAGCGTGGCGATCGCGGGGATGGCGATCAGCGCGCCGACCGCGCCCAGCAGGGCGGTTCCCGCGATGACCGATCCGAAGGCCACGGCCGGGTGGATGTCGACGGTCCTGGCGGTCAGCTTCGGCTGGAGCATGTAGTTCTCGAACTGCTGGTAGATCACCACGAAGGCGAGCACCCACAGCGCGTACCAGGGGTCGACGGTGAAGGCGATCAGCATCGGCAGGGCGCCCGCGAGATATGTGCCGATGGTCGGGATGAACTGGGAGACCAGCCCCACCCACACGGCGAGCGCCGGCGCGTAGGGCACGTCCAGGATCTCCAGCATGACGTAGTGCGCCACCCCGGAGATGAGTGCCATCAGCCCGCGCGAGTAGAGGTAGCCGCCCGTCTTGTCGACCGCGATCTCCCAGGCGCGGAGCACCTCGGCCTGCCGGGCGGGCGGCAGCACGGAGCACAGCGCGCGCCGCAGCCGGGGCCCGTCCGCCGCGAAGTAGAACGAGAACAGGAAGATCGTCAACAGCCGGAAAAGCCCGCCCAGGACGGTGGTGGAGACATCGAGGACTCCGGTCGCGCTGTTCTGCACGTATCGCTGCAGCCAGTCGGAGTGCAGCAGGCTGTCCTGGACCGCGACCCGGGACAGCTCCGTGTGGAAGGTCTCGTTGATCCAGTTGATCACCGAGTCGAGGTACTGGGGGAAGGAGTCGACCATGTCGACGATCTGACCGGCCAGTATCGAACCGAGCATCACGACGAAGCCGACGCTCGCGATCAGCACCACGAAGAAGACGATGAAAGTGGCGAGTCCGCGCCGCATGCCGTGATCCGCCATCCGGCCGACGGCGGGCTCGACCGCCAGCGCCAGAAAGAAGGCGATCAGTATGTTGATCAGCAATCCGATGAGCTGATGGAACGCCCAACTGCCCAGCTGGAAACAGGCGAGGAGCGTCAGCGCGAGGATCATGGCCCGCGGCAGCCAGCCGGGCATACGGCCGCGCTCGCGTCGGCCGTTCCCGTCGTCGGGCGGGGCCGGACGTGCCGCCGGAGGCGTCCCGGACGGCGCGGCCCGCGGAGCGGTCACAGGGGAGGACGGCGGGGGAATCGGCGGTTGTACACCCGATGCGGTGTTGTCAGTCGGTGCCACGGGCCCAGTGTGGCCTACCTCTGTGACACCGGGCCCACAGGCGTGTCAGCGCTTCTCGGCCGGAATTCCCATGGCCGCGCAGACCGCGCGCCAGACGTCCTTCGCCTCCCAGCCGGAGTCGAGTGCCTCGTGCACCGTACGGCCGCCCAGTTCGGCCATCACATGGTCCCGGGCGAAGGAGTCGGCGTAGGAGGCGCCGAAGTGGTCCGCCATCCGTTCCCAGAAAATCGTCAACCGCATGCCATCAGTATCCCGCCCCTGAGAGTGCAGCCGGGCCCGTCCCCCTTGTCCCCCGCCGTTTCCGGCCTACGGTCGGAACATGGCTGGCACCGCAGGATCCCCCACGTCCCCCCTCGCCCGCGCCGAGCGCTTCGTCTGGCTGACGGCCCGCGTGCTCGAACAGCGCCGATTCGCCTACCACTTCCTCGGTGCCGGAGCGGGAGCGGACCGCGGGAAGGAGGCGGTCGAGGCCGCGCTCACCGCGTACCGCGAGGAGGACGGGGGGTACGGGCACGGACTCGAACCCGATCTGCGCGGCCCCGTCAGCCAGCCCCTCCACACGGCGCACGCGCTGCGGGTCCTGGACTCCATCGGCCGCTGCGACGGGCCGCGGGTCGAGCGGATCTGCCGCTATCTCACCTCGGTGTCCACCCCCGAGGGCGCGCTGCCCGCGCTCCACCCCTCGCTGCGGGGCTATCCGCACGCGCCCTTCCTGCCGGTCACCGACAACCCGCCGGGAGATCTGCTGTCGACAGGCCCCGTCGTCGGCCTGCTGCACCGCAACGAGGTCTGGCACGCCTGGCTGTTCCGGGCCACCGACTTCTGCTGGGCCGCCGTCGACGCCCTGGAGGACACGCATCCGTACGAGGTCGAGGCCGCGGTGGCGTTCCTGGACGGTGTTCCCGACCGCGCGCGGGCCGAGGCGGCGGCCGACCGGCTCGGACGGCTGGTCCGGGAGCGCGGGCTGGCGGTGCTCGATCCGGCGCGTCCGGCGGACCGGCCCGTCTACCCGGGATACGCGCCGGGCGAGCACCACTTCCCGCACGACTTCGCGCGCGTGCCCGGCTCTCTGGCCCGGGGCTGGTTCACCGACGAGGAGATGGAACGCTCGCTCGGCCTCCTCGCCGGCCGCCAGCGCGAGGACGGCGGCTGGCCGGTGACCCGGCGCGAGTGGGCGCCGGGGACCGCGCTGGAGTCGCGGCCGATCGTGACCATCGACGCGCTGCTGACCCTGCGGGCGTACGGGCGCGCCATCGGCTGACCGGCCCGGGGCGCCCGCGGCGTCCCTCGTCACGGCAGCCGGATCCCGCGGCAAGGGGCGTTTGCCCAGGTCCGGGCGATTGTCAGTGGCCGGGTGCACGATGGGGGCATGGCACGCACCGCGCTCGACTCCTTCTCCCCCGCGACCCGCGGCTGGTTCACGGGGGCCTTCTCCGCACCCACCGCGGCGCAGGAGGGCGCGTGGCGTGCCATCGGGGAGGGGTCGGACGTGCTGGTCGTGGCCCCGACCGGCTCGGGAAAGACGCTGGCCGCCTTTCTCGCCGCCCTGGACCGACTGGCCTCGGCGCCACCGCCCGCCGAAACGAAGAAGCGGTGCCGCGTGCTGTACGTGTCGCCGCTGAAAGCCCTCGCCGTCGACGTGGAGCGCAATCTGCGCAGCCCGCTCACCGGGATCCGGCAGGAGTCGGTGCGGCGCGGGCTGCCCGAGCCCGAGGTGCGGGTGGGTATCCGCTCGGGCGACACCCCGGCCGCCGAGCGGCGCTCGATGGCCGTCCGGCCGCCCGACATCCTGATCACCACCCCGGAGTCGCTGTTCCTGATGCTCACGTCCTCCGCCAGGGACGCGCTCGCCGGTATCGAGACGGTGATCCTGGACGAGGTGCACGCCGTCGCGGGGACGAAACGCGGCGCGCACCTGGCGCTGTCCCTGGAGCGGCTGGACGAGCTGCTGCCGCGCCCGGCCCGCCGCATCGGGCTGTCGGCGACGGTGCGTCCGGTCGAGGAGGTGGCCCGCTATCTGTCGCCGCAGCGCAGGGTGGAGATCGTCCAGCCCGCCTCCGGCAAGGAGTTCGACCTCTCGGTGGTCGTCCCGGTCGAGGACCTCGGCGAGCTGGGCGGCTCCCCGGCGTCGGACGCGGGCGGCGCGGAGAAGCCGTCGATCTGGCCGCATGTGGAGGAGCGCATCGCCGATCTCGTCCAGGCCCACCGCTCCACGATCGTCTTCGCCAACTCCCGCAGACTGGCCGAGCGCCTGTGCAACCGGCTCAACGAGATCGGCTACGAACGCGCGACCGGCGAGCCGATGCCGGAGGAGCACTCCCCCGCCCAGCTGATGGCCCAGTCGGGCGCGGCCAGAGGCGCGCCGCCCCTGCTGGCCCGCGCCCACCACGGCTCGGTCTCCAAGGAGCAGCGCGCCCAGGTGGAGGAGGACCTCAAGGCGGGCCGGCTGCCCGCCGTCGTGGCCACGTCCAGTCTGGAGCTGGGGATCGACATGGGCGCGGTGGACCTGGTCATCCAGGTCGAGTCGCCGCCCTCGGTCGCCTCCGGCCTCCAGCGGGTCGGCCGGGCGGGCCACCAGGTGGGCGCGGTCTCCACCGGTGTGGTCTTCCCGAAGTACCGGGGCGATCTGGTGCAGGCCGCCGTGGTCACCGAACGGATGCGCGGCGGGGAGATCGAGGCACTGCGGGTGCCCGCCAATCCGCTGGACGTGCTGGCCCAGCAGCTGGTGGCCCTGGTCGCGCTGGACAGCAGGCAGGCCGACGACCTGCTCGCCCTGGCCCGGCGCTCCGCGCCGTTCGCCTCCCTGCCCGAGTCAGCCTTCACCGCCGTGCTGGACATGCTCGCCGGACGCTATCCCTCGGACGCCTTCGCCGAGCTGCGCCCGCGCGTGGTGTGGGACCGCGTCACCGGTACGGTCACGGGCCGCCCGGGTGCCCAGCGCCTGGCCGTCACCTCCGGCGGCACCATCCCCGACCGGGGCCTCTTCGGTGTCTTCCTCGCCGGGGCCGACCCCAAGAAGGGCGGCGGCCGGGTCGGCGAGCTGGACGAGGAGATGGTCTACGAGTCCCGGGTCGGAGACGTCTTCACTCTCGGTACCTCGTCCTGGCGGATCGAGGACATCACCCGCGACCGCGTGCTGGTCTCCCCCGCCCCCGGTGTCCCCGGACGGCTGCCGTTCTGGAAGGGCGACCAACTGGGCCGCCCCCTGGAGCTGGGGCGCGCCGTGGGCGCTTTCCTGCGCGAGGTCGGCTCCCTTCCCGAGGAGGACGCCCGGCTGCGTCTGACGGCGGCCGGCCTGGACACTCTGGCAGCCGGCAATCTGCTCTCGTACCTCGATGAGCAGCGCCGCTCGTGCGGTCATGTCCCCGACGACAGGACGATCCTGGTCGAGCGGTTCCGCGACGAGCTGGGTGACTGGCGGGTGGTGATCCACTCCCCGTTCGGCGCCCAGGTGCACGCCCCGTGGGCGCTGGCCCTGGGCGCCCGGCTCTCCGAGCGGTACGGCATGGACGCGCAGGTCATGCACGCCGACGACGGCATCGTGCTGCGGCTGCCCGACGCCGACCTGATGGGGTTCGGCCTCGACGACGAACGGGACGGCGGCAGCGCGGTCTTCGACAGCGAGCAGGCTCCGGTCGGAGCCGCGGACGTGGTGTTCGAAGGAGGCGACGTCCGGGGGATCGTCACCGATCAGGTGGGCGGCTCCGCGCTGTTCGCCTCCCGGTTCCGGGAGTGCGCGGCGCGGGCGCTGCTGCTGCCGCGTCGCAGCCCCGGCAAGCGCACACCTCTTTGGCAGCAGCGCCAGCGCGCCGCCCAGCTCCTCCAGGTGGCGAGCGAGTTCGGCTCGTTCCCCATCGTGCTGGAAGCGGTGCGCGAGTGCCTCCAGGACGTCTTCGACGTCCCCGGTCTCAGCGCGCTGATGACGGACATCGAATCGCGCCGGGTCCGGCTGGTCGAGGTCACGACGGCGGAGCCCTCCCCGTTCGCCCGGTCGCTGCTCTTCGGCTATGTCGCCCAGTTCCTCTACGAAGGCGACTCCCCGCTCGCCGAGCGGCGGGCCGCCGCGCTGTCGCTGGACTCCCGGCTGCTGGCGGAGCTGCTCGGCCAGGCCGAGCTGCGGGAGCTGCTCGACCCTGAGGTCCTCACCGAGCTGGAGAGCGAGCTGCGATGGCGCACCGAGGACCGGCGCGTCAAGGACCTCGAAGGCGTCGCGGACCTGCTGCGGGTGCTGGGCCCGCTGACCGACGCCGAGCTGGCCGAGCGCGGCGCGCTCGGCTCCTGGGCGCGGGAGCTGGCCTCGGCCCGCCGCGCCATCAGGGTGCGGATCGGCGGAGCCGATCACTGGGCGGCCATCGAGGACGCGGGGCGGCTGCGGGACGCCCTGGGCACGGCGCTGCCCGTCGGCGTGCCCGAAGCCTTCACCGAGCCGGTCAAGGACCCCCTGGGCGACCTTCTGGCCCGCTACGCGCGGACGCACGGCCCGTTCACCTCATCCGCGGCCGCCGAGCGCTTCGGCCTCGGCTCCGCCGTCACGGACGGCACGCTCCAGCGGCTCGCGGCGAGCGGCCGCGTCGTCCAGGGCGAGTTCCATCCCTCCGGTATCGGCCAGGAGTGGTGCGACGCCACGGTGCTGCGTCGGCTGCGCCGCCGGTCCCTGGCCGCGCTGCGTCAGGAGCTGGAGCCGGTGCCGCCCGCCGCGCTCGCCACCTTCCTCCCGCAGTGGCAGCATCTGAGCGGCAACAGTCTGCGGGGCATCGACGGGCTGGCCCGCGCCATCGAGCAGTTGCAGGGCGCTCCCGTCCCCGCCTCGGCGCTGGAGAAGCTGGTTCTCGCCTCCCGTGTCTCCGGATACACGCCCGCGCTGCTGGACGAGCTGACCACCACCGGCGAAGTCCTGTGGGCGGGCGCGGGCTCCCTGCCCGGCAAGGACGGCTGGGTGTCGCTGTATCTGGCGGACGCCGCTCCCCTGCTGCTGCCGCCCGCGCACCCATTGGAGCAGACCGCTCTGCACGCCTCCGTGCTGACCACGCTCTCCGGCGGCTACGGCCTGTTCTTCCGGCAGATCGCCGACCAGGTCCGCGCCACCACCCACCCCGACGCGACGGACCCGCTGCTGGCCGACGCCCTCTGGGACCTCGCCTGGGCGGGTCTGCTCACCAATGACACGCTGGCTCCGCTGCGCGCCCTGCTCGGCTCGGGCCGCACCGCGGGCTCCACCGCCCACCGCGCCCGGCGGACGGTGCCGCGCGGGCGGTACGGCACGCCGACCGCCGCGGCAAGACCCGCCTCCCGCACCGGCCCGCCCACGGTCAGCGGCCGCTGGTCGCTGCTCCCCGCCGTCGAGCCCGATCCCACGCACCGCGCCCACGCGCTGGCCCGCACGCTGCTGGACCGGCACGGCGTGGTGACCCGGGGCGCCGTCACAGCCGAAGGGGTGACGGGCGGCTTCTCCGCGATCTACCGGGTGCTGTCCGCGTTCGAGGACAGCGGGCAGGCGCGCCGCGGCTATGTCGTGGAGGGCCTGGGCGCCGCCCAGTTCGCGATGGACGGTGCCGTCGACCGGCTGCGCGCGGCGGCGACGGCGCGCGACCGCGCGCCGTCGCCGCCCTCCCCGCAGGCCGTGGTCCTGGCCGCCGCGGACCCCGCCAACGCCTACGGGGCGGCGCTGCCCTGGCCGGAACCACCGACCGGTGCCGGGCACAAACCGGGCCGCAAGGCAGGTGCGCTGGTCGTCCTGGTCGACGGCGAGCTGACGCTCTACATGGAGCGCGGCGGCAAGACGCTGCTGGCGTGGCCCACCGACCCGGAGGACCCCGCGCTGCGCTCGGCGACCGAGGCCCTGGCGGGCGCGGCCCGCGCGGGTGCCCTCGGCACCGTGACCGTGGAGCGGATCAACGGGGTCCCCGCGCTGACCGCTCCCCTGGGCCGCGCCCTTGAGGCGGCCGGCTTCCACGCCACCCCCAGAGGACTGCGGCTGCGTCCTTGAGCCCGCGCCCCGCCGCCGCCCGTCCCCCGCGAGCCGCCGCCCGTCCCGCATCATGGAAGACATGCCCGAAGGAGACACCGTCTGGCAGACCGCCCGCCGCCTGCACACTGCCCTGGCCGGGCAGCGGCTGACCCGCTCCGAGCTGCGCGTCCCCCGGTTCGCGACCGCCGACCTCACGGGCCGTACGGTGCTGGACGTCACCCCGCGCGGCAAGCACCTGCTCACCCGGGTCGAAGGCGGTCTCACCCTCCACTCGCACCTGCGCATGGACGGCTCCTGGAAGGTGTACGAGCCCGGCGAGCGGTGGCGCGGCGGCGCGGCGCATCAGATCCGGGCCATTCTCGGTACGGCCGCACGCACGGCGGTCGGCTACCGCCTGCCCGTCCTGGAGCTGCTGCGCACCAGCGAGGAGGAACGGGTCGTCGGCCATCTGGGACCCGATCTGCTCGGACCCGACTGGGCCCCGGACATCGCCCTGCGCAACCTGTTGGCCGAGCCGTCCCGCTCGCTCGGAGAGGCCCTGCTCGATCAGCGCAATCTCGCCGGGGTCGGCAACATCTTCAAGTCCGAGACCTGCTTCCTGGTCCGCGCGACCCCGTGGCTGCCCATCGGCCGGCTCCCCGAGCCGGAGCGCCTGGTGGCCGCGGCGAAGAGAGCGCTGGAAGCCAACCGGACCCGGCCCGGCGGGTCGCGGCGACTGTACGTGTACGGTCGCGCCGGCAGCGCCTGTCCCCGGTGCGGTACCGGTATCCGCGGCGCGGACCAGGACGGGCGCCCCACCTACTGGTGCCCCGGTTGCCAGTCGGGGCCCAGTCCCTGACGCCTCGTCGAACCTGGCACCTCATCGATCGTGACGCCGCGTCGGATCTGACGCCAGGTCGCACCTGACACCAGGCCGGACCTGATATCGCGTCGGCCTTGCTCCACGTCGAGCCCCGCGGTTCATCGATCCTGACGCCGCATCGGTCCCGGCGGCTCATCCGCGCCCGCCGGCCGCTCGGCCCGGACCCCGGCCGGCCGCCGCGACGCCGCGACATGGATCGGCAGCAGGCTCAGTCCCCAGCCACCCGCCGCCACCGCCCCTTCCACCAGCCCGGTGTGCTCGGGCTCCAGAGCCAGCCGCAGCACCGCCCACCACCACAGGCCGGCCGATGCCAGCGCCGGCAGAAGGGCCCATCGCCGTGCCATGGCTGCCTCCTCCGGCCAACGCTGGATGAGCGAGTCCCCCCACCCGCCTACGGGAGGGGGAGCCGACGCTACTTCAGACTCGTCCATCCGGCCCGGCAGAATCACCCACACGGAGGGCGCATCGGATGCACGCTCCGGCGCGCGGCAACGCGCGCTCCGGGTCCCCGCGGGGACCCGGAGCGGGAGCCGGGACGACCCCGCCCCGTCCCGGCTCCCGCCCCCTCACCCGGCCGACGTCCCGCGTCACCCGGCCGAGATCCCGCTCTAGGCGCTCTCCGCCTGGAACATCCAGGCGTGCTTCTCGAGGTCCGCGGCCACCTGGATCAGCACATCCTGCGTCACCGGGTCCGGGGCATCCGTCACCTCGATCCGCTCACGCATCCGGGTGACCACCGCGCCGAGCGCGTCCACCAGGATCCGTACCGCGTCCACGTCCTTGATCCAGCCGTTGGGAACGGTACCGATCGCACTCGTCGCGGCCACGGTCGCCGCCCGCCCGTCCGGCGTCACGCCCATCGCGGAGGCCCGCTCCGCGACGGTGTCCGAGTGCTGCCGCGCCGTGGTCACGACTTCGTCGAGCTGGAGGTGTACGGAGCGGAAGCGCGGCCCGACGATGTTCCAGTGGACCTGCTTGGCCACCAGCGAGAGGTCGACCAGGTCGACCAGCGCGCCCTGAAGCGCCTCACCGACCAGCTTCAGATTCTCCTCGGACAAGGAACTCTTCACGACAGACATGCAAGATCCTCCAGTTCCGTGCTCTTCCGGTCTCAGTTCACTTCTCAGTTCCCACCATGGCACAAATAGCACAAAGCGGGCTCCTGACGGGAGAACGAGAGCCCCGGTCGGTACGGGTACCAACCGGGGCTCTCGGCAAACCTCTTGGAACTGCTCGAAACTGAGCGGAACCCAGCACTGTCAGGCGGCGACGACGTCCACCGCTTCCGTAGGCGCTTTGATGGTCACCCGTTCCGTCGGCACTCCGGCCACCGACGTCACAGAGACGGAATTGAGCATGGGGCGTACTGGCGCAGACAGCGGCTCGTTCGCCGCCGCCGACGCGGCCAGCTCCGCCAACGACAGTTCGTCGCTCACTTCACGCATCAGCTCGGACATCCGTACGTCAAGCGCGTCGCAGATCGCGGAGAGCAGCTCGGAGGAAGCCTCCTTCTGCCCCCGCTCCACCTCGGAGAGATAGCCGAGCGAGACTCGGGCGGACGAGGAGACTTCGCGCAGAGTACGGCCCTGGCGCTGGCGCTGCCGACGCAGCACGTCACCCAGCAGGCGACGGAGCAGAATCATCGGTGGCTCCCTCCTCGGACCGCGTAGCCGCATCCTTCACGCCCCACCGTACCGCCTCGCGCCGCGGCCGTGCGGGGAGTGATGTCGTGTTCACTCAGGGCTGTAAACATCAATTCCCCCCGTTCTGTTCCGTATCCTGTGCCCGCCCGTTACCGGACAGTTCGCTGAGGAGTAGCCCGAGCACGATCCGCACACTCTCTTTACGGATGTCCGCCCGGTCGCCGTTCAACCTCAGTGCGACCACTTTCCCGGCGCCCCGTGCTCCGCTGACCGCGACGTACACGGTCCCGACCGGCTGACCGCCCTGCGGGTCGGGGCCCGCCACGCCGGTGGTCGCGGCACCCCAGGTGGCGCCCAGCAGCCGCCGCACGCCCGCCGCCATCTGACGCGCGACCTCGGGATCGACCGCGCCGCGCTCCTCCAGAAGAGTCCCGTCGACGCCGAGCACGTCCCGCTTGAGGTCGCTCGCGTACGCCGTGACGGAGCCGCGGAAGGTGCGGGAGGCGCCGGGGACGGCTGTCAGCTCCGCGGCCACCAGACCGCCGGTGAGGGATTCCGCGACGGCCAGCGTTCCGCCGTGCTCCTCCAGCGCCGCCAGTACGGCGGCCGCCTCGCCGTGCGGCCTCCTCTCCCCCGTGCCGGGCTCTGCCCGGTCCGGCTCGCCCGTCACCGCGCGGACTCCGTCTCGGCCCGCTCGGCGGCGATCCCCTGCCGCCGCAGCACGATCGCCTGGCGCACGTAGTCGAGCCCGGTGACGACCGTCAGGACGACGGCCACCGTCATCACCCAGAAGCGCAGCGTGGCCAGCGGCCCGGTCAGCGCGAGCACATACATGCCGACGGCCGTGCCCTGGGCCAGCGTCTTGATCTTGCCGCCGCGGCTGGCGGGAATCACTCCGTGTCTGATCACCCAGAACCGCATCAGTGTGATGCCGAGTTCACGGAAAAGGATGACGCCGGTCACCCACCACGGCAGATCGCCGAGCGCGGACAGGCAGACCAGCGCCGCTCCCATGATCGCTTTGTCCGCGATCGGGTCGGCGATCTTCCCGAAGTCGGTGACCAGGTTGTACGTCCGGGCGAGATGCCCGTCGAAGATGTCCGTGATCATGGCGACGGCGAACGCGGCCCAGGCCCAGGCGCGCCAGACGGGGTCGAAACCGCCGTCCTGGAGCAGCAGCAGGACGAAGCCGGGCACGAGGACCAGCCGCACCATGGTGAGGATGTTGGCGATGTTCCACAGGCTGGCCTGATTGACCGCCGCGGCCCCCAGCTTGCCGCCTGGCCCCGGCTTACGGCCGGGCTCCGGCTTACGGCCGGGCCCCGGGTTGCCGCCGGGCCCGGACTTGCCCCCGGAACCGCCGGTCACCGGCGTCGCACCGGTGCCGCCCGCCGCGGACGCCGGCACTCCGGTCATCTGGCCGCCTCCTCGCCCGGGGTCCGCGGCTCGTCCCCCGGAAGCTCGTAGCACTCGGCGACCAGGTCCACGCCCTCGGTGCCGATCACCTTCGCCCCGACCATAAGTCCGGGGCGCAGACCCGCGCGCGAGGTGAAGATCACCTGGCCGTCCGTCTCGGGTGCCTGGTGGGCGGCCCGGCCCACCGCGGCCTCGCCGTCGGCGCCCTCCGCGTCGACGGACTCGACGAGCACCTCCAGACTCTCACCGAGCCGTTCCTCGGCCCGCTGCGCGGTCAGCTCCTCGGCCAGCCGCGACAGATGCGCCAGCCGCTCCGAGACCACGTCCTCGTCCAGCTTGCCGTCGTACGTCGCGGCCTCGGTGCCGTCCTCGTCTGAGTAGCCGAAGACACCGATGGCGTCGAGCCTGGCCCCGGTGAGGAAGCGTTCCAGCTCGGCGAAGTCCGCTTCGGTCTCACCGGGGAAACCGACGATGAAGTTGGAGCGCACCCCGGCCTGCGGCGCCTTGCCGCGGATGGTCTCCAGCAGCTCCAGGAAGCGGTCGGTGTCCCCGAAGCGCCGCATCGCGCGCAGCACGCCGGGGGCCGAGTGCTGGAAGGAGAGGTCGAAGTACGGCGCGACCTTGGGCGTCGAGGTCAGGACGTCGATCAGTCCCGGCCGCATCTCGGCGGGCTGGAGGTAGCTGACCCGTACCCGCTCGATCCCGTCGACGGCCGCCAGCTCGGGCAGCAGGGTCTCCAGGAGCCGGATGTCGCCGAGGTCCTTGCCGTACGAGGTGTTGTTCTCGGAGACGAGCATGACCTCCTTGACGCCCTGCTCGGCCAGCCAGCGCGTCTCTCCGAGCACGTCGGAGGGGCGCCGGGAGATGAACGAGCCACGGAAGGAGGGAATGGCGCAGAACGAGCAGCGCCGGTCGCAGCCGGAGGCCAGCTTCACGGAGGCGACGGGGCTGGTGTCCAGGCGGCGCCGCAGCGGTGCGCGCGGCCCGGAGGCCGGGGCGATGCCGTCCGGCAGGTCCGCCGGGGCCGGTGCCACGTCGTCGAGGGTCTGCGCGTGGCCGGGCAGCGCCACGTCGGCGCTCTGCCGTTCGACCGGGCTGAGCGGCAGCAGCTTGCGCCGGTCGCGCGGGGTGTGCGAGGCGTGGACGCCGCCGTTCAGGATGGTCTGGAGCCGGTCGGAGATGTCGGCGTAGTCGTCGAAGCCGAGCACACCGTCCGCCTCGGGCAGGGCTTCGGCCAGCTCCTTGCCGTAGCGCTCGGCCATGCAGCCGACGGCCACCACGGCCTGGGTTCTGCCCTGATCCTTGAGATCGTTGGCTTCCAGCAGGGCGTCGACGGAGTCCTTCTTCGCGGCCTCGACGAATCCGCAGGTGTTGACGACGGCGACATCCGCCCCGGAGGCGTCCTGGACGAGCTCCCAGCCGTCCGCTGCCAAGCGGCCTGCAAGCTCCTCCGAGTCCACCTCGTTACGGGCGCAGCCAAGAGTGACAAGGGCGACGGTACGGCGTTCGGGCATGGGCTCAAGACTACTTTGTCCCGGCCCTGCCCTTACCGTGCAGGGTGCTCAGCCCGCCTCGGGGTCGCCCTGCGTGTACGAGAGGCGCTCCACCTGGCCGGACTGGAACTCGTCCTCGACCTTCTTGCCGTTCACGTACAGCTCGATCGCGCCCGCGTTTCCGAGGATCAGATCGATCTGTTCGTCGTCCTGGAAGGTCTTGGAATCACCCTTGAGCAGGATTCCGTCGAACAGCAGTCGGCCGTTGTGCGCCTTGGCGGAGATCCAGCTCTTGTCGTCCATGGCCGACAGCTTCACGGTGACCTTGTCGCGCGGGGCCGCGGCGATGGCGCTGTCGGACGGTTCGGGCTTGGGCTCGGTCTTCTTGGTGGCGCTTGGCTTGACGTCGCTCTTCTCGGGCTTGGGGCCCTCGGCGACCTCTTTGGTCTTCGTCGTGTCGCCGCCGCCGTTGAACAGGGTGAAGCCGACGAAGCCGACCACGGCGACGATCGCGGCGACCATGGCGGCGGTCCAGTTGGGGCGGCGCCGCTCGGGCCGGATCCGTTCGGCCTCGAACATCGGCGCGGCCGGGGTCGGCGCGGGACGCCCGCCACGCTCGGAGTCGAACTGCCGGATGAGGGGTTCGGGGTCGAGTCCCACTTCACGGGCGAGCATCCGGATGTGGCCGCGGGCGTAGACGTCGCCGCCGCAGCGGGAGAAGTCGTCCTGTTCGATCGCTTGCACGATGGGGACGCGCACCCGGGTGGAGGCGCTGACCTCGTCGACCGTCAGACGCGCCGCGACACGCGCTTGCCGGAGCGCGCGGCCGATCGGGGGCCGTTCGTCTTCGGGAGGGCTTCCGGCGGCCTGCTGACCGTCGGGAGCCTGGTCGTCGGGGGCGTTGCCGTCTGAGGAATTTCCGTCTGGGGAATTGCCGTCGGAGGAGTTGCCGATGGACACGGGGGCGCCTTTCGAGCGTGTAGCCACCTGCTGGAGGTTCAGTCTATGGGTGGTACGAAAGGGTGGGGCAACCGGGCGGATGCACTTTGTACGCCATCAGAAGGGCCGGACGGCGCGAGGGGGGAACGCGATGCTTTTCCCCTCCCCAACTTGACGCCTGCCCAAGGGAAACGGTTGCTCTCCGCGTTCCCCCGAAACCGGTGAAGATTCCTCCGTACGGCCTCACTCTTCCGGCGAGTCGCCGACTGGCCCCCGGCGCCCCCGACAGCCGGGGTGGAGCAGCCCCGGCCGTCAGGCGGGCTCCGTCCGGGGCCGGGCCGGGGTCAGGCCGGGGCCGGGGCCGGGGTCAGGCCGGGGCCGGGTCAGGCCGGGTTCTCCCCCCGGATCACACCGAGCACCCCGTCGAGTTCATCCGCCTTGACGAGCACGTCGCGGGCCTTGGACCCCTCGCTCGGTCCCACGATGTTCCGCGACTCCATGAGGTCCATCAGCCGGCCCGCCTTGGCGAATCCGACGCGCAGCTTCCGCTGGAGCATCGAGGTCGACCCGAACTGGGTGGAGACCACCAGTTCGACGGCCTGGCAGAGCAGATCGAGATCGTCGCCGATGTCCTCGTCGATCTCCTTCTTCTTCGCCGTGCCGACGACGACGTCGTCGCGGAAGACCGGCGCCATCTGGTCCTTGCAGTGCTGGACGACCGCCTGGATCTCGTCCTCGGTGACGAAGGCGCCCTGCATGCGGGTGGGCTTGTTCGCTCCCATCGGGAGGAACAGGCCGTCCCCCTTGCCGATCAGCTTCTCCGCGCCCGGCTGGTCGAGGATGACCCGGCTGTCCGCCAGGGAGGACGTGGCGAAGGCGAGCCGCGAGGGGACGTTCGCCTTGATCAGCCCGGTGACCACGTCGACCGAGGGCCGCTGTGTGGCGAGCACCAGGTGGATGCCGGCGGCCCGCGCCAGCTGGGTGATCCGGACGATGGCGTCCTCGACGTCGCGCGGCGCGACCATCATCAGGTCCGCCAGCTCGTCCACGATCACCAGCAGATACGGATAGGGCGACAGCTCGCGCTCGCTGCCCTCGGGCACTTTGACCTTGCCGTCCCGCACGGCCTTGTTGAAGTCGTCGATGTGCCGGTAGCCGTAGGCGGCCAGATCGTCGTAGCGCAGATCCATCTCGCGCACGACCCACTGGAGCGCCTCGGCGGCCCGCTTCGGGTTGGTGATGATCGGTGTGATCAGGTGCGGGATGCCCTCGTACGCGGTCAGCTCGACCCGCTTGGGGTCCACCAGGACCATCCGGACGTCCTCCGGGGTGGCCCGGACCATCACCGAGGTGATCAGGCAGTTGATGCAGGAGGACTTGCCCGAGCCGGTGGCGCCCGCCACGAGCAGATGGGGCATCTTCGCGAGATTGGCCATCTCGTAGCCGCCCTCGACGTCCTTGCCGAGCGCCACCAGCATCGGATGGTCGTCCTCGGCCGCGTCCGCGAGGCGCAGCACGTCGCCGAGGTTGACCATCTCGCGGTCGGTGTTGGGGATCTCGATGCCGACGGCGGACTTGCCGGGGATCGGGGAGATGATCCGCACGTCGGGGCTGGCGACGGCGTAGGCGATGTTCTTGGTGAGCGCCGTGATCCGCTCGACCTTCACGGCCGGGCCCAGCTCCACCTCGTACCGCGTGACCGTCGGACCGCGGGTGAAGCCGGTGACGGCCGCGTCGACCTTGAACTCCTGGAAGACGTTGGTCAGCGAGGCGACGACGGTGTCGTTGGCGGCGCTGCGCGTCTTGCCGGGGCCGCCGCGCTCCAGCAGGTCGAGCGAGGGCAGTGAGTAGGTGATGTCGCCGCGGAGCTGGAGTTGCTCGGCCCGCGCGGGCAGTGGCTTGTCCAGGGCGGGGGCCGGCTTGGTGAGGTCCGCGACGGGGGCGGCGCCGGGGCGCGCCCCGGCGGGCCGGGACCGCTCCTCGCGCGCCGCGGGTACGGGCGCCGAGGACTGCGCGTCGTCCGCCGGTGCCGGGCGGTCGGCGCGCTCCCCCGGGCGCTGTCCGGGGGAGCGCGTGCGCTCGACGGAGACGCCCTGGGTGAGGTCGGCGACGATCGGCGAGGGCGGCATGCCGTTGAGCACGGCGCCGTCGAGCGCCGCCGCCGCGGCGGCCGCCACGTCCACCGGATCCATGGAGCGCTCCATGGAGGGCTGTACGGAGGGCCTGCGCGGCCTGCGCCGCTTGGCGAGCGCCTCGGACTCGGCCTGGTCCGCGTCGTACTCCCGCGGCGGCCCGCCGCGCCGTCCGGGCGAGCGGCGGGCGCCCGCGCTCGGCAGCGCCTGGCGCCACTGTTCGTCGTAGCGCTCGTCGTCGTCGAAGGGCCCGTCGTCGTACCGCTCGTCGTAGCCGTCGTCGAACCGGTCGCGTTCGTGGGTGGGTTCGACGATGCCCAGTCTGACGCCGAGCTGCCGCAGCCTGCGGGGAATGGCGTTGACGGGGGTCGCGGTGACGACCAGCAGGCCGAAGACCGTGACGAGCAGGAGCAGCGGTACGGCGAGCACCTCGCCGGTGGTGAAGATCAGCGGCATGGACGCGGCCCAGCCGATGAGGCCGCCTGCGTCCTGCATCGCGGCCGTGCCCTCGCCGCGTCCCGGGGCGCCGCAGGCGATGTGGACCAGCCCGAGGACGCCGATGATCAGCGCGGAGAGACCGATGACGATCCGGCCGTTGGCGTCGGGTTTCTCGGGATAGAGGATCAGCCGTACGGCGACGACGCCCAGCAGTATCGGTACGAGCAGATCGAGGCGTCCGAAGGCGCCGGTGATGAGCATCTCGACCAGATCGCCGACCGGGCCGTGCAGATTCGACCAGGTGCCCGCGGCGATGACGAGCGCGATCCCGAGCAGCAGGAGCGCCACGCCGTCCTTGCGGTGCGCCGGGTCGAGCCCCTTGGCGCCGCGCCCTATGCCGCGGAACATCGCGCCCACTCCGTGGGCCGCCCCGAGCCATACGGCGCGGACCACGCGGTAGACGCCCCCGGTGGGGGACGGTGCGGGCCTGGGCGCCGGTTTGGCGGCGGTCTTCTTGGCCGCCGTCTTCTTGGCCGGGGCCTTCTTCGCGGGTGCTGTCTTCTTCGCCGCTGTCTTCTTGGCGGGCGCCGCCTTCGCGGCGCCGCTCGTACGGCCGGCCCGCGGCTTCGCGGTGCCCGCCGTGCCCTGGGAGCCATTGCCGGACGTACGTGAGGCCATGGTGGTGAGGTTACCGGTGTGAACGGCCGGGGACACGTGTCACTACCGCTTCACCCGTTCGTGTCGTGGGCAACTCGGCGGGAAACTGACGCGGCTTCACAGGGGGCGGCCCCGGCCGGGCCACCGGGCCGGGCGCGCTCGCGCTCCGGGTCCGGCGGACCGTGCTCAGTTCTGCGAGGGAAGCGGGGGCATACCGCTTCCCGCCCCGGGCTCCAGCGCGTCCAGCGCCCGGCGCAGGCCGGTGAGTTTGCGCTCCAGATGGGCGGCGGTCGCCACGGCGGAGGCATCCGCCGCGTCGTCGTCCAACTGCTTGGAGAGCGCTTCCGCCTGCTCCTCAACCGCCGCCAGCCGCGCGGACAGTTCGGCCAGCAGACCGGTGGGCTCGCTGGCCTCGCCCGCCCCGGCGAGCTGAAGTCTGAGCAGCTCGGCCTGCTCCTTCAGCTGACAGTTCTTCATGTACAGCTCGACGAAGACCGACACCTTGGCGCGCAGCACCCAGGGGTCGAACGGCTTCGAGATGTAGTCCACCGCACCCGCCGCGTATCCCCGGAAGGTGTGATGCGGGCCGTGATTGATCGCTGTGAGAAAAATGATCGGGATGTCGCGGGTGCGCTCGCGCCGCTTGATGTGCGCGGCGGTCTCGAACCCGTCCATCCCCGGCATCTGGACATCCAGCAGAATGACCGCGAAGTCGTCCGTCAGCAGCGCTTTGAGCGCTTCCTCCCCTGACGATGCCCGCACCAGCGTCTGATCGAGCGCGGAGAGAATGGCCTCCAGCGCCAGCAGATTCTCCGGCCGGTCATCGACCAGGAGGATCTTGGCCTTCTGCACCATGGCCGCCCGCCCTCCTCGCCCCGGCACGGGGCGTTCCCTGTTCGCGAGGCCCGGTGCAACACCGGGCGCCACCGCAGGAAACGACTCCCTTACGCCGTCCGTCCTTGTGCCGGTCATGGTAGCCGCACCCCGCCCGTCGCCACACCCTGTCACTGTGATGTCACTGTGTCCGAAGCGGAAACGTCGCGGAAGCCCAGAAGGTTCCCCGGATATCGGTGGCTCACACGCCCACGGACGCACTTGGGCTCCATTGCGATCCGATTGTCATGTGGTTCGGTCACTCGCCGTGCATCCACTGCTCCATCACCGACAGCAGATGATCCGGATCGACAGGCTTCGTCACATAGTCGGAAGCACCGGCGTCCAGGGCCTTCTCCTTGTCGCCCTTCATCGCCTTCGCGGTGAGCGCGATGATGGGCAGTCCGGCGAACTGCGGCATCCGGCGGATCGCCGACGTCGTCGCGTAACCGTCCATCTCCGGCATCATGATGTCCATCAGAACGACCGTCACGTTGTCATGCTGCTCGAGGACTTCGATACCCTCGCGGCCGTTCTCCGCGTACAGCACCGAAAGACCGTGCTGTTCCAGCACGCTGGTGAGAGCGAAGACGTTACGGATGTCGTCGTCGACGATCAGCACCTTCTCCCCGGTGAACATGAACTGACGGCTCTCCACCGGCGCTTCCCCGGCCGCTTCGCCCGAAGGCTCCTGGTGCACGGGCACAGCGGCCCCGGCCCCCCACATGGCTCCGCCCCCGGACACCTCCCCTGCAGCCGCCTCAGCGGCCGCTGAGGCGGCTTCCCAGGTGCGGGAGCCCGGAGCCTGGCCGGACTCGCCCACGCCCTGCGCCCCTGAACCGGCGCCGACGCCCTTGCGGCGCCGCCTGAACAGCGCCGCGGGCCCCGGCAGCTCCGCCGGAGGAGACGCCTCGGGGCGCGCCTGTCCGGCCGCCTCCGCCGCCGCGTCCTCCGCCGCCGCGTCCTCCGCCGCCCGTGACGGCGACTGCATCCCCGCGGGCGGCAGCTGCGGATAGCCCTGCGGAGGCAGTTGGCTCGGGTGCAGCGGCAGATACAGCGTGAAGGTGGAACCGCGCCCCGGCTCGCTCGCCGCGTGGATCTCACCGCCGAGCAGCCGGGCGATCTCACGGCTGATGGACAGCCCCAGCCCCGTACCGCCGTACTTCCGGCTCGTCGTGCCGTCGGCCTGCTTGAACGCCTCGAAGATCACCCGCATCTTGCTCGCCGCGATACCGATGCCCGTGTCCGTCACCGAGAACGCGATCAGGTCACCGTCCGCGTCACGCAGCGAACCGGCCTCCAGCAGCTGCTCCCTGATGGCGTCCGGCACATCCGTGCCCGCCGGCCGGATCACCAGCTCCACCGCGCCTCCGTCGGTGAACTTCACCGCGTTGGAGAGCAGGTTGCGCAGGACCTGCAGCAGCCGCTGCTCGTCCGTGTGCAGCGTCGCGGGCAGCTCGGGCGAGACCCGCACCGAGAAGTCGAGCCCCTTCTCCGCCGTGAGCGGCCGGAACGTCGCCTCCACATAGTCGACGAGCTGGACCAGGGCGATCCGGGTCGGACTCACGTCCATCTTCCCCGCCTCGACCTTGGACAGATCCAGGATGTCGTTGATCAGCTGCAACAGGTCCGACCCCGCGCCGTGGATCGTCTCCGCGAACTCCACCTGCTTCGGGGAAAGATTCGACTCCGCGTTGTCCGCCAGCAGCTTCGCCAGGATCAGCAGCGAGTTGAGCGGCGTGCGCAGCTCGTGCGACATGTTCGCCAGGAACTCCGACTTGTAGCGCATGGAGACGGCGAGCTGCTCGGCCCGCTCCTCCAACACCTGCCTGGCCTCTTCGATCTCGGTGTTCTTCACCTCGATGTCGCGGTTCTGCTGCGCCAGCAGCTCGGCCTTGTCCTCCAGCTCCGCGTTGGACTCCTGAAGGGCCTTCTGCCGGTTCTCCAGCTCCGCCGACCGCTCCCGCAGCTGCTCGGTCAACTCCTGCGACTGCTTCAGCAGCACCTCGGTCTTCGAGTTGACGCTGATGGTGTTGACGCTGGTCGCGATCATCTCGGCGATCTGGTTCAAAAAGTCCCGCTGGATCTGGGTGAACGGCTGGAACGACGCCAGCTCGATCACGCCGAGGACCTTCCCCTCGAAGAGCACCGGAAGAACGATCACATGCGCCGGGGACGCCTCCCCCAGACCGGACGAGATCTTCAGATACCCCGGCGGCACATTGACCTGGATGGTGCGCTTCTCCTCGGCCGCCGTACCGATGAGCGTCTCACCGGGCCGGAACGACGTCGGCATCGAACCGGCCGAGTAGCCGTAACTGCCGCGCATGCACAGCTCGTACGAACCGTCCCTGCCCACATCCGTGCCGACCTGGGGCACCGTGCCCGTCTGCATCGCCAGGAAGAACGCGCCGTGCTGCGCCGACACCACCGGGGTCAGCTCGCTCATGATGAGCGAGGCCACGTCCTCCAGGTCGCGCCGGCCCTGCATCAGACCGGAGATCCGGGCGAGGTTGCCCTTCAGCCAGTCCTGCTCCTCGTTGGCGAGCGTGGTGTCCCGGAGATTGGCGATCATCGTATTGATGTTGTCCTGGAGGACCTGGATCTCGCCCGCCGCGTCGACATCGACCTTGAGGTTGAGATCGCCCCTGGTCACCGCGGTGGCCACGGCGGCGATCGCCCGTACCTGACGTGTCAGGTTCCCGGCCATCTCGTTCACCGACTCGGTGAGGTCGCGCCAGGTCCCGTCGACGTCCCGCACCCGGGCCTGACCGCCCAGCTGGCCGTCCGTACCCACCTCACGGGCCACCCTGGTGACCTGGTCGGCGAACGAGGAGAGCTGGTCCACCATCGTGTTGATGGTGTTCTTCAGCTCCAGGATCTCCCCCCGCGCGTCGATGTCGATCTTCTTGGTGAGATCGCCCTTGGCGATGGCGGTGGTGACCGTGGCGATCTGACGCACCTGACCGGTCAGATTGGACGCCATCGAGTTCACGGACTCGGTGAGGTCCTTCCACGTACCGGAGACACCCGGCACCCGGGCCTGGCCGCCCAGCTCGCCCTCGGTACCCACCTCGCGGGCGACCCGCGTCACCTCGTCCGCGAAGGACGACAGCGTCGTCACCATCGTGTTGACGGTGTCGGCCAGCTCCGCGACCTCGCCGCGCGCCTCCACCGTCACCTTCTTGGTCAGATCGCCGTTGGCCACGGCCGAGGAGACGCGCGAGATGTTCCGCACCTGACTGGTCAGGTTGTTGGCCATGGTGTTGACGTTGTCGCTGAGGTCCTTCCAGATCCCGGTGACGCCCCGGACCCTGGCCTGGCCGCCCAGAATGCCTTCCGTGCCCACCTCACGCGCGACCCGCGTCACCTCGTCGGCGAAGTTCAGCAGCTGATCGACCATCGTGTTGACGGTCGTCACCAGATCGAGGATCTCGCCCCGCGCGTCGACGGTGATCTTCTTCGACAGATCGCCCTTGGCGACGGCCGTCGTGACCTCGGCGATGTTGCGCACCTGGGAGGTCAGATTGTTCGCCATGAAGTTGACGGACTGCGTCAGGTCCTTCCAGGTGCCCGAGACGCCCTGCACCTCGGCCTGACCCCCGAGGATGCCCTCCGTGCCCACCTCACGGGCGACGCGGGTCACCTGCTCGGCGAAGTTGGACAGCTGGTCCACCATCGTGTTCAGGGTGTTCTTCAGCTCCAGGATCTCGCCGCGCGCGTCCACGTCGATCTTCTGCGACAGATCCCCCCGCGCCACCGCCGTGGCGACTTGGGCGATGTTACGGACCTGGTCGGTCAGATTGCCGGCCATACCGTTCACCGAGTCGGTCAGATCCCGCCAGACCCCGGCCACACCGGGCACCTGCGCCTGACCGCCGAGCCGGCCGTCCGTACCCACCTCGCGGGCGACCCTGGTGACCTGCTCGGCGAAGGCCGAGAGCTGGTCGACCATCGTGTTGATCGTGTTCTTCAGCTCCAGGATCTCGCCGCGCGCGTCCACGTCGATCTTCTGCGACAGATCCCCCCGCGCCACCGCCGTGGTCACCTGCGCGATGTTACGGACCTGATCGGTGAGGTTCCCCGCCATGAAGTTGACGGAGTCCGTCAGCTCCTTCCACGTACCGCTGACGCCGTCGACCCGCGCCTGACCGCCGAGCCGGCCCTCCGTCCCCACGTCCCGGGCCATCACCGTCACCTGGTCGGCGAACGAGGACAGCTGCGCCACCATCGTGTTGACGGTGTTCTTCAGCTCCAGCATTTCGCCCGCGACATCGACGGTGACCTTCTGCGACAGGTCACCGTTGGCCACCGCCGTCGTCACCTGCGCGATATCCCGCACCTGACCCGTGAGATTGCGGAAAGCGGTGTTGACGGAGTCCGTCAGGTCCTTCCAGGTGCCCGCCGCCCCCGGCACCTCGGCCTGGCCGCCGAGCCGGCCCTCCACGCCGACCTCACGGGCGACGCGCGTCACCTCGGAACCGAAGGCCGAGAGCTGGTCCACCATCGTGTTGACGGTGTTCTTCAGCTCCAGCATCTCCCCGGCGACGTCCACGGTGACCTTCTGCGACAGGTCACCGTTGGCCACCGCCGTCGTCACCTGCGCGATATCCCGCACCTGACCCGTGAGATTGCGGAAGGCCGTGTTGACGGAGTCCGTCAGGTCCTTCCACGTACCCGCCGCCCCCGGCACCTGCGCCTGACCGCCGAGCAGCCCCTCGGCCCCGACCTCGCTGGCGACCCGGGTCACCTCGTCGGCGAAGGTGCGCAGCGTCTCGGTCATCTGGTTGATCGTCTCGGCGAGCTGCGCCATCTCGCCGCGCGCGCTCACCGTGACCTTCTGCGACAGGTCACCGCTGGCGACCGCGGCCGTCACCTCGGCGATGCCCCGCACCTGGCTCGTCAGGTTCCCGGCCATCGTGTTCACCGAATCGGTGAGGTCCTTCCAGACCCCGGCGACGCCCGGCACGGTCGCCTGACCGCCCAGCTCGCCCTCGGTACCCACCTCACGGGCCACTCTGGTGACCTCGGAGGAGAACGACGACAGCTGATCCACCATGGTGTTGACGGTGTTCTTCAGCTGGAGCATCTCGCCGGCGACATGGACCGTGACCTTGCGCGACAGATCGCCCTTGGCGACGGCCGTCGTGACGAGCGCGATGTCACGCACCTGAGCGGTCAACCGGTAGGCCATCGTGTTGACGGAGTCCGTGAGGTCCTTCCAGGACCCGGACATCCCGCGCACCTTGGCCTGGCCGCCGAGTTTGCCCTCGGTACCGACCTCCAGGGCCACCCGGGTCACCTCGTCGGTGAACGCGGAGAGCTGGTCGACCAGGTTGTTGACGGTACGGGCGACCTTGAGGAACTCGCCGCGCAACGGGCGCTCCGGCCCGTCCGAGGACTGGGAGCGCAGCTCCATGCGCTGCTCCAGATCGCCGTCCGCGACCGCGGAGAGCACCCGGCCCACCTCGGAGACGGGCCGCGCCAGATCGTCCACCAGGGCGTTCGACGCGTCGATCGCGGCGGCCCAGGAGCCCTCGCAGGTCCCGGTCTCCAGCCGCTCCGTGAGCTTGCCCTCGCGCCCGACCACCCGCCGTACCCGGGCCAGCTCCCCGGTGAGGTGCAGATTACGGTCGGCGACCTCGTTGAAGACGGCGGCGATCTCCGCCATCACGTCGTCGCCCGAGACGGTCAGGCGCTTGCGGAAGTTCCCGTCCCGCATCGCGACCAGGGCCGCGAGCAGCCTGCTCAGCTCGGCCGCGTCCACGTCGACCACCGCGCCCCCGCTCCGGGACCGTCCGCCTTTCGCGCGCGTGCTCGTGCCACGCGCTGCCGTGCCAGACTCCACCGTGTCCCTCCCGCAGGGTCTTCCGAACTGCCCGAGCCTTCTGGGCAAGCCTGCCCAGTGTTTCACTGCGGCTCACCGTCACCACCAACAGTTGGCGCGTGACCACGTGAGCGTCAAATCGTTGAAGCCTACAAGGGCGGTCATGTCCTCGCCCCGACCCCAGGGTCCGGCGCGAGGGCCCGTACCTCTCACGCACCCCCGCCGAGGCACCGCGCACGACCGCGGACCGCACCTCGCCTCCACCGAGTCGGGACTCCGTCACACGTGGCCCAGGGCGACCGTCTAGCCTGGCAAGCGAATCGAAGCCGCGAGAAACGGGCACAGAACTCGGGGGAGCGACGAAAGACCAATGGGGAGTGCTGTGATCACCGCGCGTGCGGCTGCCACCTTCGACCCGGTAGGGCGGTCCGTGGCGACGGCCCGTGCCTTTGTCCGTGACACGCTCCAGGGGTGGGGATACTCGGATGTCGTCGACGACGCCGTCGTACTCACCAGCGAACTCGTCACCAACGCCGTCATCCACGCGGGCACCGCGGCCGACGTGCTCTGTCTGCGCACGGAGGACGGCGTACGCATCGAGGTGGCGGACCGCTATCCGGAGCGCGAGGTGCCCGTCCAGGCGTCGGGCCGGTCCTTCGCCTCGCCCGACCAGGAGAACGGCCGGGGGCTGCTGCTGTGCGCCGCCCTGGCCTCACGCTGGGGCGTCGAGTACACGCCGACCTTCAAACAGGTGTGGTTCCAGCTCGAACTTCCGCAGCGCCAGGTGGGCACGCGCTCGTCCGGCCCCGTCCTCCCCACCGACCTGCTGCCGGTCGCCGACGAACGCGTGAGGGTCGCCGTCGTCCAGATCGACGGCGGCGGCACGGTGGTCAACTGGAACGAGGACGCCGAGAGCGTCTTCGGATACTCCGCCGACAAGATCGTCGGAAAGCCTCTCGCCGATATCGCCGCCTGGCCCCAGACGCCCGGTATCGGCACCGGCTTCGACGAGGCGCTCCGGCTCTCGCGCTGGGAGGGCAGTTACGGCATCAGGGGAGCCGACGGCCGGGTCATTCCCGTGTACGCCACCCATCTGCGGGTCCGCGACACCCACGGCGAGCCCTCCACCGTCTGTCTTCTCGTACGGGATTACGAGCGCGCCGTCATCCAGACGCCTCTGCGCGCCCCCGTGAGCGAGGCCGGTACGGAGAGCCGTGCGGCGGACCCCTTCGAGGTCTTCATCGGCTCCCCCGCCCCGGACGACCTCGACGGCCTGCTCCAGCGCACGGTGGAACGCGCCCGCGACATGCTCGACGGCGACTCGGCCTTCCTGCTGCTCGCGACGGACGACGAGACGGAGCTGGAGGTGCGGGCCTCCACCGGGCTGCCCTCGGCCCGCCAGCGGTTCGCCAGGGTCCCGGTGGAAGCCGGCACGGGACGTTACGGCTCGGCCAGGATGCCCGCCGTCCACGAGGACCTCACGGCCGTCCCCGGCGCCGTCCCGCTCCTCGACAACACCGGGATGCGCTCCGTCGTGACCGTCCCGCTCAAGGTCGAGGGCCGGCTCACCGGGTCGCTGGGCGTCGCGGCCGAAGGCGCCGCGCGCTACTCGAACGAGGAGGCGCTGCGCCTCCAGTTCGCCGCGGACCGTATCGCCCTGGCCGTCGAATCGGCCCGCCTCGGCGAGTTGGAGCGGCTCCGCCGCGGCTCGCTCTCCTTCCTCGTGGAGGCGTCCGACCTCCTCGCGGGCACCCTGGACCGCGATCAGACGCTCGCGTTGATGGCCCAGATGACCGTGCCGACCCTGGCCACCTGGTGCGCCGTCTACACGATCGCGGACCAGGCGTCGGACCCGTACCTCTCTTTCGTGCTGCACGAGGACGAGGACCGCATCGACGGCCTCAAGGCCCTCCTGTCCAAGATCGACCCGCCGGAACCGGTTCCGGCCCCCGGCGCCCGCGTCTGGACCGCCCCCGCCGACGCCGCCCACCGGGCGGCGCTGCGCACGTCCATGCGTGATCTGGGCAGAAGCTCCGACCACGCGCTGTCCAGCGTCGGCACCACGCTCGCCACGGCCGCCGCGGTCGGCGGCGAGACCGTGGTCCTGCCCCTGGTGGCGCGCAATCGCGTCATCGGCATGCTGACCCTCGGGAAGCCCTCCGACGACCACTTCCGTCAGGAGATCCTGGAACTCGCCGAGGATCTCTCCCGCCGCGCGGCCCTCGCCCTCGACAACGCGCGGCTGTACTCGGAGCGGACCGCCATCAGCCAGGCCCTCCAGCGCAGCCTGCTGCCGCCGGGCCTGCCCCAGGTGCCGGGCGTGGAGGTCGACGTGATCTACCGCGCGGCAGGCGAGGGCAACGAGGTCGGCGGCGACTTCTACGACCTGTTCCCCATCGGGGACGACTCCTACGGCTTCGCCATCGGAGACGTCTGCGGTACGGGCCCGGAGGCCGCGGCCGTCACCGGTCTGGCCCGCCACGCCCTGCGGCTGCTGGCTCGCGAGGGCTTCAGCGGGCCGGCGGTGCTGGAGCGGCTGAACGCGGCGATCCTCGACGAGGGCTCCCGCAGCCGCTTCCTGACGCTGCTCTACGGCGAGTTGTGGCCGCAGGAGGACGGCAGCGCGCTCCTGAAGGTGGTCTGCGCGGGCCACCCGCTGCCGCTCAGGCTCCGCCAGGACGGCACCGTGGAACCGGCCGCGGAACCACAGCCGCTGCTGGGCGTCATGGAGGATCTGGAGCTGTACGAGCAGACGGTCACCCTGGACCCGGGAGACGTCCTCCTGTGCGTCACCGACGGTGTCACGGAGCGCAGGGAGGGCACCCGCATGCTGGGCGACGACGGCTTGGCCGATGTCCTGACGACGTGTACGGGACTCACGGCCGGCGCGGTCGCCTCGCGCGTGCTGCGTGCCGTGGAACGCTTCGCGGCGGAACCGGCCTCGGACGACATGGCCATCCTCGCGATGCGGGTACCGGAACCGCTGCCGACCGACTGAGCCGAGGGACGGACAGAGAGAAAGGCCCCCGCCAACCGGCGGGGGCCTTTCTCTTTGTTGAGCCCCAATACGGAATCGAACCGTAGACCTTCTCCTTACCATGGAGACGCTCTACCGACTGAGCTATTGGGGCGCGGCAACAAGAAGAAGCATACCTGATGATCAGGCGTGCTCACCACGGGTCCTGGCTACTCTCAGGCCGGCACGTCGACGGGAGGGACCTGTCCCATGAACATGGCTCCTCCGAGCGAACTGAGAGTTTTGGGTCGTGAACGCAGAAATGCCCCGCACCAGAAGGTGCGGGGCATTCCCACAATAATTGTTCGGCGGCGTCCTACTCTCCCACAGG
>NZ_QQNA01000065.1 GCF_003346515.1 Streptomyces corynorhini
GAGCGGACAGGACCGGCGCGGGTCCCGCGCCGGTCCTGTCCGCTCGCGGTGTCCGCCCGCGGTCCACCTCCGTTTCACAAGCCGGTTACATAAAGCCCGTGATCAATTCCGGCGGACGTCGTGGATTCCTTACGAATACCGTGGCGCGTACAGCGGTGATCAAATTCGGAATCCCTCCCACTTCTGCCGTACTTCCGCCACCCTTCTGTTCGTACAGGCGATCGACATCCGAACGGAGTACGGGATCTTCGAGGCTCAGAAACCGGCAAATCGGGACGTTAACCCTCTCTGGAGGGGTTCTCGCGCCCTGTGGCGCGCGCGTTTCCGTGCCCCCGCGCAGCGGCTCCGACCTGCGAATACCTCGTTCCGGATGCCGTTCGCAGCACGTTCCCGGCTCTGTTGTCAAGCCCCGAGATGCGGCCTGACCTGCGAAAACGCCATTCAGAAGCGGTCATTCTCGTGTTATCCTGGATAGCCACGGAAGGGGTACCTGTCACATGACGTTCAAGGTTGGCGACACCGTGGTCTATCCCCATCACGGGGCCGCGCTGATCGAGGCCATCGAAACTCGCCAGATCAAAGGCGTGGACAAGACCTACTTGGTGCTCAAGGTCGCCCAGGGCGACTTGACGGTGCGTGTACCGGCGGACAATGCGGAGTTCGTCGGCGTGCGCGACGTGGTTGGTCAGGACGGACTCGACCGGGTCTTCGAGGTGCTCAGGGCGCCGTACGCCGAAGAGCCGACGAACTGGTCCCGTCGCTACAAGGCAAATCTCGAGAAGCTCGCCTCCGGCGACGTCATCAAGGTCGCTGAAGTGGTGCGTGACCTCTGGCGCCGCGAGCGCGAGCGCGGACTCTCCGCAGGTGAGAAGCGCATGCTCGCCAAGGCGCGGCAGATTCTCGTCAGCGAGCTGGCTCTCGCGGAGAACACGAATGAAGACAAGGCCGAGGCTCTGCTCGACGAGGTTCTCGCGTCCTGAATCATGACCGCTGCCCCTCCAGCAGCGTGTATGTCGCAGTGCAGCAGCAAAGCGCAGTGCAGCAGTGAATGCCGCGGTGCCCGCTGACCAGCTCCAGGAAAAAGCTGCGTCGCCGGGCGCTGCGGCATGTCCGTATGCCCACACCCCGCCCTCGACCATCACGGAAGGGTCCGGTCAAGGCGTCGCGCCCGGCACGCTGAGGCCATACCCACGTCGGCCGAGGAAACAAACCTGCCGGAGTACAAAGCGATGTCAGAGGAAGCCAGCCCCCACCGCACCGCCGCGGTGATCCCCGCCGCGGGCAGGGGCGTACGGCTCGGTCCAGGCGCTCCCAAAGCCCTCCGCGCCCTGGGCGGCACCCCGATGCTGATCCACGCGGTCCGTGCCATGGCGGCCTCGCGCGCCGTCTCGCTGGTCGTCGTGGTCGCCCCGCCCGACGGCGCGCCCGGGGTGAAGAACCTCCTGGACGACCACGCGCTGCCCGAGCGCACCGACTACCTCGTCGTCCCGGGCGGCGAGACCCGCCAGGAGTCCGTACGGCTCGGCGTCGAGGCGCTGCCCGACGACATCACGGCCGTCCTCGTCCACGACGCGGCCCGCCCGCTCGTCCCCGTCGAGACCGTGGACGCCGTCGTCGAAGCCGTACACGAGGGAGCCCCGGCGGTCGTGCCCGCGCTGCCGCTCGCCGACACCGTCAAACAGGTCGAGCCGCGCGAGAAGGGCGAGCCCGAGCCGGTCGTCGCGACCCCCGAGCGGGCGCTGCTGCGCGCCGTACAGACCCCGCAGGGGTTCGACCGCGCGACGCTCCAGCGCGCGCACCGTACGATGCCCGGCGTGGGCGAGGGCGCCACGGACTGCGCCGGAATGGTCGAGCGGCTCGGCGCGCCCGTCGTGATCGTGCCGGGCCACGAGGAGGCGTTCAAGGTGACCAGGCCGCTGGATCTGGTGCTGGCCGAGGCAGTGCTCGCCCGAAGGAGGGCCAACGATGGCTTCTGACCCCACCCCGCCCGTGACCGCGCCGGTACCTGCCCCGCCGGTACCTGCCCCGTCCGTACCGAACCCGCCCGTGCCTGCCCCGCCCGTGGTGCTGCCGCAGGTCGGGATCGGTACCGACATCCACGCCTTCGAGGAGGGCCGCGAGCTGTGGTGCGCGGGGCTGCTCTGGGAGGGCGAGGGGTCCGGCCTGGCCGGGCACTCCGACGCGGACGTGGTCGCGCACGCGGCCTGCAACGCGCTGTTCTCCGCCGCCGGGCTCGGCGACCTCGGCGCCCACTTCGGCACCGGCCGCCCCCAGTGGTCCGGAGCCTCCGGCATCACCCTCCTTACGGAGGCGGCGCGGATCGTACGGGAGGCGGGCTTCACGATCGGCAATGTCGCCGTCCAGGTCGTCGGCGTGCGGCCCAAGATCGGCAAGCGCAGGGAAGAGGCGCAGAAGGTGCTCTCCGAGGCGGTCGGCGCGCCCGTCGCCGTCTCCGCCGCCACCTCCGACGGGCTCGGCTTCACGGGGCGCGGCGAGGGTCTGGCGGCGACGGCCACGGCGCTGGTGGTACGGACCGGCTGAGCCGTCCCCGTACCGCCGCCCCGTACCGCTGCCCCATGCTCCGCCGGGGCGCGGGGCGCGGGGCGCGCGCCCCGGCGGCCGACCGGCGCGAAATACCGGCGGGGGCAGTCCGGTTGAGAGACCATCGTGCGGTAGCGCCCACGGCCCGTATCCACGGCAGTGATCCACCGGCTCGGCCGCCCCCGCCGGGCCAGGCATCAGAAAGGCACCCTCATGACAGTCGCTCTCTCCGACGCACTCAAGAACGTGCTCGACCAGCCCGTCTTCGTCAGCATCGCCACCATCCAGCCCGACGGAAGCCCCCAGGTATCACCCGTGTGGGTGAAGCGGGACGGGGACGATGTGCTGATCTCCACCACGGTCGACCGTCGCAAGGAGAAGAACCTGCGCCGCGACCCCCGGGTCACCGTCGTGGTGCAGCCCGCCGACAACCCGTACCTGTACGCGGAGATCCGCGGCACGGCGACCCTCACCACCGAGGGCGGCCGGGAGCTGATCGACGAGCTGTCCCGCAAGTACACGGGCAAGGACTACGCGGACTTCAACCCGGCCTCCGGTGACGACGCCGAGCGCGTGGTCGTCCGGATCTCCGCCCGCAAGGTCGTCGGCCGCATCTGACGCCCGGACCCGCGCACCCGGCCCCGGCCCCCCGCGCACCCGCCTCACCGGCCGACCCGCACCGCGCCGGTCGCCCGGTGAGGCCGGGGCGGTCGGGTGCGGTCGGGTGCGTCGGCCGGGTGCGGCCGGGTACGTCGGCCGGGTGCTCAGGTCACGCTTCGGTGTCCGCGCGGCGGGAAGCGTGCCAAAGAAGCCCGGGGCACTGCCCAAAGCGCACTACCCTGGTTCCGTGACTATTCGGCTGTACGACACCGGCGCCCGGCAGATCCGTGACTTCACCCCGCTGATCCCGGGCTGTGTCTCGATCTACCTGTGTGGCGCCACCGTGCAGGCCGCCCCGCACATCGGGCACATCAGGTCGGGACTGAACTTCGACATCATGCGCCGCTGGTTCGCCTACCGCGGCTACGACGTGACGTTCATCCGCAACGTCACGGACATCGACGACAAGATCATCGCGAAGTCCGCCGACCAGGGCCGCCCCTGGTGGTCGATCGGCTACGAGAACGAGCGGGCCTTCAACTCCGGCTACGACGTGCTGGGCTGCCTGCCTCCCACCTACGAGCCGCGCGCCACGGGCCACATCCCCGAGATGATCGAGATGATGCGCGTTCTGATCGAGCGCGGTCACGCCTACGCGGCCGACGGCAACGTCTACTTCGACGTCCGCTCGTTCCCCGGCTACCTGCAACTGTCCAACCAGAACCTGGACGAGCTGCGCCAGCCCTCCGGCGAGGGCGAGACCGGCAAGCGCGATCCGCGCGACTTCGCGATGTGGAAGGCCGCCAAGCCCGGCGAGCCGTCGTGGGAGACGCCCTGGGGGCGCGGCCGGCCCGGCTGGCACCTGGAGTGCTCGGCGATGGCCCACAAGTACCTGGGCTCCGCCTTCGACATCCACGGCGGCGGCCTCGACCTGATCTTCCCGCACCACGAGAACGAGATCGCGCAGGCCAAGGCGTACGGCGACGCCTTCGCGCGGTACTGGGTGCACAACGCCTGGGTCACCATGAGCGGCGAGAAGATGTCCAAGTCGCTGGGCAACTCGGTGCTGGTCTCCGAGATGGTCAAGCAGTGGCGTCCCGTCGTACTGCGCTACTACCTGGGCACCCCGCACTACCGCTCGATGATCGAGTACAGCGACGAGGCCCTGCGCGAGGCCGAGTCCGCGTTCGCGCGGATCGAGGGCTTCGTGCAGCGCGTGGTGGAGAAGGCCGGGGGCGTGGTCGAGCCGGCCGACGAGGTGCCGCCCGCCTTCGCCGAGGCGATGGACGACGACCTGGGCGTCCCGCACGCGCTCGCGATCGTCCACACCACCGTCCGCCAGGGCAACTCCGCGCTCGCCGCCGACGACAAGGAAGCGGCCGTCGCCCGCCTCGCCGAGGTACGGGCCATGCTCGGCGTCCTCGGCCTCGACCCGCTGGACCCGCACTGGTCCGGCGACAGCGACCGCGGCGACGACCTGCACGGGGTGGTCGACACCCTCGTACGGCTCGTCCTCGAACAGCGCGAGGCGGCGCGCGGCCGCAAGGACTGGGCCAGCGCCGACGCCATCAGGGACCAGCTCCAGCAGACCGGACTGGTCATCGAGGACGGCCCGACCGGCCCGCGCTGGACGCTCGGCCCGCGCTGAGCTGCGATGATGTGCCGCCCGGTGGACCGGGCGGCACACTTGCGTACGCTGACACGTAAAACGTGACGTCGGGTACGCGCGTACGACCGTACGACGCGTGTACCGACGGCTCGCGCACACGCGACTGAGTACGACCGAGCACGACTGACGCACTTCTGAAGCACTTCTGAAGCAAACGAAACAGGTAGGTCATGGCCGGGAACAGCCAGCGCAGGAACCGCCGCACGTCCAACAAGAAGGGCGCGCAGGTCGGCAGCGGTGGCAAGCGACGCCGCGGGCTGGAGGGCAAGGGCCCGACGCCGCCCGCCGCCGCGCGCAAGGGCCATGTCCAGAACCGCGCCGCCAACGCCAAGGCCAAGCAGACCGCGCGGCGCCAGGTCGCCCGGCGCGGCGGCAAGGGCACCAGCGAGATGGTCGTCGGCCGCAACCCCGTCTTCGAGGCGCTGCGCGACGGCGTGCCCGCCTCGACCCTCTACGTACAGCAGTTCATCGACAACGACGAGCGCGTGCGCGAGGCGCTCCAGCTCGCGGCCGACCGCGGCGGCATCCACCTGATGGAGGCCCCCAAGCCCGAGCTGGACCGGATGACGAACGGCCTGAACCACCAGGGCCTCGTCCTCCAGGTCCCGGCGTACGAGTACGCGCACCCCGAGGACCTCGCCGCCGCCGCGTTCGACGAGGGCGAGGACCCGCTGATCGTCGCGCTGGACGGCGTCACCGACCCGCGCAACCTCGGCGCTGTCGTGCGCTCCGTCTCGGCCTTCGGCGGCCACGGCGTCGTCGTACCGGAGCGGCGTGCCGCCGGGATGACGGCCGGCGCGTGGAAGTCCTCGGCGGGCGCGGCGGCCCGTACCCCGGTCGCCCGCTGCACGAACCTCACGCGGACGCTGGAGGCGTACAAGAAGGCCGGTGTGACCGTGGTCGGCCTCGCGGCGGACGGCGAGAGCGAGGTCGGCGAGCTGGCCGCGCTCGGCGGCCCGGTCGTGATCGTCGTCGGCAGCGAGGGCAAGGGCCTGTCCCGGCTGGTCGGGGAGACCTGCGACTACCGGGTGCGCATCCCGATGCCGGGCGGCGCGGAGTCGCTGAACGCCGGAGTGGCGGCGGGCGTGGTGCTGTACGAGGCGTCGCGCCGACGCGTCTGAGCGGTACGCGGACGGGTCGTCGGGCCGGGTGGACGGTCGTCGGGCCGGCCGGACGGGTCGTCGGGCCGGGTGGGGCGCGGGGCCATACGGGCCCGACCACGCTCCCGGAGGCTTCCCTTGGGGCTCCGCAGGCTCCCCGGTTGGCTTCCCAGAGACTGCGCGCAGGGGCTCGGAGGCTCTCCGCGGGGGCTCGGAGGCTCTCCGCGGGGGCTCCGGAGGTTCCCCCGAACGGCCCTGCCCGACGATCTTGACGGGTCTCGGACATCGGCCCGCGTCAAGGCAGTGTCCTAAAGACAAGTCACTCGGTTAGATGAGTGTGGACACCAGAACGCCCCGGCCCGGGTTCGACGATCAGCCCCCGCTGAGCATGCTCAAGGTGGACTGCGATCCCGCGCAGGTCATCGTGAACCACGCCAGCTTCCGGGTGAAGCTCGCATCGCCCCAGCGCCTCAGCCCCGTACGTGGCGCGGCGGCCCCCGCACGCGTCCCCGCCATGAGCGGCGCCGCCGCGGGCAGGCCCGCGCGCCGCTCGGCCCCCGTCGTCTGGAGCGGCAGGTCCGCGCCGGGGGACCCCGGAGCGTCCGGGCTCCTCCAGGCCGTACGGAACTCCGCCCTGGTACCGGCCGCCGGCGCGCTGCGCGCCCCGTCCGGGGCGCCCGGCGCACTCGACGTATCCGGAAGGGGATACGAAACCGGCTCCACCCAGGTCATTCCCCAGGTCGGCCCGCAGGGCGGTCGCAGGCCCGGCCCGCAGGCCGCCCCGGACGGCGAGAACACCCGGCCGACCCCCGTCGTCGGCGCACAGGGCACGGGCCCCGACGGCCCGCGCACCACGGCCACACCGCTGCTGCCGCCGATGCGCAAGGCCGTCGGCGCGTACGACGACCTGCCCGCGCACGACCGTTACGACGACGAACTCGACGAACTCGACGACGTCGAGATCGACGCGGAGGACCGGCCCAGGGCGCAGCGCCACGGCAACGACTCCGTACGGCACGCCTATTACCCCGGCCGCCGGATGAACCTCGGCGTGGTGCTGCTCCCGCTCCGGATCTTCCTCGGCTTCATCTCGATCTACGCGGGCATGGGCAAGCTCTGCGACCCCGTCTACTTCGACGGCGGCGAGCGCGGCTCCATGGTCAAGTGGCTCACCTCGCTGCACCCGTGGGCGCTGGCGGAGCCGCTGCGGGACTTCGCGCTCTCGCACCCGGTCGGCGCCGGGCTGAGCGTCGCGTTCCTCCAGATCGTCGTCGGCGTACTGACGGTCTTCGGGCTCTGGCAGCGCCTCGCGGCCTCGTTCGGCGCGCTGCTGTCGGCGGCGCTGCTGCTCACCGTGAGCTGGCGAACCGTTCCGGTGTACGACGCGCCCGACATCATCTACCTCGCCGCCTGGTCCCCGCTGATCATCGCGGGTGCCCCGGTCTACTCGGTGGACGGGCGGCTCGCGGGCGAGGCGTGGCGCACGCTCGGGCCGCGCTCCGAGCTGTGGGACCTGCGGCGGCGGGTGCTGCGGCGCGGCGCGATCGTCGCGTCCGTCGTCATCGGGCTGACGCTGCTGATCGGCTCGGTCTTGGGCGGCGCCGTACGCTCCTCGGACATGGTGACGGTGCCGGGTCCTGGCATCGACCCGGTCAACCAGCTGCCCGGTATGCCGCTGCCCGTGCGTCCAGGCAGCAGCGGCAGCGCCTCCGGCTCGCCCGCGAGCGGGGGCCCCACCGGGGGTACCCGCTCCGAGCCGTCCGCGACCCGCTCGGGCAGCCCCTCGGCGCAGCAGTCGGCTCCGGGCGGCGCCTCGTCCCCGGAGAGCGGCGGCGCGAGCACGGGCGCCAGTACGGGCACGAGCACCGGCCAGACACAGCAGCAGCCCAGCCAGACGCAGGGCACGGTCCAGCAGCCCCCGCAGACGGCCGAGCAGGCCCCGCCGCCGGCAGCGGGCGGCCAGGGCCCGTCCTCGACGGGCGGCGGTGGCGGCGGCAGCACGGGCGGCGGCGGGACGGGCGACGCAGGTGGCGGCGGCGGGGGCACCGTCGACAACGGGGGCTCCGCGACCGGCGGATCGTCCTCGGGCGGCGGAGGCAACCGGAATCCGCTCGGCGGTCTGCTGGGCTGAGAGCCCGGCGCGGGGCGCGGACACGTGTGAGGGGCGGCCACCCGGCGGAACGGGGTGGCCGCCCCTCACACGTCGTACGTCGTACGTCACACGTCGTGCGCGTACGGGAGCCTGGCGGCCGGGGGCCGCCCGTGGTAGCCGGGCTCCGGGGCGCATCACCGGCCAGTTCCGTGGCCGTCTCGGTGGGGCGCATCACCGGCCAGTTCCGTGGCCGTCTCGGCGGGGCGCATCACCGGCCAGTTCCGTGAGCGCCTCAGCGCGGCCCACCACCGGCCAGTTCCTTGGCCGCCTCGGTGAGGTCCTTCGCGGTGTCGATGGCCCGCCAGTACGCCCCGTGCGGCAGGGGGAAGCCCGCCAGGCGGCGCTCGCGCGCGAGCCGGGGGAAAGTGGTGCGCTCATGGTCGCCGCGGTCCGGCAGCAGCCCCACGAAGTCGGGGGAGAAGACGTACACCCCGGCGTTGATCAGATAGGGCGAGGGCGGCGACTCGATGAAGTCGAGGACATGGCCGAACTCGTCGGTCTCGACGGCGCCCCAGGGGATCCGCGGCCGGGCGAGGGCGAGCGTCGCGGTGGCGTCGCGCTCGAAGTGGAAGGCGGCCATCTCGCGCAGCGAGAAGCGCGTCCAGATGTCGCCGTTCGTGGCGTACCAGGGCTTGCCGGGATCCGGCAGCGCGGTGGCGGCGTGCTTGAGGCCCCCGCCGCGGCCCAGCGGCTCGGACTCCACCACGGTGGTCACACGCAGCGGAAGGTCCGTCGACTCCAGCCATTCCTGGAGGACTTCGGCCAGATGACCGCACGAGACGACGGCGTCCGTCACACCCTCGGCGGCGAGCCACGCGAGCTGATGGCCGATGATCGGGGTCCCCGTGCCGGGGATCTCGACCATCGGCTTGGGACGGTCATCGGTGTACGGGCGCAGCCGCGACCCCTGGCCACCCGCGAGGACCACGGCCTGCGTCGGAAACGTATGCATGCCGTGAACGATAGGCGGGACGGCCGCGGGGCCGGCGGCCGGGAGCCGCGGCGCGGGCGCACCCGGCCCGCCGGGGCAACCGTCGGTCAGCTCCCCATGGCCTGCTGGGAGACGCCGTACGCGAACGAGGTGTCGCAGACGGGACGGGAGAAGGACTGCGCCCGCGTCGGCCCGTACGTGGCGACGGCGGCGCGGCCCAGGGCCCGCGCGATCGACATGCAGTGCTTGGCGATCGAGGGGCGTTCCTCGATCTCGCGCTGGAGGTGGGTCAGGGCGATCCCCGGGTCCTTCTCCTGCAGCTCCACGAGGAGCTTGTCGCGCAGGACGTCCTGCGGTGCGCGGGACTTGGCCTGCACCGAGGCGGTGTCCGAGGAGGCGGTCAGGATCTTCGACTCCGCGGTGCTGGTCGCCCACGGAACACGGGCGACCGCGAGGGTCCCGGAGAGCACCAGGACGACGGGCAGGACGAAGGCGAGAGTTCGGCCGATACGGCGGGCTGTGTGGGTCACGCAGGCGAGCGTAGCGGCCGGTAATGATTTGGCGACATTTAGTCACCCGCGCGAGGGACGGGTTCGATGTTTCTTTTCGAATGGGGCGTTGACGGCCGCCGTTCGAAATGGCCTGCGCGCCGGGGTATTTGTCCCCGCACGCGCACGGCCCCGCACCGGAGTGCGGGGCCGTGCGGTGGAATTCGGACCTGAACGCGCCACGGGCGCGTCAGCGGCGCGACCATGACGGACACCGGACACCGGACACCGGACATCGGGCTCCGGGTCGGTCGCGGTCAGGCGCTCGCCGGTCCGGCGGTCGGGCGGTCGGGTCAGTCGGTCAGACGCTCGCCGGTCGAGGTGGAGAAGACATGCGTCTCACCGGCGCGCGGCACGACGTGCAGCGTGGAGCCCTTGTCGGGAACGGCGCGGCCGTTGACGCGCACCACGATCTCCTTCTGCTCCTTGTCCAGCTCGGCGGTGCCGTAGACGTAACCGTCGGCGCCCAGCTCCTCGACGACGTTCACGGTCACGGCGAGCCCGGCCGGCGCGTCCTTGGAGAGCGCACCGGCGGTGCCGCCCTCCTCGACGACGTCGAAGTGCTCGGGGCGTACGCCGACCGTGACGGTCTTGTCGCCCTTCTCCGAAGCGGCGGCGAGCGCCTCGCGGGAGACCGGGACGACGCTGTTGCCGAACTTCACACCGCCGTCGGTGATCGGCACCTCGACCAGGTTCATGGCGGGGGAGCCGATGAAGCCGGCGACGAACAGGTTCTTCGGGCGGTCGTACATGTTGCGCGGCGAGTCGACCTGCTGGAGCAGCCCGTCCTTGAGCACGGCCACCCGGTCGCCCATGGTCATGGCCTCGACCTGGTCGTGGGTCACGTACACCGTGGTGATGCCCAGGCGGCGCTGGAGCGAGGCGATCTGCGTACGGGTGGAGACACGGAGCTTGGCGTCGAGGTTCGACAGCGGCTCGTCCATGAGGAACACCTGCGGCTCACGCACGATGGCGCGCCCCATCGCGACACGCTGCCGCTGACCACCGGAGAGCGCCTTCGGCTTGCGGTCCAGGTACTCGGTGAGGTCGAGGATCTTCCCCGCCTCCTCGACCTTCTTGCGGATGTCCGCCTTGTTCACGCCGGCGATCTTGAGCGCGAAGCCCATGTTGTCGGCGACGGTCATGTGCGGGTACAGCGCGTAGTTCTGGAACACCATCGCGATGTCGCGGTCCTTCGGCGGCAGATGCGTGACATCCCGCTCACCGATCCGGATGGCGCCACCATTGACGTCTTCGAGACCCGCGAGCATGCGCAGGGAGGTCGACTTTCCGCAGCCGGACGGGCCGACGAGGACGAGGAACTCACCGTCCGCGACATCGAGCTCAAGCTGGTCCACGGCGGGCTTCGTGGAGCCCGGGTAGACGCGGGTTGCCTTGTCGAACGAGACAGTTGCCATGGCGATGTGTCCCCTCACCGGCAGGAACGTGCCGGACGATCCGAGTAAAGGAATGGGTCTTCCGCACGGAAGCGGAAGATGGGTCTAGTCCACCTGGGTGAACTGGAGGTGACGTTACCCCCCCGTTCACAGATCTGTCAGTACTCCTGCGGCCACGAAATTCCTGACGGGACGCTGTCCGGAGCCGGTTACACTGCTCGGGCACGCCTCCTTAGCTCAGCTGGCCAGAGCAACGCACTTGTAATGCGTAGGTCGTCGGTTCGAATCCGACAGGGGGCTCGGAAAAACCCCAGGTCGCATGGGCCGTGACCTGGGGTTTTCTGCTGCTCAGAGCATGGCGGGTCGCACGGCCGGGGTGCCGTGGGATGGCTTGTGTGAGCGATGCGTGAGCGGAGGGGTGATCCGCCCTACTCCTTGGGCTTCTTTCGGCGGTCCTTGTTCTTGCCCTGTGCCCGGGTCTTCTTGGCTCGCTTGGCCTTCTTCCGGGCCTTGTCCGCCTTGCGCGCGGCTTCTTCGACATCCGTCTTGCGCTGGAGCGGGACCAGTTTCGCGGTGGCCTCGGCGGCGGTCCTGCCGACGTGGGGGAGGACGCTCTGGTAGATGTCCCGCGTGATCCGGGTGTCGCTGTGCCCGAGGGTGTCCGACACGATCTTGACGTCGATGCCGGCGGCGAGCATGAGCGTGGCGGCGCCGTGGCGAAGGTCGTGCAGCCGGATCGGCGGGAGGCCGGAGGCGGCGACGAGCCGTTCGAAGAGGTCGGTGACCTTGCCGGGGTGCAGCCAGGAGCCGTCTGCCTGGGTGAAGACGAGCCCGGTGTCGACCCAGGCTGAGGCGTCCCTCGGGGTGTGGACACAGGGGCTCATGCCGCGATTGAGAGTTTAGCTGCTCGTAAATGTTGCTGTTCGAACTCCACCGGTGAGAGGTAGTTGAGGGCACTGTGGCGTCTGCGAGCGTTGTGGTAGGTCAGCCACTGGAAGATTTCCAGCCTCGCCTGACGCATCGTCGAGAACAGCCTCTGGTGCATCGTCTCCCTCTTGAGCCCCTGCCAGAACGACTCGGCGAGGGCGTTGTCGTAACTCGAGCCGACCCGGCCCATGCTCCTGCGGATCCCGAAATCGTCGCAGACCTGTGCGAACGCGGCAGCGGTGTATTGCGAGCCCCTGTCGGCATGAAAGATCACGCCGTCCACGTGGCCGCCGCGGGCCGCCACCGCCATCTTGAGGGCGTCGATGACCAGCTCGGCCCGCATATGGGTGGCCATCGAGTAGCCGAGCACCCGGCGTGAGCAGATGTCCAGGACGCAGGCGAGATACAGCCACGACCCGCCGACCTGCACATACGTGATGTCACCGCACCACTTCTCGTCCAGCTGCCTGGCGGAGAAGGCACGTTGGACAAGGTCCGGGGCAGGGGGTGCGAAGCGGTCCGGGACCGTGGTGCGTTTACGGCGCCGCAGATGGAGGCCCTCCAGCCCATGCTCCCGCATGAGCCGCTCGACGCGCTTGCGGTTCACCGTGTGCCCCGAAGCCCCGCAGCTCAGCATGGACACGCCGCACTCCGTACGTTCCCTCGTGGTCGGTGTGGATCTCGCGGATTTCTGCGGCCAGGGCATCATCGGCGGCCTGCCGCACCTCGCGGGCCTTCGCGCCGGCGATCCACCGGTAGAAGCCCGAGCGCGAGACCTGAAGCACCCGGCATATCCGCTGCACGCCGAAGCCGGCCCGGTTGTCGGAGATGAAGCCCCAGCGGAGGGTCATGCCCTCATCTCCTTCGCGAAATACTGGGCCGCCCGGCGCAGGATCTCCCGCTCGAGTTCCCACTCCTTCTCAGCCCCGCGTAGCCGGCCGTTCTCCGCCCGCAGCCGGGCCAGTTCCTCATCCCTGCCCTCGGCGACCGGCTCGTCGCGGTTGCCGCGGCCCGCCTGCTCATCGGCCTGGCGTACCCAACTGCGCAGCGTCTCGCCGGTCACCCCAACATCCGCCGCCACCGCCGCATACGTGCGCTTCCCACCCGCCGCGCGATACAGCGCGACGGCATCGTTCCTGAACTCCGCCGGATACGGAGACTTCCGTCCCACCAGGACACCCTTCCTCGGATCTGCAAGATCCATTGTCAGAGTGTCCACACCACCGGGGTCGCCTCATCCCTCGGACGACGCGATGTCGTGGACGGGGCCCAGTTTGCTTGCATGCTCCAGCGCTCGCTGCGTCTAAGCCACAAGTCAGTCACCCCTTGCACGCAGGGTGGTCGGCGCATCTCCATGACGCCCGCCCCGCCATCTCCGATCGTCTCGATAGGCGCCCCGAGCGGCTTGGGCTCACTGTCGACGACTGGTTTACGAGAAGCAGGACGGCGGCGACGAGCGCGCGAAGGACGTCTTCGTGGTGAATTTGAACCGCCAAGCAGCGGCCGACGACTGGCGCTGCGGCAAGCGAGGTCTCGCCGATCGGCAGCGGGGGCTGGCAGCGGATCGCGCTGGAGGGCCAGGCGATCGACGCGGGGGATGGCAAGTCGTACAACGTGGTCCTGGCCGACTTCAACGCGGCTGGCCCGGTCCAGCCCTGCTCGTTCGTATGGGACGTGACCGCTTTCGACCCGATAGTCGTGCAGGCGAAGGGCGGCACCCTGGTGTACTTCGACGAGGAAGGCAACGCACACCGCTGGACGATCCCGGCAGAGGACAGGGTCACAGGTTGCCGAGGTGAGGGGCGATCTTGGTTTGATTCAGCGGGTAGCCCCCTACGCGGCAGCGCGTGCCTCAATCGGCAGCAAGCGCATCAGTACCCATGTCCAGCCGCATGGCAGCACGCACCTTTGCCAAAGCGCTCATCACCTCGAGGAAGGCGCTCTCGCACTCCTCGTCACCGTCCCGCGCACCTGCTTCTGTGGCGCGTCTCAACCGGCGCATGCTTCGGAAGTAGGAGAGCGCTGGCTCGACGACCGTTCTGGGCGCGGTGACTTCTAGCTGGTAGCGGAGTTCGTAGCACCTGGCGAAGGCTTGCCGTGCGGCGATGGCGCGCTCTGTGCCGGTCAGCGCGCGGTCGAGCATGATCAGTTGTAGTTGGCCGCGAGCTGCGGAGAGCGCGCCGAGGTACGCGCCGTACAGCTCGCGCTTGCTGCGCCTCCATTCGCCCATCGCCTCCCGTCGTTCCTTGCGAACCTCGACGAGGAGAGTCGCCCCCATCGCAATTGCGGCTCCTAAAACGGTGGCCAAGAGCGTTGTCCATTCCATCTCGGCAAGCTAGGAGATGGAAGCGGTGTCGGGTAGGGGGCCTCAGCGGCACGAAGTCGTCGCCTCACTGCGCGATAGCGGGCTCAGCGTCCGCGCCATTGCCTCGGCTACGGGGGCAGACAAGAACATGGTGGCTAGCGACCTCCGCCAGGTGTCCAAGTTCCAGACACCTACGCCAATCACCGGCACCGACGGAGAGGACCTACCCGGCTGTCCGTCCCGTCCCTACCCTGGGGGTTGAGCCCAGTGCTGCGGTCGTGGATGTCGAGTTGGTAGTCAGCCCAATGCTGTTCACGCCGTGGTCGACAGGGGAGGCATAAGGGGTCGCCGGACAGGCTGGTGACCTGTTCGGGCTCTTGCGGCGGCGAACATCGGGCCGAGCGTGGCTGGGGGCGTTCGCCGGATACGAACTCTGAGCTTGGAATCCATCTCGAAGCCGCCTCTCTGTATGGTCAATCGTAGGTCATTTATTATTCCAAGTCATGCAATCCGGGATTGTGTATCCATTGTGATGACTATTTCCAAGGTTATTTGGGGCTTGGGGTGCCTCGATCGACGGGGGTGCACCCTGGCTGAGCCGACCATCGTCGGACGTACACGGGTCTCGATCATTCCGGACTCTGTCAGTCAGCTCGCTCTGGAGCACATCCCTCAATCCGTAACCTCCCGAGTACCGAGAGTAGGTCAACTGGCGCTGGTCAGGAGGCGAATTCCTGTTCGTAGGTCGAGAGGTCCGGCTACCGTAGTCAGGTGAGCTTCAGCAACATTGCGCGGAAGGTTCGCGATGAGGCGCTTCCTCATGGGCTCCGCGTGGCGCAGCTCCGGTCTTGTGCGTGAGCGATGCGTGAGCGGACGCGTTGGGATGACGTGGTCAGATCTGGACTGGCCGTCAAGCAGCGGCTTTCTGAGCAGGCTGTTCCGGACTGGAGCGGTATACGGCGGAACCCCCGGCAGGACCCTGCAGGCCCTTGTCATGCGTAGGTCGTCGGTTCGAATCCGACAGGGGGCTCGGAAGACCCCAGGTCGGATCTGCTCTGACCTGGGGTTTCTTGTTTTGATTGGCCTTGGATCCGGGCTGATCGGACAGGCGTGGCCTATGTGCCACAATGCGTAGCTCTGGGGCCTTCTGTCGTGGTGATTCCGCCCTGCGGGCCTACGGCCTGGTCTTTTGTCCCTTGCTGTCGATCTTCCTCAGGCTGTTCGGACTGGCGCGGTGGCCGTGTGGTGGCCGAGGGTGCAGTCACCGTGCGGACCGGCTCCCAATCGACCGCTGAATTGGTCGTACACACAGGAGTGAGGGTTGTGGCATCCCGACGATCCGCCTGCGGTGCTTGCTGCGGAGGTGTTGCCCGACTAACCCGGAGATCGACGGGACCGCATGAGGAACCGTCGGCTGGCCCCCATGTCGTCCTCAAGGTCGACGAGCGGCAGCGGAATCCGGAGCGCGGTGAAGTCACGGGCGAACAGGGCGCATTCGTAGGTGCCCGACCGTCTGCCCGGGAAGACGCTGCCTACCCCGATGATCCTGCGCTGCTCATCGCGGGTGCGACGGTCCGCGAAGAAGGCGAGACACCAGACGCGCGGCTTTCTCCAGTCCTTGTACGGGTACGCGAAGGTCCGCTCACCACGTGTCAGCCCTGCCGGAGGTTTCTCGGGGGAGCCGCTCCGTCATCAGCGCGGTGCTGAGGACCAGAGAGACGGCGACCGTCTGTGACCTCCTGCATCTGGTGCAACCGGAGGCTCGATTATTGGCCAGGTTCCAGCCGTCGGGGCACAGTTCGGCGGGCAGTGGGCTGGGCCGGCGTGGTCAGTGGTCGGCGCTGCCGGGTGGGGCGACCCATTGGGCGGGTTGGCCGGTGAGGGAGGAGATCATGTCGAAGTCGCCGTCGTAGTGGAGGACGGTGACGCGATTCTGCTCGGCCGTGGCGGCGATGAGGAGGTCGGGGAGCGACAGGGCCCTGTGGAAGCCTGCGTTGAGGGCGTGCCGCTGGACCTCCAGGGCGCGGGTGAAACTGTCGTCGTTGGTGCGCAGGTAGTCGAAGGCGTGTAGCCAGGTGCTGATGCGCGTCGCTTCCGCGCTGTCCCGTGCCGAGTGGATCATCTCGTACTCGGTGGGTTGGCAGACGGCGAGCAGGTAGCGCTCGTGGAGTGGTCTCAGCACCTCTCGGACCCGCGGTTTCGTCCAGCGAGCGAGGGCGGACTTGTCGATCAGGTAGCGGTCTTGCATCAGGCGGCCTGGCCGCCGCGGTGCTTGAGGGTTCCGTCGGCGTTGCGCGGGCCGGTGTTCTCGATGATCTCGCTGAAGTCGAGTTCGCCGGCGTCCATGGCGTCGAAGCCCTCCTGTCGAAGGTGCCGTTTGACGGCGTCTTCCATGGCCAGGCGGACGGCTTTGGCCTTGGTCTTGGTGCCGAAGATGCGCATGGCCTCGGTGACCATGTCTTCGTCGAGGTCGATCACGGTACGAGCCACGATGGCACCTCCCAGATAGTTGCAGCGACCTGCTAAACGATACCATTTCATCGAGCTAGATGATGTCGTTTCATGGTGGACTGCCCGGTGGTCGGACGCTTTCGGATGGGGCGGCGCCTGGTAGCAGGGGGCAATCTGCCGCAAGTGCTTCGATCGGGTACTGCGTCACCCCGCGGTAGCGGACGGCATTCGGCGGCGTGATCCCTGGCGGTCTTGTCATGCGTAGGTCGTCGGTTCGAATCCGACAGGGGGCTCGGAAGACCCCAGGTCAGATCTGCTCTGACCTGGGGTTTCTTGTTTTGATTGGCCTTGGATCCGGGCTGATCGGGCAGGTGTGGCCTATGTGTCGCGATGTGTGGATCTGGGATTTTCTGTCGTGGTGATTTCGTTCTGCGGGCCTACGACCTGGTCTTTTGCCCCTTGCTGTCGATCTTCCGCAGGCTGTTCGGACTGGCGCGGTGGTCGGGCGGCCGTCGTGGGGGCCCTGTGCGGTGGCACTCGCGCGGGCATCGTCGCGGTGTCTGCGTCAACCGCCCTGCGCATAACGGCTGTGGGGGCGCGGCAGGTGGAGGTGGCCGCGGAGGGTCGTGGCGTCGTACGCCGTACGGAACGCGCCGCGTCGTTGTAGCTCGGGGACAAGGCCGCGGGTGACGGCGGTGAGATCGTGCGGCAGTGTGCCAGGCCGCAGCCGGAAGCCGTCGAGGCCGGCGGTGCTCCAGTCGAGCAGCAGGTCGGCGAGGCCGCTGGGGGTGCCGACGAATATCTGCGCGTCGGAGGCGAGTTCGGCGTCGGCCAGGTCGTCCAGGCGGGATTTTCGGCGTGCGGCGGCACCCGGCTCCTGGTCCAGGAACACGAGGAGATCCGCGAACTTCAGCAGAGGCCGGTCCCGGACGTCCCTGCCCGTACGCTCCACCGCCTCGTCGACCTGCCCGAGAATCGCCGCGGTGCCCGCGCGATCGTGCGGCGTGACGTGGACAACGTCGGAGGCGTGCGCCGCGAACTCGTACGGAGTGGAGGCGTGCGCGAGGCTCACCACGAGCGGCCGGCCTTGTGGTGGGCGCGGCGTGATCGAGGGGCCCTTCACGCTGAAGTACGTGCCGTCGAAGTCGATGTGGTGCAGCTTGTCGCGGTCGACGAAGCGGCCTGTGGCCGCGTCCCGTATCTCCGCGTCGTCCTCCCAGCTGTCCCACAGCCTCCGAGCCACCTCCACCACCTCGGCGCCCTCCGCGAACAAGGGGCGCAGCCGCTTGGCGATCAGCTCCGAGTCCCGTACGTCGTCGGCGGTGAGTTGAGGTGTCGTGCGGCGGCCGAAGTGGGAGGCGTCGGCGGCGCGCGAGGAGATCTGTGGGCGCCAGCCCGCGCGGCCCTTGCTGGCGTGGTCGAGCGTGGCGATGCCGATGGCGAGGTGGAACGGCTCGGTGTGTGTGACGTTCGTGGTCGGGACCAGGCCGATGTGCGTGGTGAGTGGCGCGAGGTGGGCCGCGAGCAGCACCGCGTCCAGGCTGCCCCTGACCTGGTCGGTACGGTCGTCGGGCAGGTGGAAGGCCGCGGATTGCAGACCGAGGCTGTCCTCCAGGGTGACGAAGTCGACGAGCCCCCGCTCGGCTTCGGCCACCAGGCCGGCCCAGTACGCGGCTGTGAACAGTTCACGGGGCCGGGCGTCTTCGGCCCGCCAGGCCGCCGGGTGCCAGCCGGCGCCGTCAAGAGCGATGGCGATGTGCAACGGGCTCCCGGTCACCGGGTCTCCTTCTCATCGCCCACGGGCCGCGCGGTGTACTCGGGCGCGCGCACGCCCAAGTGGTCCCGCAGCAGCTTCCCCGTGTACTCCTTGCGGAACACGCCCTTCTCCTGCAGCAGTGGCACCACCCGGTCCACCAGATCGTCCAGGCCGCCGGGAGTCAGATGGGGGACGAGGACAAAGCCGTCGGCGCCGTCGGTCTGTACGAAGTGGTCGATGGCGTCCGCGACCGTACGCGGGCTGCCGATGAAGGTCTGGCCGCCGTTGACCTCGATGACCAGCTCGCGCATGCTCAAGTTCCGCTCCTCGGCGAGCTTCCGCCATTGGCGCGCCGTCTCACCTCGGCCCTTGCGGAAGACCGAATGTCCCTTCAGGAAATGGGCGTCGGCCGCGGGCTCGACATCCGGCAGCGGCCCGTCCGGGTCGTACCCGGACAGGTCGCGCCCCCAGACGGCCTCCAGATGGGCGATCGCGGTCTGCGGGCTCACCAGAGCACGGGTGATCTCGGCGGCGTACGCGGCTGCCTCCTCGTCGGTGTCCGCGACAACGACGGAGGCGGTGGGCATGATCTTCAGCATGTCCGGGGTGCGGCCGTAGGTGGCCAGGCGCCGCTTCACGTCCCGGTAGAAGGCGCGGGCCACGTCGAGCTGGTTGTACTTGCTGAAGATGACATCGGCGTCGGACGCGGCGAACTCGCGGCCCGCGTCGGACTCACCCGACTGGATGATCACCGGGTGGCCCTGCGGACCGCGTGGCGTGGTGAACCGGCCGGAGACGTCGAAGTGCCGCCCTCGATGGGCGAAGTGACCCGCCCCGGGCCGTACGAACTCGTCCCGCTCCGCGTCGGCGGGAAGGTCGCCGCTGGCCCAGCTGTCCCACAACTCGCGTGTGAGGCCGAGGAATTCGGCCGCGCGGGTGTAGCGGTCGGCCTCGTCGAGGAAGCCGCCGCGGCGGAAGTTCTCGCCGGTGAAGGCGTCATAGCTGGTCACCACGTTCCAGGCGGAGCGCCCGCCGCTGAGGTGGTCGAGGGTGGCGAGCCTGCGTGCCACCTCGTACGGCTCGTTGAAGGTGGCGTTGACCGTGGCGGCGAGGCCGAGGTGCGTGGTGACGGCTGACAGCGCGCTGAGCACCGTCAGGTTCTCCGGACGTCCCACCACGTCCAGGTCGTAGATCCGGCCCTTGTGTTCGCGCAGCCGCAGCCCCTCGGCGAGGAAGAAGAAGTCGAACTTGCCGCGCTCCGCGGTCTGCGCGAGCCTGATGAAGGAGCCGATGGCGATCTGGCTCTCGGACCGGGGGTCGGACCAGGCCGTCACGTTGTGGATACCGGGTAACTGCGCGGCGAGGTGCACCTGTTTTCTTCTGGTGGTGGGCACAGTGCGATCTCCTTCTGCGGAGGTTCGGCCGGGGGCGCGGAGTGTGACTCCTCACAGCGTGCACACGCGGGCGAGAGCCCGGACAGGCGGACGGGCCCGACTTCATGAGCTGTTCATGGCGTCGGGACGGCAGCGTCCGGCGTCGGGACGGCAGCGTCCGGTGCGGCGAGGGGAGTGGGGGACACGTACCGCACACGGTTCTCGAAGGCGACGCCATGGCTCTTCACGTCGATGGCGATGCGGTCACCGTCCGCGATCCGGAACCCGTCGTGGAAGCTGGCCTCGTCGGCGCCCAGAAGTACGTAGTTGACCAGACCGGGTCGCCGCACCGCCGGGAACGAGAACAGGTGCTCCACCATGTCCTGGACCCGGTGGTACAGGGCGTCGGCGCCGCATTCGAACCCGCCCTCCCAGGCCGTCGAGTCGTCCCGCACGATGGTGACCCGTCCGGTCACCGTGCGTGGCGGCGCGCCCAGGAACAGCCAGGGGGTGAGGGAGGTGTCGCACAGTTTGCAGTACGGGTTGTAGCCGGGGTCCTCGCGGTGCAGGCCGATGTCGCACAGGTCGTTGCCGAAGGTGTAGCCCGCGTAGTGGGGCGTACCGTGGGCATCGTTGACGTAGACGAGGGCGACCTCAGGCTCCTCGATGAGTGCCACCGGACGCGCGGGCACGTTCAGCGTTTCGCCCGGCAGCCGAACCCAGTCGCCGAACCCCTTGAAGAACCACTTGGGCGGCGTGAACTCCCCTCCCTCCGGAGCGGATCGGCCACCCCACTTCTTCTTGTGCGTGCCCATGAAACCGCTCAGCAGCGCATGGCCCGTGGCCGTCGGCAGCAGCGGCAGCAGCGGCGGCAGCGGGCGCAGCTCCGGGTCGCCGACGGTGACGGTGATCGTCTCGGTGGTCCGCGTGACGGAAGCCCGCACGGCGGAGTCCGAGCCGTCGGTGGAGATGAAGGCAGCGGCGAGCTGCCCGTCGGCCACCCGGTACAGGGTCTGCCGTGCGTCGGGCTCGGGCCGGTCGAAGCCGACGTAACGGTCACCGCGGTACGTGGCTTCGAACACGAGGGGAAGACGGGGCAGGGACATGATCAACTCCTTCTGGGGCTGGGGCTGGGGCTGG
>NZ_QQNA01000066.1 GCF_003346515.1 Streptomyces corynorhini
CCGTCCCCGCGCCCGTCCCCGCGCCCCCGGGCGACGCCCGCGTACGCGGTCATCCGTACGGGGTGTCGCCCGGGGACGGCGGAGGGAGGACGGGGTGTGGTCAGCCGTTGTGCCGGATCAGCGACTCCACCAGCCCGGTCCGGGTCGCGGGGAAGTCCAGCGGCACGATTCCCAGCCCGCGCCAGGCGCTGCCCTCGGACCCGTCCAGCAGCGTGTGCACCTGCGGGTTGAGCCGGTCCGAGTTCCAGCGCGGCGGCAACAGGGCCGCCGTGCTGACGTAGTTGATGAACAGCTTGCCGGGCTCCCGTACGGCCTTGCGGAACTGCGCCTCGATCTTGGGGTACTTGGCGCCGGGCTCCGCCTGGTAGTCGTCCTGGATGTCGAAGAGCCCGCCGTCCCCGTACCGCACGCCGGGCAGCCCGCCGTTGTCCGCGAGGAGGACGACCCGGCCGCGCGCCTCGCCGAGGGTGGGGAGGTTGCCGTCGAGCCGGAAGAGGGAACGCCAGCCCTTGCCGTCGAGGTAGGTGTCGAAGATGCGCCGGAACTCGGTGTCGCTCTCGGTGGAGTACTCCTGCTTGACGCGCATCAGCACGGTCTCGGAGGGGTGTGCCTGGAGGAAGGCCCGGCAGGCGCCGAGGACGTCGTCGAAGTTGAGGTTCTGGTAGAAGGCGGCGTGGTGGATGGTGAAGGCGTTCTCGAACGCGCGGCAGCGGATGTCCAGGAACCGCACACCGCTTACCAGTTGCTCGGCGATGGTGGTGTTCTGGCATGCCACATAGAGACCGCCGGAGCGCGCGCCCGCGTTGTGTGTGCCGGGAATCGTCAGCTGCTGCACGCGGGTCGAGTCGGCGAAGCCGCTCATCCAGTCCTGCGTGGCGAGCACCCGCGCCTCGTCGGCGGTGGCGATGCCCGCCCCGAGTCCGACGAGGGCGGTGGCGGAAGCGGCGAGCGCGCCGGCGAGGAAGCCGCGCCGGGCAAGTCCGGTACCAGGGGCGGATATTGGCGGGTGCGCGGGCGTGTGCGTGTGCTCGGGCGCGTGCGCGTGCGCGGGCGTGGGGGTCGTGCGGTGGTACGTGGCCATGTGGGGGACCTCCGTAAGCCGTGATAGCGAGTGATCCCTCGGAGTATGACCGGTGCACATCACACAGAACAGGCTTTCTTTTCAAGCCGAGTTGATCGCCGCGTGCCGCCGGGTGCTGCCCCCGGGGCCACCGTGGGGATACCCCCACCCCGTTGTCTGCTGGTGCTCCCATGGTCCCGGGGCCCCGCCCGGAGAAGGATCGGACTCATCACCCCACTCGGAGTCGGCGGGCCGCCGGTCGCGCCGCGATGAGCGAATGAGAGACGGTCGAATCAATCATGGCTGAGGGACTTATCGCCCGTACAGGGCACTGGTGCTTCCGGCACCGCTGGCAGGTGCTGCTGATCTGGGCCGCCGCGGTCGCGCTGGGTGTGCTGTCCGCCGGGCCGGTCTTCGGCTCGCTCACCAGCGGGGGCGGGACCTCGTCCATGGAGTCGGTCCAGGCCGGTGCCGTACTCGACAAGGGAAGCGACCAGGGCGGCGTCGTCATCGGTGTCATCGACGGCGCCGACACGGCGGCCCCGGCGGTACGGAAGGACGTACGGTCCCTCGCCGGCACACTCCAGCGGATGGACGGGGTGGCCTCGGTCGTCACCCCGTACGACGCGGGGCTGCCCGCCGCCGAGACCGCGATGCTGACGGCGAAGGACAAGCGCGGTCTGCTCGTACAGATCACCCTGGCCAGGCTGGACGACGACGCGGAGGCCACCGCGATCGACACGCTCACCGACACCCTGCACGGTTTCGCCGCGACCCTCGCCGACAGCGGCCAGACCGACGCGCGGGTGACCGTCGGCGGCGAACCGGTCATGGACAAGCAGCTCACGGAGCAGGCGTCCGAGGACCTGTCCGGCGCGGAGTCGCTGTCGCTGCCGATCACCCTGGTGGTGCTGGTGTTCATCTTCGGCGGTGTGATCGCGGCGGGGCTGCCGGTCCTCGGCGCGGTGGTGTCGATCGCGTCCTCGATGACCATTCTGCTGCTCATCACCCGCTTCACGTCCATCACTTCGGACGCGGTGACGGTGGTGACGCTCCTCGGGATGGGCCTGTCCATCGACTACGGACTGCTGCTCGTCGCCCGCTACCGCGAGGAGCTGGGGGGCGGTTTCGCTCCGGAGGAGGCGCTGCGCCGTGCGTGGGCCACGTCCGGGCGCACCATCGCCTTCAGCGCCCTGACGGTGGCCGCGGCGCTGAGCGGGCTGCTCATGTTCGACATCCCCGAGCTGGCGGCGCTCGGCGCGGCCGGGGTCGCGATCGCGCTGGCGTCGATGCTGGTGGCGCTGACGCTGACGGCGGCGCTGGTCGGCTTCGCCCGGCACCGGATCAAGCCCCCGAGGGCCGCGCGGGCGGCCTCCGCCGCCGCGGCCCCTGTCGTTGCCACCTCCACCTCTACCTCCGCTTCTGCCTCCTCCTCCGCCGCCGCCGAGACGGGTGTCTTCGCCGGGCTCGCCCGTCGCGTGCAGCGCCGTCCGCTGACCACCATGCTGGTCACAGCCGTGGCCCTGGTCGCGGCGAGCCTGCCCGTGCTGTCGATGTCGATGCACCTCAGCGACTCCGGGGCGCTCCCCAGGACCGTGGAGTCCGTACGGGTCACCGACCAGCTCGCCGACCGGTTCGACCTGCCGACGGTCCCGACCGTCACGGTCGTCGCCCGCACCGACGCCGCGGCCCTGGACGACTGGGCGCGGCGCTGGACGGACGCGCCGGGTGTCACCCGCGTCCACCCGGCGCAGCAGGCCGGTCCTGGGCTGGCGACCGTGGGCATCGACACCACCGGAGACCCCGAGGGCGCCACGGCCAGGGACCTGGTCCACGCCCTGCGCGCCGACCGGCCCGAGGGCGGCCGGTCGTGGGTCACCGGCGGGGCGGCGGCGCTGGACGACATACTCCAGCAGATCGTGGACCGGCTGCCGTCGGCGATCGCGGTCACCCTCTTCGCGATGATCGTCCTGCTGTTCGCGATGACCGGCTCCGTGGTCGTGCCGCTGACCGCCGTCGCCATGAACACCCTTTCCCTGGGCGCGACGTTCGGCCTGATGAGCCTGGTCTTCCAGCACGGTTTCCTCGCCGGCCCGCTCCAATTGCTGACCGTCGACGGTTTCAGCCCGTTCACCGTCGTGTGCGTCTTCGCCTTCGCGTTCGGCCTCTCGATGGACTACGAGGTGTTCCTGCTGGGCCGCATCAAGGAGTACGTGGCCGAGGGCCTGGAGACCGACGTCGCGGTACGGCGCGGGCTGCAGCACTCGGGCCGGATCATCACCTCGGCCGGACTGCTGATGGTCATCGTCTTCGCCTGCTTCGTCACCGGCCGCATGGGCTCGATCCAGCAGCTCGGCCTCGGGCTGGCCACGGCGGTGGCCATCGACGCCACGGTCGTACGGTGTGTCCTCGTCCCCGCCGTCATGACCCTGCTGGGCCGCGCCAACTGGTGGGCCCCGGCGCCGCTCAAGCGGCTCCACCGGTACATCGGCCTGAACGAGACGGTGCTCCCGGCGGCGGTTCCTGTGACCGCCCCGGCACCCGTACCGGCCCCGGCACCCCTACGGCAGCCGGAGTGGCAGCCGGAGCCGGTGCAGCGTCCGGAGCCGGTCCGGACCGGGCCGCCGCACCGTTCGGCCACCCAGCTCCTGACCAAACCGCAGGTGGAGACGGAGACAGCAGTACGGACGGAGGCGGCCGTACGAACAGAGACAGCGGTACAGGCGGACACCGCCGTACAGACCGAAGCACCAGCGGAGACGCCGGTACGCCGCAAGCGGGCGTGGGTCGCCTACCTCTGGTGGTTCCCCCTCGGCCTGTTCGGCGCGCACCACTTCTACCTGGGGAGGACCGGCCGCGGGGTGCTCTACCTGTGCACGGTCGGCCTCCTGGGACTCGGCTGGCTGATCGACCCGTTCCTCCTGCCGGGCCAGGTCCGCAGGGCCAACGCCGACCGGCGGTCGCAAGGGTGACGGGCGGCTGACGGGCATCTGACGAGCGGCTACCGCGCGGGGGCGTCGGCGGCGTCGTGCACCGACAACAGGTGCTCGGCGCCGCCTTCGAGCTTCCGGGCGAGGTCGGCCGAGCGCGGAAGCATCGTCTTCTCGTAGGTGCGCACGGCGTCGTCCACGGTGGCGGAGCGGGCCAGCGCGAGGGCGAGTTCACTGGCGTCGAGCATCGCGAGGTTGACGCCGACACCGAGCGGCGGCATGAGGTGCGCGGCGTCTCCCAGGAGTGTCACGCCGGGCGTGTGGTCCCAGGTGTGCGGGGCGGGCAGGGCGAAGATCGGACGGTCGACGTAAGGGCCGTCGTTGTCGGTGATCATGCGCAGTATCCGCGGTGACCAGCCCGCGTACTCGGTGAGCAGCCGCGCGCGGATGCCGGCGGTGTCCCGCGGATCGAGCCCGTTCGCGGCGATTCAGTCCACGGGGACGCGCCGCAGGAGGTAGGCGCGCAGGTGACCGCCGCCGTTGCGCTGCGCGAAGATGCCCCGCTCGCCGTCGGCGATGTGGGCGCCGCCCTGCCCGACCAGCCGGGAGAGTTCGGGGTGCGCGTGTTCCCTCCCGTCGAACCGCGCTTCGAGGAAGCCGATCCCGGTGTAGCGCGGTGTCGCGGCCGACACGGCGCCACGGACTCGGGAGAAGGCGCCGTCCGCGCCGATCACGAGGTCCGTCTCCACGGTGGTCCCGTCGGTGAACGTCAGTGTGCGCGGCCCGGCGGCCGGTCCGCTCACCGCCGTCAGAGCCCGGCCCCACTGGACGGTCCCGGGAGCGAGTGAGCGCACCAGCAGATCGCGGAGCAGGCCGCGGTCGATCTCGGGGGCAGCGGTCTCGCCCTCGTCCGGCAGATGGTGCGCGAGGACGCGTCCCGCCGGGTCCAGCTGCCGCATTTCCTGCCCCTCGGCCCTGGCGAGCGCGAAGAACTCGTCCAGCAGCCCCGCCTCGCGCAGCGCGAGCTGGCCGTCCTCCTCGTGCAGGTCGAGCGAGCCGCCCTGGTCGCGGGCGTTCGCCCCTGCATCGCGGTCGTACACCGTCACCGGGATGCCGTGCCGCCGCAGGACGCGTGCGCACGTGAGGCCGCCGGGTCCGGCGCCGATGATGCTGATCCGCGCGTCGGCGGGTGCCGGAGACTCCATGGCCGACTCCTTTCGTCCGTGGTCTGCCGACCGGAGCGGCTGCCTCGCCGCCTCCTGGGGCGGGGCGGGCGACTCCGGCTGTCGACGCCACCAAAGCAGAAACGAGTACGAAAGTGCAATCGTTCCAGTTTCTACTTCGTTCCAGTTGTGGAGTAGGGTGCGGGCATGCCCGACTCTCCGACCGTTGGTCGTCGCGAGCGCAAGAAGGCCGCGACGAGACAGGCCATCGCCGACGCCGCCCTCGCACTGTTCCTGGAGCACGGCTTCGAGCGGGTGAGCGTCCGTGACGTCGCCGAACGGGCCGACGTGTCGACCACGACCCTCTTCGCGCACTTCCCGAGCAAGGAAGCCCTGGTCTTCGACCGCGAGGAGCGGTTCGAGGCGGAGTTGCTCGCCGCCGTACGCGAACGCCCCCGGGACCAGAGCGTGATCGAGGCGCTGCGCGCCCACGCGCTGAAGTCCTGGGCGCCGATCGAGGCGGACCCCCGGCTGCGCCCGTTCACCGCCCTGGTGGACGGGACCCCCGCGCTGCGCGCGTACGCGGAGCGCATGTGGATGCGCCACGCCGAAGCCCTCGGCACCGCGATCGCGGCGGAACTCGGCCGGGAGCCGGACGACCTCGCCTGCTCGGCGCTGGCGCGCTTCGTGCTGGAGTTCCCGGCCCTGACCAAGGGCCGCTCCGATCCGCGCGCGACAGCGGAGACGGTGTTCGACCTGCTGACCCACGGCTGGCAGGCACAAGAGGTCTCCGGCCCCACCGTCCGGCCGGACCGGCAGCCCGGACAGCCGCGGTGAACAGGGGATTCTCCGGCCCGGCATGCGCGCTGGCCTTGGCGGTGGCGGTGGCGGTGTCGATCACGACAACGGGATGCCGACGGTACGAGCCGTGCCCGGACGAAGGCCCGCGACCGGAGGGGCTCACCAGCCAGGATCTGGCGGGCATATACAGCGACTCCGGAAGGCTCATCACGCTCAACTCGGACGGCACGCTCAGCACCATCGGCTGGCCGGAGGACAGAGACGGCGAGCCGGGCGACAGCGAGAGACAGATCGGCGTCGGAACGTGGCAACTCACCGATGAAGCAGAAGAGTTCGGCTTCCCCGTCGCGTTGAGCTTCGATGAGATCAGCGACCTCCGGGACAGCGGGAGCAGCGGCGGCACCTACTCTTCCGGCCTGTACGTGAGCGGCAGCCGGGAAGAACCGCACCTCTACGAATTCGTCGGCGACCCCGACAACTGTCGTATCAACACCTTCAGGCGCCCGTAGGAACGGCCGCGCGACAGTGTCCGGAGGTCGGGAGGACGGGAGGACCGGAGGACCGGAGGACCGGAGGGCGGGGGTGCAGATGGGGGACGGACGCTCGTGAGCGCCAGTACCCACCGGATCAACCCGACGCACCGGACCCGCCCGAGCCGCCCGACCCACCGGACCCACCGGACCCACCCGAGCCGCCCGAGCCGCCCGAGCCGCCGGACCCGCCCTACGCCTCGATCCGCGTGAGCGGATAGCTGACGCCCGTCAGCCGCTCCGACTCCCGCCAGAGGCGACCCTGCGCCCCGGCGTCGTGAGACGTGGCGCTGGACTCGACCCGGACGGGATGGCCGGTGAGCTGGGCGCGGCCGGGCGGGCCGTAGCACTCGCCGCCCCGCGCCTCCGGGTCCACCGCGGCACGCACCATGCCCAGCGCGCCGATCGCCCGGTCCTGCAGTATCCAGCCCGTCAGGAGTTTGATCCGCGGGTCGAAGAGAAACCGGTTGGCCGGGCTGAGATCCCGGGTGAACTCGGTCCGGGACATGCCGGGATGCGCGGCGAGGGCGACCGTTCGCGCGCGGGACGCGGCCAGTTGGCGCTGCAACTCGTAGGTGAACATCAGGTTGGCGAGTTTCGACGCGCCGTAGACGGCGTCCCTCCGGTACTTCGCCCGGGTCTGCAGATCGTCGAAGTCGAGGGTGGCGCCGCGGTGGACGATGCTGCTGACCGTCACGACCCGCGAACCCGGGACCGGGAGCAGCCGGTCGAGCACCAGCCCGGTGAACGCGAACGCACCGAGATGGTTGGTGGCGAACGTCGCCTCGAAGCCGTCCTCCGTGACCGTGCGCTCCCTGGAACCGAGCATGCCCGCGTTGTTGACGAGCAGGTCGATCCGCCCGTGCCCGGCCCGTACCTCCTCGGCGGCCTCGCGCACCGACGCCTGGGACGCCAGGTCCAGCCGCAGTGTGGTGACGGTCGACCCCGGCACGGCGGCGCGGATGCGGTCGGCGGCGTCGGCGGCCTTGGCCGAGTTGCGGCAGGCCAGCACCACGGCGGCCCCGCGCCCGGCGAGGATACGAGCCGCCTCGAAGCCGGTCCCGGTATTGGCGCCGGTGATCACAGCCGTACGTCCGCGCTGGTCAGGGATGTTTTCCGCGGTCCAGGCAGGGCGAGACATGGCAGCACCTCCAGTAATCGGGACGAGCGTCCCGCTTACTGTCGAACATACGGGACGGCCATCCCGGTTGTCCATGCCGTAAATTGTGCGTGCCGTAAGGAGGGCCATGACCGACCAACCGCCACTGCGCGCCGACGCACGGCGCAACCGGGCCCACGTACTGGAAGTGGCGGCCCGGATCTTCGCGGCCGAAGGGCTGTCCGTGCCCGTGCACGAGATCGCGCGCCGCGCGGGCGTCGGCACCGGGACCGTCAGCCGGCACTTCCCCACCAAGGAGGACCTGTTCGGGGCGATCCTGCGCGTCGGGGTGGAGGAACTCGTACGCCAGGCGGACGCGTTGGCCGAGCGGGCGGAACCGGGCCCCGCGTTCTTCGCGTTCCTCGCCGCCACGGTGCGCACGGGCGCGGCCAATCGCGGCCTGGCCGAGCAACTGGCCGTCAGCGCCACCACGGACCAGGACGCCCAGCACGACCGGATGGGCCTCGGCCTGCTCTGCGACCGCACGGGCGACCTGCTCGACAGCGCCCAGAAGGCGGGCGCCGTGCGCGCCGATGTCGCGCTCGACGATGTCAACGCGTTGATGGCCGCCTGCATGGCGCGGGGGAACGGGCCGTCGCTGGAACCGATGATCGCGGTCGTCAGCAACGGACTTCGCGTGCCGCGAACGCCGTAACGGGTGCCGCGTTCGCGTTCCGGCGCCCGGCGGGGCCACGGCGCGGCTGAGAGGGCCGAGATGGCTGACGTGACCGACGTGACCGAGATCGCCGAGGTGTGGCCGCGCTCCTTCGCCGCCGCCGCACCTGGCGGCCTCAGCTCACCCCGTGTCCGCGTCGGGCGTGACGTCGTCGGCCTCCGGCAGAGGCCGGTGGTGTCCCAGCGCCCCCCAGCAGGTGGCGAGGATGAGCGGGCGCGCCTGGGCGGGCGTGGCCTCCTGGTCGTAGGTCAACGCCAGGACCGCCAGAGCGCCGATCGCGCCGGTGACGCGCGCGCGGCGCTCCAGGTCCGTGCCCATGTGGAACATGTCGAACAGCAGGTCACCGATCTCGGAGAGCCGTTCCCGCAGCGCCTCGTCACGGAACGGCGGCACGGACGCGAGCGCGAGTTCCGTCCAGCCACGCCGCAGAAGCGCGAGATCGATCAGGCCCCGCAGCGCCGTGGCGTCGCGGCGTGGCCCGTCGGGCAGTTGGGCAACCTGGGCATGCACGGCCCGGGTCTGCTCGACGCATTGCCGTAGGGCCGAGTCCACCAGCGCCTCCTTGGACGGGAATCGGCCGAGCAGACCGGTCTTCGAATATCCCGTCGCATCGGCGACCGCCTGCACAGCGGTGTCCCGGAGCCCCCTTCGGGCCAGCAGCCCCGCGGTCGTATCGAGGATCGCGCGGTCGATGTCCTCGCTGGACAGCCGAACGGGACGGAAGGCACGCGTCATGCTCGTGCCTCCGCGACCCGACGGGCACAGCGAAGGCTCATGAGCGTCGCCACCGCGGCCGTCACCTCCCACACCTGGATCGTGTACACCGCTCCGCGTTCCCAGACCCCGTCGGACAGCAGATCGACCGCGGTTGACGACGAGTCGACCTGGAGCATCACGAGGCTCACCAGTCCGATGACACCGAGCGCGACGCTGACGCTTCCGAAGAGCCGGTGCGCGGGGGACCTCAAGAACGCGGCCCCGGCGAGGATCACGGCGGCGTTCCCCCCGACTATCGCCATGCCCGCGCCGAGGACGTGCAACACCATGAGCCCGTTGTCCGCGTTCGCCTGACTGCCGTGGAACACACCGACCAGCAGGATGCCGACGCCGTGCACGATCGCCAGCCCGACGAACCAGCGCCGCAGACGCGGCCCGGCGGCGCCGACAGCCGCGCCGCGGGCCACGAGCACGGCGGCGGTCACGAACAGCACCCCGTGCAGGACGAACGCCGTATTCATCACCGCGTGCAGAGGTGAGTCGACAGCCCGCCCCTGGAAGGACCCGACACCGGGCACACCGAGGTCGCTGATGTAGTTCGTCGCATAGGAGTACCCCGGGTACGCCGCGGCGGTCACGGCTTCGGCGGAGAGATAGCAGGCTACGGCCACCAACCAACAGAGAGAAGCGTACAGTTTCAGCCGCATACCGACCATTCTAGTCGGATCCGCTCAGGAGTCGGCGTTCCCGCTAGCACTCCCGTACGAGTTGACGACGCCCCCCGCAGCGAACGACCGTTCACGCGTCGACAGGCACGGAACCGCGAAAACGGCGGCCGAGTTCGCGCCGCCCCCGACGCCGGACCATAAGCCGCGAACTCAGACCCCGCCCCGGCTGCTGCGCTTGTTCCGCTCGGCGGTACGTGCGCTCAACTGCTCGGCGGTGGGGGGCGACGGCTCGGATTCATTGGCGCCCGGGTCCGCGTCCGAGGCCGCGCCCGGGGCCGGGGCCGCGCCCGAGGCCGGGGATACGAGCACGGGCGCCACGGGCACGGCCATCGGCCGGGTGTCCCGGGGCACGAGAAGCGAACCTTTCATCCCGAACTCGGCGATCAGCAGGGAAAGGCGCCGTCGCGCATGGCTCCCTTTCACGCGGCCCACCCCCGCAGCCCCCGCGCCACCGGGCCGAGCAACTCCGCTGTCGGTTCGGCGAATTCCCGGGGCACGCAGGCAGGCAACAGCCCCCAACGGTCTCCGCGGGGATTTCAGACCCGTCGGCCGTCAGCGGATCCGCCCGCTCGGGGGCAAGTCGATGTGTCGTAGACAGCGTATTGAGCGTCACGCCATCCCCTCGGACAGAGAGACGGGAAGAGAAGAACAGGGCCGCCCCCGGTCACCCTCGGCCGGCGTGACGAGCGTCGGGCGCGGGGACGAGCCCTGTCGGGACACTCCCCCGACAGGCGCAGAGTCAAGGGGAGTTGCGCAGCTCCGGGCACGGTCCTGCCGAGGAATCAGCCCGAGGCGGCGACACGACGACGCTAGCGCTCACCGCCGCTCCGTATCAACGGTTTGACTCCTAACGAGTGATACAGGCTCTTTTAGCTAGTGCTACGAGGTCGCGCCGATTAGCGTCCCCATCGACCGCTGGACACGGCCCACGAACACGCCGACCAGCGGCATCCACCAGGAAGAAGCGCATCCTGCGCGCGCGAAAAAGGAGAAGGACACGATGGGCGTTCAGATGGCCGATACGCACGAGACCCAGGCATCCACCCCGGAGGGGTGGCGCGGCGTGCCGTTCCGCTTGCCCGACCTTCCGGCCCACACGGCCGAGGCCGACGGCGGCAAGCACGACGGAGGCCCGAAGCCCCCGGAGGCGCCGCGTGAGCCCAGCGGCGGCGACCAGGGCGGCAGCGGCGGCTCCAAGTAGCCGACCTGTCGGCAGGGCCGGTCGACCAGCCCCCCAGTCGGTCAGCCGGTCAGCCGGTCAGCCGGTCAGCCAGTCAGTCGGCTACGAGGAAAGCGCCAACGAGCAAGCAGCACTGGCTCGTTGGCGCTGCTGGTTGGCTCGGGCCCTTCGCATCACGTCGGCTCCCCAAGAGCCGGTCGCGGCCTTGGAGAGCCGACAGGCGGCCCCCATCCGCGCCGATGGGGGCCGCCCACTGCTGGAACGTGGCGAACTCACGCCAAGTCGTCGAACTCACCCTCCTTGGCGCCACCGAGGAACGCACGCAGCTTGGCGCGAGTGGTGCGGATGACGACGTCGGGGTTGTCGCTCTCGCGCATCAGGATCTCGCCCCCCTGCTCGGCAAGTTCCAGACAGTCGGAGCCTTCAGCATTGGATGACTTCGAGGACTTGCGCCACTGAATTTCCATGATTATCACGCCTTTATACGTTTTTTGCGATCTTGCGAATGAAATCCCTCGAACTCGATGGATCAAGAGACTTCTCTTCCGTCCGGTCCAGCGCGACCCGCCAGTTTTCGAGACTGGTCTCGGCATCCAGGAAACCTGATCCGGTCGCGGTGTCCGTCTGGACAGTGTCAAGCTGCGGGACAGCTCCGTAGACGTAGTGTGCCGAACTGCTGGCATACGGGAAACCGCCCGCAGCGAACGGGATGGCACGGATGGTGACGTTGTCCCGATCCGACTGCTCCAACAAGTTGTTGAGTTGCGCACGGGCAACCGCCGGACCGCCATATGTCATCCGCAGCGCAGCCTCATGGATCAGGAAGGTGCAGGCGGGCGGGTCAGCTCGGTCCAGAACATCGCGACGCTTCAGGCGGTGCGAGACCTGGCGCCGCTGACGTGCCGGGCTCGGCGGGGGAACACTCTCCGAGAAAACGGCACGGACATAGTCCTCCGTCTGAAGCAAGCCAGGCATGTACATAATCTGGACCGACCGGATGCCCGCGGCGTGATGCTCCAGCTCCGCGAGATCGAGCGCATCGCTGGTGAGGTCACGACGGTAATCCTCCCACCAGCCATTTATACGCTCCGCAGCCATCGCTGCGAGGGCCTCCACATACGCGACATCCGGGCACTCGTAGTGCCCTGCCCATGTGCGTACGCGATCCGCGCTCACACCGAACCGGCCCGACTCGGTGTTGCTCAACGCGGTGCGATCCGCGCCGAGCAACGACGCGGCATGAGTCAGCGACAGGCCGGCGTGCTCCCGAATCTTGCGCAACTCGGAACCCAACCGGCGCTGCCGTGCCGTGGGCGCTTTCCTCGGCGGCATCGAGCCCTCCCTGTCATCGCGTCTCTACCTCGATCAGGCCCTGATGCTATTCCACCCGTCACCGTCATGCGCCGGTTGAGTCACAAGCTTTATACGTTACGCTATGGTCGTCCCAGCACCGCGTCGTCCGCCGACAAGGCCGAAGTGCAGCCACTCCCGTGCGTCCCGAACCGGGCCGACCGGCAGGGCCATTGCCACGTCAGGCAGACAACACCCCAGCTCGGATAGCAGCGTTGGGAGAACGACATGACGACCGTGACCACCACCGCACCCCCCACACCCCCGCCCCCGCAGCACGGGGAGACGTACCGGCTGGCACTGCCGCACACGCCAACCGCCCCGAGAATCGCACGTAGTTTCGTCAGCTCACTGCTGACCGTCAGCGACCATGACGCCCTCGTGGACGACGCGCGGATCTGTGTGTCCGAAGTCGTCACCAATGCCCACCGCCATACCCGGACGCCACTGATCCGGGTAGCCGTGATCGTCGGTATCAGCCAGGTGACCGTGGCCGTGACCGACGACAGGCCCTGGCTCCTGCCAGTCCCGACGGCCACCGCCCGCGCGAGAGGCAGCGCGGTGGACGGCGTGGAAGTCGGCCCCGGTCAGGGCGGGTTCGAGGACGGACGAGGCATCGCCCTCGTGGCGAGCCTCGCACACGCATGGGGGACGACCATCTACGCCTCCGATCCCACCGGCCGCAAGGCCATCTGGTTCACACGGGAGTCGCCCGGGTGATGGCGGAACTGGCGCCGGTCGCCGCCCTGTTCGGCGATGCGTAGGTCCGCGCTGACCAAGGTGAGTACCGCTACTCAGGTGCCCGCCGCCCGCCACCGGCAATGTGGAGGTCACCAGACGGACGGCGAAACACCGACGCACCCAGGAGACCCGACATGGCCGACGCACCCCGCTCCCTGCCCCAGAACCTTCGCCACTACCTGGTGAACCCCGCGGCTCTCGGCTACCTGGGACTTGTGCTGGCCGTCTGCGCCTGGGTCGCCGTGGCCACGCTCCCCGTCGGGCAGGGCGACTTCAATTTCGCCGTTGTGTGGCCCTTCTTCGTCACCGCCCCGACCTCCTTCATGTTCGTCGGCTACACCGACTGGCTGCCCGCATGGGCGCCCGTATGGACGCCCCTCATCGGCGTCCCCGTCGGCGCCGCCGTCCAGGCATTCGTCATAGGCGCCCTCTACCGCTCGCTGCGGAAGGGGAAGGGCTCCCCGAACAGCGGCACCAGCCCCAGCGCCGCCTGAGCCGGGCCACGCGCCGCGCCGCGCCGCACCCGCCCGTACGTACGCACCGCGCCCCGGAGGCGAGCGACAGCCTCCGGGGCGCGGTGCGTACACGCGTTCTCGTACGTGTTCTCGTACGCGCCTACAGGAACGAGTTGATCTCGATCGTCTCCGTACGGCCCGGTCCCACGCCGATCGCCGAGATCGGCGCGCCCGACATCTCTTCCAGCGCCTTCACATACGCCTGCGCGTTCTTCGGCAGGTCGGCGAAGGTCTTCGCCTTCGTGATGTCCTCCGACCAGCCGGGCAGGTACTCGTAGATCGGCTTCGCGTGGTGGAAGTCGGTCTGGCTGTACGGGAGTTCCTCGACGCGCTCGCCGTCGATCTCGTACGCCACGCACACCGGGATCTGCTCCCAGCCGGTCAGGACGTCCAGCTTGGTGAGGAAGAAGTCCGTCAGACCGTTGACCCGCGTCGCGTACCGCGCGATCACCGCGTCGAACCAGCCGCAGCGGCGGTCGCGGCCCGTCGTGACACCGCGCTCGCCGCCGATGCGGCGCAGCGCCTCGCCGTCCTCGTCGAGCAGCTCGGTCGGGAACGGACCGGCGCCGACGCGCGTCGTATAGGCCTTGAGGATGCCGATGACCCGGCTGATCTTCGTCGGCCCGACGCCCGCGCCCGTGCAGGCGCCGCCCGCCGTAGGGTTGGAGGACGTGACGAAGGGGTACGTGCCGTGATCCACGTCGAGCAGCGTGCCCTGGCCGCCCTCGAAGAGGACGACCTTGCCCGCGTCGATCGCGTTGTTCAGGACGAGCGTCGTGTCCGAAACGTACGGCTTGAGCTGGTCCGCGAAGGTCAGCAGCTCCTCGACGATCTTGTCGGCCTCTATGGCGCGCCGGTTGAAGACCTTGGCGAGCAGCTGGTTCTTGGACTCCAGCGCCGCTTCGACCTTCTGCTCCAGGATCGACTCGTCGTAGAGGTCCTGGACGCGGATGCCGGTGCGGTTGATCTTGTCGGCGTAGGTCGGGCCGATGCCGCGGCCGGTCGTACCGATCTTCCGCTTGCCGAGGAAGCGCTCGGTGACCTTGTCCACCGTGACGTTGTACGGCGTGATCAAATGGGCGTTTCCGCTGATCAGCAGCTTGGACGTGTCGACACCGCGGTCGTTGAGCCCGCTCAGCTCGGAGAGCAGGACGGCCGGGTCGACCACCACTCCGTTACCGATCACCGGGGTACACCCGGGGGAGAGGATTCCGGAAGGGAGAAGATGCAGTGCGTACTTCTGGTCGCCCACGACGACCGTGTGGCCGGCGTTGTTGCCGCCCTGATAGCGCACGACATAGTCAACAGACCCACCGAGCAGGTCGGTGGCCTTTCCCTTGCCTTCGTCACCCCACTGAGCACCGAGCAGCACAAGTGCGGGCACAGGCGTACACCCCTTCCGGGCGGGGCATGTCCAAGGTCAGGGGGCGCACAAACGTCGTACGAGACAACTCTGACCGTCGGACCGGATGCCCCGGAATAGACGAAGCCCCTGGCGCAATAGCGCAAGGGGCTCTTGCACAAAGATGCTACCCGAGGAAGGACCGAGGTGTCGGCTCCAGAGCCCGCCGAGAACGGCGCGCAGCAGCTTCTGGTGGTCATCGACCCGGTCGCCGGCCGGACCGACGGCGAATCCGTGCGGATCGCGAGAGACGTGCTCAGCGGCGGGGCCTCGGTGAAACTCTGTTTCCCCGAGGGCCCCGAGGAGCTGGCGCGGGCGCTGGCCCGGCGGGGGAACCGGCGGCCGGTGCTGGTCGGCGACGACCGGGCGCTGTTGCGGATGGTCGCCCTGCTCCACCGGGAACGGGAGCTGGCCTCCGGGGCGCTCTCGCTGGTGCCGATCGGCGCCTCGGTGGAGCTGGCCTGCTCGCTGGGCGTGCCCACGGGCGCGGTGGCGGCGGCGCGGGCCGTGCTGGACGGGGCGGTGCGCCGACTCGATCTGCTGGTGGACGACAGCGACGGGGTGGTGCTGGGTGACCTCCGTATCCCGGCCCTGCCCGCGCGCGGGTCCGGGTCCGGTTCCGGTTCCGGAAGCGGGTCCGGGTCCGGGTACTGGGACGCGGAGCGTCCGGACCGTCCGGACCGTCCGGACCGTACGGACCGTACGGACCGTACGGACCGTTCCGGCGGTGGTGGCGGCGGCGCGGAGAGCGGCGCGGGCGTCGGGCCCGCCGCCGCGCACATGTGGCACACCTGCCGCTCCCTGGTCCGCACGCTGGTGCGGCCCCTGCCGCAGGCCGTCGCCGCGCACACGCACCGGCTGCGGGTGGAGGCGGACGGGGTGCTGCTGAGCGATCTGGACGAGCCGGTCGAGGGCGTGACGGTGCGCTCGCGCGCCGGGCGCGCGGAGGTCGTCGTGCGCCGGTGCGCTTCGGCGGAGCCGGTGACGGCGAGCGCGCTGTCCGTGACGGTGTCGGGCGCGGACTTCCGCTACCGCGCGGACGCCCGGGTCACCGGCCCGGTGCGGACCAGGACCTGGACCCTGCGGCCGGGGGCGTGGGGGCTGATGCTCCCGTCGGGCCCGGGGAGGAGTCCCTTCGGCGGGTAGCGGGTAGCGGGCAGGGGGCAGGGGCAGCGCGGCGGGTACGGAACCGCATCGCGCTACCGCCGCGCGCTACGGCCGCGCGCTCCGGCCGGGGTAGCCTCGGATCCGGCCGTACGGGTGCGCGTGCGTGGGTACGCGGCAGCGGGTACGCGACAGCGGTACGCGGTACGGCCGGGTTGATACGACGCCGGGGGGGCCAGCACATGCGGGACAGGGACAGGGACAGTCATCTGCCGGACGGCCATACGCCGGACAGCGCCGCGCCACCCTCCGCACTCGCCCTCCCCAACACCGCCGAGGCCCTGACCCGCCATCGGGCGCGCGCCGTCATGTGGTGCCGGATCGGGCTCGCCCTGCTGACCGGCAGTGTGGTGGCCGCTCTCGCGGGGCCCGCCCTCACCGTCCCGACGGGACCGGTGCCCGCGCGGGTCGGCGTCCTCGCGCTGTGTCTGCTGGGCATGGGCCTCGGCGGCGTACGGCTGTCCCGCCGGATGCGGCGGCAGCTGGCGGCGGCGCCCTGGACGGCGTGCGACGTCGTCTCCGTACCGCGGGGGCCGTTCTCGGCGCGGATGGTGCTCCGCGACCCGGCGACCGGCGAGCTGTGGCCGCTGACGCCGGTCGCGGCGGGGCACCGCTACCACCAGGTGCGGCCGGGGCCCTCCGGTGTCGTGTGGTGGTGCGGCGACCCGGGTACGGGCGGGGTGATCGCGCCGGAGGGAGGCGGCGGCGCGCTGATCTGGACCCGTGCCGTACGGCAGCCCGGCGCGCGGCTTCGCGCCGTACGCGCGGCCGAGCGGGCGGGCCTGTCCACGGCCCCGGGCCCTGTCTGACACCTGGCGCCGTCCGCCCGCGGGGCGGGGCGGGAGGGGTCGGACAGGTCCCGGGACGTGTCCGCGAAGTCCCGCCTGGTCGACGGGCGGACGGCGCTCCTTCGAAGACAGGGCCTAAGACACGCCCTAGGACCAATACCAGTGACTTTGCGGCTGCCGGGGCTGTCGGCGGACCGTGTTTCCGCAGCTGAGGCCGCCGAACTGGCCCCTATGTCACTGGTATTGGGCCTAGGACGCCAGGGACGCCAGGGCGTCCTTGACGAACACAAGCCCGTCGCTGTCCGCCAGGTGGGCCGGGTCGAGCGGGGCGTAGCCGAACCAGGGGGAGGTACGGGGCTCGGGCCGCGCGTCGCCGGGCGCGGATTCCAGGGCGGCGGCCAGTCGCCGGGCGTCGACGAGGCGGCGGTCCCCGGGCAGCGCGTACAGGCGCCCTTCGACGGTGTCCGGCGGCGGCGTGTCCACTCCCCGGTGCCGGATCGTGCCGAGGGCCATGGCCACGAAGGCGTACTCCCCGCCGAGCCGCGCGCTCACCAGCGCGCCGGCGCTCCACCACTCCAGCGGCGCCCCGCCCATCCGCATCGTGCTCTTCGCGCGCTGGAGATGGGAGTTGTGGGCGTGGACGAGCGCCGGGCCCCGAGCGGCGACGGCGAGGAGGTTGCCGGTCATCATCATGTCCCGCAGCGCGCACAGCCGTGCCATGCGGCTCGGCGAGGGGTCGGCCATCGCGGAGTGGTAGCGCAGCAGGCCGGTGGCGGTGCGCCCGTACAGCCGCGCCCGGTCCCAGTCGTCCCGCGCGCCCGCCGGGATCAGGTGCGGCGCCTGCGCGTCGAGCAGCGCCGCCAGATCGTCGGCGAGCAGCCGCAGCCGGTCGGTCCCGGCCGACCGCCCCACCGACCGGGCGGGGTCCCTCATCGCGGCCGGATCGGTCCAGCGGTCGTCGGCGCCGAGCAGCCGGTCGAGGGTCTCCGCCGTACAGGGGAGCAGCTCCGTGTCCACCCGGGCCGAGAGGTAGCGGTGGAGCGCGGTGAGGGCCTGCCGGGGACTCGCGGCGTGGCTGATCTCCAGCGGGCCGTCGACCCCGGCGAAGCGGAGCCGCTCGGACGCGGGCAGGCCGTCCGCCTCGGCGCGGACGTTGTACGCGCGCATCCAGCGCACCAGCTCGCGGTTGCCTTCGAAGGCGCCCCAGCCGTGGCTGAATCCGTGCTCCACGGCCTCGTCGAGGGTGCCCGTGCCCGAGGTGACGTAGTCGTCCACGGCCAGGCCCGTCAGGCAGTCGCTCTCGATCGCGATCGTCCGGTACCCGTGCCGCTCCACGAGTTGCCGGAAGAGGCCGTTGCGTACGTCGAGGAGGGTGCCCTCGCCGTGGGTGGGCTCCCCCAGGGCCAGCAGTCCGGGCCGGGCGGGGAGCAGCCTCATGAGGGCCTCGGCGTCGACGGCATGGGTGGTGTCCGTGATGTCAGTAGCCATGGATTAAACGGTATCGTTGAACCTTCGGTGTAAACTTTTCGGCGATTCTGGCGGTTTTATGGGGCGGAACCTTCAAACCAGTGCGCGGCTCAGGCCGGTTGACCTGGCACGCGGGCACGGTCTGTCGACGCAGGCGGTCAGGAACTACGAGGAGGCCGGCATCCTTCCGGCCGCCGACCGCACCCCCCACGGCTACCGCACCTATACGCCGCTGCACGCGCGCGCCCTGGCCGCGTTCCTCGCCCTGCTGCCCGGACACGGCCACGCGACGGCGACGGCGATCATGCGGGCGGTGAACGAGGGCGCGGCCGACGAGGCGTTCGACGAGGCGTTCCGGCTCATCGACGAGAGCCACGCCCAGCTCCGCGAGGACCGCCGCACTCTGCGGGCCGTGGAGAACGCCCTGCGCGACCTGACGCCCGAGGCGGTCCCGGCCGCCGGATCCGGTCCCGCCGCCACCGCCACCGGTCCCGCGAGCACTGCCGGATCCACCAGGGCCACCGGGCCCGTCGCCACCGCCGCCGGTCCCGCCGCCAAGGCCACCGATCCCGCGAGCACCACCGGATCCACCACCGCCGCCGGGCCCGGCGGCACCTTCATCGGGCCGCTGGCGGGGAGGCTCGGCATCCGGCCCGCGACGCTGCGCGCGTGGGAGCGCGCCGGGCTGGTGCACCCGCGCCGCGACCCGCGCACCGGATACCGGGTCTACGACGAGGCCGACGTACGGGACGCCGGGCTGGCCCACCAACTGAGGCGGGGCGGCTACCTGCTGGAGCAGATCGCGCCGCTGATCGCCCAGGTGCGGGCGGCCGGCGGACTGGAGCCGCTGGAGGCCGCGCTGCGCGACTGGCGCGCTCGGCTGTCCGCCCGTGGCCGGGCGATGCTGGCGGGGGCCGCGGAGCTGGAGACGTACCTGCGCGCGCGTCCATGAGGCCCGCGCGCGCCCCCGGCCCGACGACGAGGGCGGTCGCAACGACGACGGCGGTCGCGACGACGACGGCGGTCGCAACGACGACGGCGGTCGCAACGACGGTGGTGACCACGCCGACGGCGGCGGACGCAACGACGACGGTGGTGAATATCCCCACTCGCCCGGCGACCGCAAGCCGATATCAAGATAATCTCACGCACGGCGCAGTCGAGCGAAGAACAAGTCGAGCGATTCTGGGCGTGGAGAGCGATGAAGGAAACCGTGTTCCGCACAGATGACATTCCTGTCGGGGAACGCTTCGACTACTGGCACGACCTGATGGTCAACACCGTGTGCCCCATGGAGATAAGAACCCCCTCCACCGCCGACTTCCAGGCGGAGATGCGGATCGTCCAGCTGGGCCGCCTGGTGGTGTGGCCGACCTCGCTGGCCGCACTGAAATGGACCAGATCCTCCCGGATGATCCGCAGTACCGATCCGGATTACTACCACCTGACGCTCCCCCTGAGCGGCCGGGTGGATGTGGCGCAGCGGGACCACCGCACCGTCCACTACCGGCGCCAGATGTACATCGTCGACACCTACCAGCCCTTCGACTGCCGGAACACCGGAAACTCCATGCGGGGCGTCGGCCTCGAAATACCCAAGGATCTCGTCGAACTGCCCCCCGACACGGTCCGCCGACTGCTCGCGCACCAGATTTCGGGGCGGGAAGGCATCGGGGCGTATCTCGCCGACTTCCTCACCCGGGTCGCCGAGAGCCCGAGCCCCCGGCCCGCGGACGCAGCACGCCTTGGCGGCATCCTCACCGATCTGCTGAACGCGACGCTGGCCCACAATCTGGACGTCGAGGAGGAGCTGTCGCCCACGGCGCGCAGGCAGTCTCTCGCCCTGTCGGTGAAGGCGTTCATCCGCGAGAATCTCGGCGACCCGAGCCTCACCGCGAGCGCGGTGGCCGCCTCGCACCACATCTCGAACAGCTATCTGCACGGCATGTTCCGCGGCGAGGAGACCACCGTCTCGGCCTGGATCAAGCAGCTGCGGCTCGAACACATCCGCCGGGACCTGGCCGACCCCTGCCAACGCGCGCTGCCCATCAGCCACATCGCCGCCCGGTGGGGCTTCACGCACTACGCCGTCTTCTGCCGGGCCTTCCGTGCCGCGTACGGGGTCCCGCCCCGCGACTACCGCAACGTGACCAGCGGTGCGGCCCCACTCGGCACAACTGTGGACGCCTGATCAACATGTAGTACACGCAGAGTCAACGACGACAGCGCTCCGAGTAATTAAAGTGAACCCATGAGACAAAAACGGTCGCGGTGAAACAACGGCGATCGTGATGGCGTGATCCCACGCCATCTGTGCTCACCGGTCAATCGCCGGCACGGGGGTGCGGCGAACGACTCCCCGAACGGCCCGTCGCTCTGCGGACGGGCCGTTCGGGCTTCCAGCCCGCCGCACGGTTGTCAGCGGATGTAGTTCTTCAATTCCTCGGTGTCGAGTTCGACGGAGACGGGCCCGGGGAGCATGAGCTTCTTGCCGAAGTCGGCCACCTGGCGGAAGCCGTAGCCGTCGGGCGCCGGCTCGCTGTGTGCCGTGACCGTGCCGTGGTCACGATCGATCAGCAGAAAGACCGGAATCCCCGCAGCCGCGTAGCCGGCCGGCATCTCCTTGCGGTCCCGCCGGTCGATGTCCCGTTCGTACGAGGTGACTTCGACGGTCATCAGCACGCGTGCCGGATCCGCCCAGTCGCCCGCCCCGGCGAAAGCCTTGTCCGGGGCGAGAATGGCATCCGGTTTGGCCCGGCCCTTGCGGTACTGCTCGACCAGAATCCCGATCTCGCCGCCCGCGTACAGCCACAGGTCCGGCCGAGCCCGCATACAGCGCTTCTGGAGCCACCGGATGATCTCGGCGTGGTCGCCGTCCGTCATACCCTTGAATCCGATCCGTCCGTTGATGAACTCCAACCTGACGGTGTCGGACTCCCGCTCGATGAGCCGGGCGATCCTCTCGAACTCCTCGACGGGCATCTGAACGGCACGCTCTGTCATGACTGTCATGGTGCACCTCCTGTCGGCGGACACCAGCATGACCGAGCCGTGATCAGCCGAGCCGTGATCAGCCGAAACGGTCCTCCGCGATCCGATCACCCGCGTGAGTGATCGAATGACCGGCCCCGGCCGCCGTCTCACCCCGGCGTCACCAGCCGCGCCTCGTACGCGAAGACCGCCGCCTGCGTGCGGTCGCGCAGGCCCAGCTTCACCAGGATCCGGCTCACATGCGTCTTGATCGTGGACTCCGCGACGACCAGGTGCTCGGCGATCTCGGCGTTGGACAGGCCCTGCGCGATCAGTACCAGGACCTCCGTCTCGCGCTCCGTGAGATCGCCTATCCGGGCCAACGCGGGCGCGCGCGGGGCGTCGGCGAGTTTGGAGAACTCGGTGATGAGGCGGCGCGTGACGGTCGGGGCGAGCAGCGCCTCGCCGGACGCCACCACTCGTACCCCGTCCGCCAGCTGCCGGGCCGAGGCGTCCTTCAGCAGAAAGCCGGAGGCGCCGGCGCGCAGCGCCTGGTACACGTACTCGTCCAGGTCGAAGGTGGTCAGGACCAGGACCTTCGCGTCGGCGTTCGCCGTGACGATCTCCCTGGTCGCCTCGATGCCGTTCAGCTCGGGCATACGGATGTCCATCAGCACCACGTCGGGGTGGAGCGCCGCGACCTGGACCACGGCCTCGCGGCCGTTCACCGCCTCGCCCACGACCTCGATGTCCGGCATCGCGTTCAGCAGTACGGAGAAGCCCTCGCGGACCATCACCTGATCGTCCACGATCAGCACCCGGATGGTCATGAAGCGTCCCCGTCCTTCACCGCGGCCACCGGAATGAATGCCGCGACCTCGTAGCCGCCGTCCTCGGTCGGACCGGCGGTCATCTCACCGTTCAGCATCGTGACACGCTCGCGCATCCCCGTGACACCGTGCCCGGCGCCCGGCGACGGCTTGACCAGGCGGCTCGGCGCCGTATTGACGATGCGCAGGCCCAGACCGCCCAGTACGTAGCCGATCTCGACGCTCGCGGTCGACCCCGGCGCGTGCCGCAGCGCGTTGCTCAGGGCCTCCTGGACGATGCGGTACGCCGACAGCTCGACGCCCTGCGGCAGCTCGCGCACCGCGCCGGTGATCGTCTTCTCCACGGTCAGCCCGGCCTCGCGGACGTTGTCGAGCAGCCCGTCGAGTTCGGCGAGGGTCGGCTGCGGGGCGTCGGGGGCCTCGTAGTCGTCGGCCCGTACGACACCGAGGATGCGGCGCAGCTCGGTCAGCGCGGCGACGGCGTTCTCACGGATCGTGACGAACGCCTGCTCCAGCTCGGGCGGCGGATTCTCCACCCGGTACGGGGCGGCCTCCGCCTGGATCGCGACGACGGACATGTGGTGGGCGACCACGTCGTGCAGCTCGCGGGCGATGGTGGTGCGCTCCTCCAGCAGCGTGCGCCGACCGCGTTCGACGGCGGTGGCGCTCTGCTGCGCGGCGACCTCCCGGTCCGCCCTGCGACGGACGTGCAGGATGCTCACGGTCAGCAGGACGAGCGCGGAGCAGAAGAGCATCGGGACGGTGGTGGCGCCTCCGGAACCGTATCCGCGGCTGAGGAAGACCTCGGACAGCATCGCGTACCCGGCGGTGACCAGCCACATCCAGCCGGCGGTGCGCGGGCCGGTCCTGACGGCCGTCACCGTCATCACGGCGAGATAGCCGAAGAAGGTGGCAGGGGACCAGGGCCCGTAGGTGTAGCTGAAGAAGTTGACGAAGGCGGTGACCCACAGCGCCAGCCACCAGGCGCCGACGGGCCTGACCAGCGTCAGCAGCAGCGGGGCGACCGGCAGCAGCTCGCGCAGATCGCGGTTGCTGAGGCCGACGGTGAACATGATCAGCGCCGGGCCCAGGATCAGGGCGTGCGGCGCCCAGCGCACGAACTGGCGTATCTGCCGGGGCAACTGGCGGCTGACGCGACCGTCCGTACGCATGGGCGGGAGCGGGCGGTAGGCGAAGGCGTCGTGGAAGAGATCCCGGCGCAGGCCGCTGAGCGCGCCCGTGGCCAAGCGGAACTCGTTGCTCCGGGAGTCCCCGGTTTCGGTTTCGGTCACTCTCTCAAGGTAGAGGGAGGGCGAAACGGGGTCGTCACCACGGAAGCGGATAGTTTCCGGTCCGTCCCAGGTACTACATGGCCCGACCAGGCGTTACGCGAGGATGACGGCTCAGCGCCCGCACGGACTCGGCACCCCCGTCGGCTCAGCGTCCCCGCCCGTTCAACGTCCCCGTCGGCTCAGCTCCCGCACGGGCTCGGCGCCCGCGCCCGCTCGGCGTC
>NZ_QQNA01000067.1 GCF_003346515.1 Streptomyces corynorhini
TCAGGGCCACCCCCGCGACCAGTACGGCGGGGAACATGCCCGCGTGCAGCCAGCCGCGCAGTTTCGGCTTGACCGGGCTCGGCAGCTGGATCTCGACCGGCCCCCCTTCGGACTGCGGGGCGTTCGCGGGCGGATCGGACGCGGCAGGGTTCATGGGCTCATGCTACCTACGGGTCCGTAGGTTACGTCTCGGTACGGCTGGTTAACGGTGTCGGGCGCGACGGTGGCGCGGCACCGCGCCCGACGGTATCGCGGCGCCACGTCCCAGGGATCGCGGTGCCACGGCCTGCGGATCGCGGCACCGCGCCCGACGGTATCGGGGCGCCACGCCCGGCGGATCGCGGCGCCACGCGCACCGTGACGAGTGGCGATGCTCACGTGTGCGGCCCTCTGGACAGATGGGCGCTACCGTCGGATGATCAAATGAGTGCGGTCGGCACCGGATGAGCGGCTACGAAGCATCCGGGTCGCAGCCCCCAAGGGGCAGACAACCTCAAAACCCTCATCAAGGAGCAATCGTGGCGCGCGAAAACGCGGCTCCCACCAGCATGTTCAACCCCCTCCCCACCGACCACCAGGAGCTGATCTCCTGGGTGGACGAGATCGTCGCCCTCACGCAGCCGGACAGGGTGGTCTGGTGCGACGGGTCCGAGAGCGAGTACGAGCGCCTGTGCGGGGAGCTTGTCGCCAAGGGCACGTTCCGCAAACTCGACCCGGTCAAGCGCCCCAACTCGTACTACGCGGCCTCCGACCCCTCCGATGTGGCGCGCGTCGAGGACCGGACCTACATCTGCTCCGAGAAGGAGGAGGACGCTGGCCCCACCAACCACTGGAAGGCCCCGGCCGAGATGCGCGACATCTTCGCCGGTGACCAGGGCATCTTCCGTGGCGCGATGCGCGGCCGGACCATGTACGTGGTGCCGTTCTGCATGGGCCCGCTGGGCTCGCCGCTCTCCGCGATCGGCGTCGAGATCACCGACTCCGCGTACGTCGCGGCCTCCATGCGCACCATGACCCGCATGGGACAGCCGGTCCTCGACGAACTGGGCTCCGACGGCTTCTTCGTGAAGGCCGTCCACACGCTGGGCGCGCCGCTCGCGCCGGGCGAGGCCGACGTGCCGTGGCCCTGCAACTCCACCAAGTACATCTCGCACTTCCCCGAGTCGCGCGAGATCTGGTCGTACGGTTCGGGCTACGGAGGCAACGCGCTGCTGGGCAAGAAGTGCTACGCGCTGCGCATCGCCTCCGTCATGGCGCGCGACGAGGGCTGGCTCGCCGAGCACATGCTGATCCTCAAGCTCACCCCGCCCCGGGGAGAGGCGAAGTACGTCGCGGCGGCCTTCCCGTCCGCCTGCGGCAAGACCAACCTCGCCATGCTGGAGCCGACGATCTCCGGCTGGACGGTGGAGACCATCGGGGACGACATCGCCTGGATGCGGTTCGGCGAGGACGGCCGGCTGTACGCGATCAACCCGGAGGCGGGCTTCTTCGGCGTCGCGCCCGGCACCGGCGAGCACACCAACGCCAACGCGATGAAGACCATGTGGGGCAACTCGGTCTTCACCAACGTGGCGCTCACCGACGACGGCGACATCTGGTGGGAGGGCATGACCGAGGAGGCGCCCGCGCACCTCACCGACTGGAAGGGCAACGACTGGACCCCGGAGTCCGGCACGCCCGCCGCCCACCCCAACGCCCGCTTCACCGTGCCGGCCGGACAGTGCCCGATCATCGCGCCCGAGTGGGAGGACCCCAGGGGCGTACCGATCTCGGCGATCCTCTTCGGCGGTCGCCGCGCCTCCGCCGTACCGCTGGTCACCGAGTCGTTCGACTGGCAGCACGGCGTCTTCCTCGGTGCGAACGTCGCCTCGGAGAAGACGGCGGCGGCCGAGGGCAAGGTCGGTGAACTGCGCCGGGACCCGTTCGCCATGCTGCCCTTCTGCGGCTACAACATGGGCGACTACATGGCGCACTGGGTCAAGGTCGGTGCCGGAAAGGAGCAGGCGAAGCTGCCGAAGATCTACTACGTGAACTGGTTCCGCAAGGACGAGGCGGGCCGGTTCGTCTGGCCCGGCTTCGGCGAGAACAGCCGGGTCCTGAAGTGGATCGTCGAACGGCTTGAGGGTACGGCGGACGGCGTCAAGACGCCGATCGGCATCCTGCCGACGAGGGAGTCCCTGGACACGGACGGCCTGACGCTGTCCGACCGCGAACTCGACTTCCTGCTCTCCGTCGACAAGGAGGTCTGGCGCGAGGAGGCGGCGCTCGTCCCCGAGCACCTCAACACCTTCGGCGACCACGCGCCCAAGGAGCTGTGGGACGAGTACCACGCGCTGGTCGAGCGCCTGGGCTGACGCGCCCCGCCACGAAAGTGCCCGCCCCCGGAGCCTGCTGAGGCCCCGGGGGCACGGGTGCGTGACGGCGCGACCCCGTTATGGACGATCCGTTACGGGGCGATCCGGGTTACGGCGCGATCCGTCACGGCACAATCTGTCAGGGGGCGATCCGTCACGGCACGATCCGTCACGGCACGATCCGTACGTACGCCCCCGCGCGCGCCGCCGCCACCGCCGCCTCGGCCGCCCGGTCCGCCACGTCGGGGCCGAGCGGATCGCCGCTGGCCAGCAGGCGGTAGTAGAGCGGCGCGGACACGGCCCTGATCACCTCGGCGGGATCCGTGCCCTCGGGCAACTCTCCGCGCTCGATCGCCTGCTCGACGCAGGGTGACCACTCCGATATGCGCCGCTGGTAGAAGCGGTGCATGGCCTCTGCCGTACGCGCGTCCGACGTGGCCGCCGCGATCACCGCCTTGAACAGCGCGGCCTGCCGGGGATCGGTCAGAGTCCGTTGTACGAGGCGGGCGTTGGCCCGCAGGTCCGCCAGGAGCGAGCCGGTATCGGCGCGGCGCTCCGACTGCTCGGCCATGTCGGCGAGCACGTCGGCGACGAGCGCGGTGACCGTACCCCAGCGGCGATAGACGGTGGTACGGCCGACCCCGGCGCGGCGTGCGATGTCGCCGAGGTCGAGCCGTGCGAAGCCGTGCTCGGCGAGCGCGTCCTCGGCCGCGCGCAGGACGGCCGCCCGTACCCGGGCGGTACGGCCACCGGGGCGGACGGTGCCGGGATCACCCTCGGCCTCGCCCTGGCTGTCGCCCTCATTCACCATAACGGGACTCCCGTTCCATTAGACCTCCCGAGCTGTTACCGTGAGAGAGCTTAACGGAACTATTGACCCATTAGTGGTATCGGAGAGGGCTGACCAGTCATGGAATACAGACAACTGGGCGCATCCGGACTCAAGGTCCCCGAGTTGAGCTTCGGAGCGGGCACCTTCGGCGGCCGGGGCGCGCTCTTCGGGGCCTGGGGCAGCACGGACGCACAGGAGGCGCGCCGCTTGCTGGACATCTGCCTCGACGCGGGCGTCACCATGTTCGACACCGCCGACGTGTACTCGAACGGTGCCTCGGAGGAGGTGCTGGGAGCGGCCGTCAAGGGGCGCAGGGACCAAGTGATCATCTCCACCAAGGCCGGGCTGCCGATGGGGGACGGTCCCGGCGACGCGGGCACGTCGCGCTCCCGGCTGATCCGCGCGACCGAGGACGCGCTGCGCCGGCTCGGCACCGACTACATCGACCTGTTCCAGCCGCACGCCTTCGACGCGACGACGCCGGTCGATGAGGTGCTGGGCGCGCTCGACGATCTCGTACGCGCCGGGAAGATCCGCTACACCGGAGTCTCCAACTTCTCCGGCTGGCAGCTGATGAAGTCGCTCGCGAGTGCAGAGAGGCACGGACGGACGCGGTACGTCGCGCACCAGGTCTACTACTCGCTGATCGGCCGTGATGACGAGTGGGAGCTGATGCCGCTCGGGCAGGACCAGGGCGTCGGCGCGGTCGTCTGGAGCCCGCTCGGCTGGGGACGGCTCACGGGCCGGCTCCGCCGTGGCCGACCGGTCCCGGCGGGCAGCCGGCTGCACGAGACCGCCGACTTCGGACCGCCGGTCGAGGAGGGGTACCTCTACCGGGTGCTCGACGCGCTGGAGTTGGTCGCGGGGGAGACCGGCAGGACGGTCCCGCAGATCGCCATCAACTGGCTGCTGGGGCGCCCGACGGTCTCGTCCGTCATCATCGGCGCCCGCAACGAGGAGCAGCTCCGGCAGAACCTCGGCGCGGTGGGCTGGCGCCTGACGCCCGACCAGCTCGCCCGGCTCGACGCGGCGAGCGCCCGCACCGCGCCGTATCCGTACTTCCCGTACCGCCGCCAGGAGGGATTCGCGCGGCTGAACCGGCCGATGGCGGGGTGAGTGGCCGACGGCGGGGTGAACTGCCGCGAGTTCCCGGCCGGGTGTGCCCTACCTGGGTACAGCATGCCCTGGCTGCTCGCGGGCCGTCGGCGGACCATGGGGGCACGGCAAGGCGAAAGCGGTAAGCGGACGGGGAGGAGCGACCGCATGGAACGGCGCAGCCGACGCGGATTCGTCACACTCGCCGCCGCTACGGGCGGTCTGCTGTTCGCGGGGACACCGGCCGAAGCGATCCCGCACCGTGGACGGAGCCCGGTCACACCTCGTGAGTCCGACCGGGAGCGCGTGAACAAGGCACTCGTGCGCGAGGCGTTCGCGCGACAGAACGGTGGCGGGAGCTTCTACGACGTCCTGGACGAGCACGCCGTCTGGACCGTGGTCAACGGGCGGACCTACCGCAGCAGGCGGGAGTTCCTGGAGGAGGGATCGGCGCCGATCCTGACCCGTCTGGGCACCTACCTGCACATGACACCTCAGGAGCTGTGGGCCGACGGTGACACGGTCATCGCGCGCTTCGAAGGAGACGCGACCGCCCTCGACGGGCTGCCGTACCACAACGAGTACTGCTGGGTGCTGACCTTCCGGCGCGACGCGGTGGTACGGGCGTACGCGTACCTGGACATGGTCGCCGTCAACGAGCTGATCGACAGGGTCGAGGCGCCGCGCTGACGCCGGGACGGCCGCGCCTCTCAACGAGCACGGTCGTCGGCGGCGGCAGCGGGCCGCCGGAGAGCCGACGAAGCCGTACATGCGGGTTCGCAGCGGTGGCCGCCCCGGCCCCGTGAGGGCCTCTGGGGTCAGAGTTCGGTGCCGTCGGGGATGAGGTGGTCGTACTGGCCCGCCTTGACGGCGAGTATGTGGGCCAGCATCTCTCTGTCGGTGAAGCGCAGGGCGCCGTCCAGGTCGCGGCGCTTGGTGTCGCCGAAGGCGACGCCGCCGTTGATGGGCATGATCTGGAGGCAGTTGGGGCCATCGGTCGCGCTGTACGAGGACTTTTCCCACTCGCCGTCGAGCGGTGCGGCGTAGAGGTCGCCCTTTGAGTTACCCATGAGTGTTCCTTACCCAGGGCGGCGGTTCTGCCACCGCTCTTGAACGGGACGATCGTTGGGGCTCCTGAGCTCAAAGTTGGGAGCCTTCGGAGATGAGGTGGTCGTATTGGCCCGCCTTGACGGCGAGGATGTGGGCGAGCATCTCCTGGTCGGTGAACCGCAGCGCGCCATCCAAGTCGCGGCGCTTGGAATCGCCGAAGGCAACACCGCCGACAATGGGCATGAGCAGGACGCACTGGTCCGATGAGCCAAAGCTGTATGAGGATTTCTCCCACTGGCCGTCGAGCGGTGCGGTGTAGAGGTCATTCTCCGATGTACTCATGAGAGTTCCTTTTCGATCTCTTCGATGCGCTGGACGGTGGCTTCCTCGTCCAGCGCATTATTTTCCAGGTTGATGAACTTCTCGCGGAGATTCCGTACTTCGGCAGGGTCGTCCTGGAAGGCGTCCCCTCGCGGCAAGTCCTGTGATACGACGCTGCGGTCCTCACCTCCGGGAAAGTCCATGATGGTGAACGGGGAGCTCGCTACGCTCGCGGCCCCTGCGGCGAGAGGGATCACACGCAGCGTGATGTTCGGCTGTGCGGCGCACGAAATCAAGTGTCGAAGCTGTGTGCGCATGGTCTCGGGGCCACCCACGACAGCCAGGAGGCCAGCTTCCAGGCAGAGCGCTTTGAGGATGACTGGGTTGTCACGCGAGAGGATCCCCTTCCGGTTCATTCGGGCTTCGAGGAAGGTCTCTCGGTGCTTCACACTCTCGTGGGCTTGGCCGAAAGCGATAAGTGTCTCGATGTATTCACGGGTCTGGAGGATTCCTGGTACGTACGTACCTGAATGCAGCGAGATGCGTTCCGCGTTGTCTTCGAGGGAGAGGTAGCGGTAGGAGGATCCCGGGTACAGCGTTCGAAATCTCGGCTGTTCGAACCAAGCGCGCCCGTGGGACCTGCCCTCCTCGATCTTGGCTTCTATGCCCGTGCGGATCTCCGGGCTCGCTTCGTACGCACTCATCATGACTTCGAACTGCTCAAGCGTAGGGAACGCCTTGCCTCGTTCGATCTTGCTGACGGTGTGACGGGTGCAGCCAAGTCGTATCGCGATGTCGTCCTGCCGAAGGCCGACCTGCTCGCGCAGTCTTACAAGTTCATCGCCGACCTTCCGCATAGCGAAGACCGAGTTGGAGCTGACACTTGCAGGCACTGGTGGTTCCTTCTGGTCGTTATGGGTGCCGATGTCAGCAGAGTAGCGCTCGAAAGGATGGCTTCGCGGGATCGGCTTGCGCGCGACCTGGTCGCGCGACCAAGCTGGGTCGCGCACGCCACGAACGCATCCGGCTCTGGTGTGCAGTCACCCCTGCGCGCCCGAAAGGTGTGGGTCATGGATCAGTGCGGTTACGTCCTGGCGGTCGAGCGTTACCCCTGCACGGCTGTCGCCGTGTCCGAGGCCCGCGCCATAGCGGTCCGCGCGTACGCGCCGTTTCCGTCGGTGGACCACGAGACCGTGCGGCTGCTGGTCAGCGAGACCGCCACCAACGCCGTACTGCACGCGGGGAGCGGTGGGTTCGATCTGATCTGTCACGCGCCTCACGGCGGGTCGGTCCAGGTCGAGGTGCACGACCGGAGCGAGACGCTGCCCGAGCGACGGCGGCACGGCGTGTGGGATCAGTGCGGCCGGGGGCTGGAGTTGCTCGACCTGCTCGCCCCCGGGTGGTCCGTCGTCCGGACCATGCGGGGGAAAGGGCTGATCTTCAGGCTGGCGGTGGGCCCGTGACCGATCCGACCGATCCGACCGGTCCGACCGGTCCGACCGATCCGACCGATCCGATCGACCCGGCCGCGCCGCCCATGACGCGCGACGATCCCGCCTATGTCCGCTGGCTCAAGGTGCTGCTGGTGGGGCTGGGCGGGACCGTACCGCTCGAAGCCGAAGAGGCGGAACCCACACAAGAAGAGGGCCCGTTGATCCACTACCCCTGCGCCTCCTGCGGCGCCACCCGCGACGTGCGCAAGTTGGGCGCCCCGCCCTCCGCCAGCGGCGCTGGAGCCGACGTGTAGGGCTGCCCCGAGCACGCGTCCGCTCTCGCCGCCGCGTTGGACGACGTCCTGCCGAACCTGGAGTGGTTGCTCTCCGGGCGTGCTGAGGCTCGACCTGCCGAGTGACTCGTGTCATGCGGTTTGCCCGTTTTGGCTGCGCGGCGTACCGGGCGATCGGTAATCTGGAACTGTTCTGTCCGCCGAGAAAGGCGACTCCCGTGGGCGGCGATCACCGTAAGCCGGATCCGGACCCGGATCCGGATCCGGGCGAGGGGAAACCCCCGCCCGGGAACTCCGACGGGCAGGTTCCGAAGTCGCCGCCTCCCAGCGGCACACGCAGGAAGTAGCGGTGGACGAGTTCGCCGAGCTGCGGCAACGGCTTGACATCGCCCTCGACAAGGAGGCCGCCTGGCCGGCCGATTCGCCGTGGATCCGCCCGGCCGTCGACGCGCTGCCCCGGCACCTCTTCGCGCCGGACCGGGTGTGGGTCTGGGACGGATCCGCCTACGTGCCGGTGGACCGCGCGACGGATCCCGGACGCTGGGCGGAACTCGTCTATCCGTCCCCCGACGAGGCCACCGTCACGCAGATCACGGACGGACTGGCCACCTCCAGCCTGTCCTGTCAGTCCGTCGTGGTCGACATGCTCGACTCGCTGATGCCCGAGCCCGGCCACCGGGTTCTCGAACTGGGTACCGGGGCCGGGTGGAACGCCGCCCTTCTTGCCGCACGGACCGGTCCCGGACAGGTCACCACCGTGGAAGTCGACCCCCGGCTCGCGACCGGCGCGCGCACCCGCCTCGACGCGGTCGGTGCCGGGGTGAGTGTCGTCGTCGGCGACGGTGCCCGGGGCATGGCCGAGGACGCTCCGTACGACCGCGTCATCGCGACGTACGCCGTCGACGAGGTGCCGTGGTCGTGGGTGGAGCAGACCCGTCCGGGGGGACGGATCGTCACGCCGTGGGGCCGGCTCGGGCATGTGGCGCTCACCGTGGCGGACGACGGCTGCTCGGCGAGCGGTTGGATGCAGGGCCTGGCGATGTTCATGCCGAGCCGAGGAGTCGGCCAAGGTCTGCCCTGGGACCGGGTCCGGGGTGATGCGGCTCCTGAGACCGTCGGCCCCTTCGCCGGGGATGTGCGACGCCTGCATACGGACGTCAGCCTGCTGTTCGCGGTACGTGTCGTCCTGCCGGACGTGCGGATCATCACCAGGGCCCGCGACGGTGTGACCGCGTGGCTGCACGACGGGCGTTCCTCCTGGGCCACCCTCGACGCAGCCGCGAACGGCGCGGCCATGGCGTATCAGGGAGGACCCCGGCGGCTGGCCGACGAGACCGCTCGGGCCTGGCGGAAGTGGGAGCGTGCGGGTGAACCCGGCCTCTACGACTTCGGCATGACCCGCACGCCCGACCGGCAGGACATCTGGAGCGGGGACAGGGACACCGGCCCTCGCTGGACGACGACCTCCCGGGATCCGCACCCGCGCTCGCGGTGAGGGAACCATCCTCACCGCGGGGGTGTCGCGGAACGCGACTGCCGAGGCGGACCAAAAGTCAAGGTTCCCTCGCCATTACCGCAATAGATGGGCAAAGTTCCTTGCGAGGCGTGTGTGATGCGCGTAGACATGCTCTGGCCTGCGGCACTGCCCGCGCGGAATGCGCGCGGCGGCCACGGCTCCCTTCCCGCAGTCCGGTTCCCGCAGCCACGTTCCCGCACTCACGTTCCCGCAACCCCCGTTCCCGTAGTCCCGTTCTCGCAGTCCCGATCCGACGCGAAAGAGTCGATTCATGCGCAAGTCACTCCGGGTGGCGGGCATCGCCACCGCTTGTGCCGTCGCAGGCGCCGCCCTGTACGGCACCGGCGTCGCCACGGCCCGTACCCACTACACCGAGGCCCGGCAGAGCAGCGAGCCCCACAACATCGGCCTCCTCGTCGGGGAGCTGGACACGTACTACGGCGCCACCCCGGACGCCAACGGCGTCTACCAGGCTTCGCCCAGGAGCGGGTACGCCAAGGACGTCGCCAGCGTGCTCTCCCAGGCGAAGCAGGACATCAAGGTCCTCGCCAAGGCCAAGGGGTCCGGCAAGAATCAGGGCAAGAAGAAGGCCAGGCCGGCCATCGTGCTGGACATCGACGACACCTCGCTGCTCAGCTTCGACTACGAGAAGAAGAGCAACTACGTCTACAACGACGCCACCTGGAACGCCTACGTCGGCCAGGCCGACCGCCCGGCGGTCTTCGGCATGCCCGAACTCGTCACGTACGCCAAGAGCCAGGGCGTGGCGGTCTTCTTCCTCTCCGGTCTGAGCGAGTCGCTGCGCGCGCCCGCCGTTAAGAACCTCGCCGAGGTCGGCTTCAAGACGCAGCTCGACACCGAGCACGTCATCCTGAAGAACAAGACGGCCCCGCCCGCCTACCTGAGCGACTGCGCCACCGCCGCCGCGTGGAAGTGCACCACCGTGCAGTACAAGGCGGGCACGCGGAAGCACATCGAGGCGGCCGGTTACGACATCATCGGCAGCTTCGGCGACCAGTACTCCGACCTGGACGGCGGGTACGCCGAGAAGACCTACAAGATCCCCAACCCCACCTACTTCGTCTCCTAGGTGTATTACCCACGAGCGTTGTTGACGGTGACCAGGGGCTCACTTCGTCCGGTTTCCGGGATGTGGACCGCGGGCGATGGTGCGGCTTGACGCGGGTCCTGCACTGCGGTTCCGTCCTACAGGGGGTTCAGCCTTGTGCGCGGGTATGTGCGTCGCCTTCGCTGCGGGGGATCTGCCGGGCGGACCAGGCGCTGGCGTCCTGGCTGTAGCGGATGAGGAATTGAGCGAACTGGGTGCGCTCGGCCGGCTCCCACGCAGCGGTGATCTGCTCAAAGGTCTCGCGCTGCTCGGAGGCGAACCGGCGGCGCTCGGCTTTGCCGGCCTGCGTGAGTTCAAGGACGGTCCGGCGGCCGTCTGCCTGGGATACGGCTCGCCGCAGCAGCCCGTCGGTGATGCACGCGGCGATGGTGCGGCTGGCGACGGGCTGGGTGACGCCCATCTCGGCGGCGATGCCGCCGACCGTCATCTCTCCGGGCGCATCCGCGACCACGTTCAGGACGAGGTTGCGGGTCAGGTCCCTGCGTCCGCCCGAGGTGCGCCGCCGCAGCCGCGACAGGGCAGGACCGACCTGATCGAAGAGGCTCTTACCGGCCTCTCGGGACGTTGACGAGCTACTCATGTCCCCATCCTAGAGAGGTTTGGTCGACACGCATAACGATGCCGTCAAGCATGTCCATAGCTTTAGCTATATATTGGGGGGAGGGGTCGTACAACAGGATCGAGGTAAGCCATGTCCGTAACCGCAATTACCGGTGCCCGGGTCTTCGACGGCGAGAAGACGCTGGGGGTGACCACCGTGCTCGTCGAGGGTGGGCGCATCGCCCGCATCGGCGGCGACGCCCCCGCAGGGGCCGAGATCGTCGACGGCAGCGGCGCCACACTTCTGCCAGGACTCATCGACGCCCATGTCCACTCCGCTCCGGGTTCCCTGGCGCTCGCCCTACGGTTCGGGGTGACGACCGAACTGGAGATGCAGGGCATGAACACGCGAGAGAACCGGGGGCCTATTACCGACGATGACACCCTGGCTGACGTGCGCTCTTCCGGCTTTGCCATCACCCCGCCCGGTGGTCACCCGAGCGAGCTGATGCCCGAGGGCTTCCGGCCGAAGTGGGACCTCCCGCCGGTGATGCCACTGATGCCGTTCTCCACCACCCCCGAGGAAGCGGCGGCCTTCGTCCCCCAACTCCTCGCCCGAGGATCCGACTTCATCAAGTTCATGATCGACGATGGCAGCGTGGAGGGACACCCCGGGCTGCCCTCGCTCGACCAGGTCACCGTGAACGCCGGTGTGGCCGAAGCCAAGAAGCATGGCGCCCTTACCGTGGCCCACGCGCTGACCGTGGAGGCCACCAGGATGGCCGCCGAAGCCGGCATCGACGGTGTCACCCACGTATTCATGGACCAGCCACACACCACCGAGATCATCAGCCTCATCAAGGACGCGGGCATGTTCGTCATTCCCTGCATCAGCCTCAACGCCTCGATGATGGGGATCACCGGCAGCGAACTCGCCGACGACCCCCGGGTCGCCGCCCGCCTCGACAGCAAGTGGGACCAGACGCTGCGCTCCAGCTACAACCGCTACCCGCAGGGCAAGCTCGATGACGTGTACGACACCGTGCGCGCTCTGGATGCCGCCGGCATCGACGTGCTGGCCGGCTCCGACGTCTCCATGCCCGAGACGTTCTTCGGGGGCCTGGCGCACGGAGCGAGCCTGCACCACGAACTGCAGTACCTCGTGGCAGCCGGCCTTACGCCCTCGCGGGCCCTGCGCGCGGCCACAGCGACCACAGCCCGCCGCTTCCGTCTCAGCGACCGGGGCCGCATCGCCGAGGGACTCCGCGCCGACCTTCTGCTGGTCGACGGCGACCCGGTCAGCAACATCAGCGACACCCTCAACACCCGTGCCGTCTGGCGCCGCGGCACCCACCTGGCGGCGTGACCCCGCCGCCCATCAGACCGTGCCGAGGCCGTCGACCACCAGGTCGGCGGCCTCATACATGCCTGCGCTGCCCGCCTGAGCCCAGACGGCTGATCAAGATCCACACCACAGCAGAGGTCTTCGTGCCCCACCCCAATGCCCGGCTGACCGTCCACGGCAGACGGCTTCTGATCGACCGGGTCCGAGCCGGTCGCCCCGTCGCGCACGTGGCCGACGAAATGGGCATCTCCCGCGCCACGGCCTACAAGTGGGTACGCCGGTGGCGCGACGAGGGCGACGCCGGCCAGTTCGACCGCACGAGCCAGCCCACGTCGACATCAAGAAGCTCGGCAATATCCCCGACGGCGGCGGGCACCGCATGATGCCCCGCCAGCAGGCCGGAGCCAGCAGGCAGGCGACGACCGAACCGCACGCTGCTCGACGAGTGGGCGTACGTGCGCCCGTACTTCAGCAACGCCGAGCGCACCGCAGCTCTCGTGGAGTTCCTTCACACCTACAACCATCACCGGTGCCACACTGCGCTCGGCGGCCACCCGCCCATCAGCCGAGTCAACAATGCTGCGGGTCAGTACAGCTAGGGCCTTTCGTTTGGATCAGGCAGGGCTCGCGGGCCCTGGTGCCGCGCCTCGCCGCGTTGTCGTCCGTCGCCTACGCTCCGCGTGGGCTCCTTCCTCCGCCTTGCGATCCACGGCACCGCACCCCGCTCCCTCATCCGGCCTGATCCAAACGAAAGACCCCAGCCCTGGACCGCACAGCCCGGAGAGCCGCGCCCCGCATCGGTCACGTACCGGTGCGGGGCGCACGTGCCGGTACGGGGCGTCGTCGTCGACATCGGTGCGCAGTGGCCTGTACGAATGAGTTTCTTGACGATCTCAGGAGACGCGATGACGGATCTTGCCGAGTCCATCGAATCGATGGAGCAGCTCACCGTGGCCTGGCGGGCCATGGTGCTCGACCGGGACGCGGACGCGGACGTGCGCGACCTGCCGGGTGTCGCCGTGCGGTGGGCGGACTGCCGGTTCGCGTTCTGGAATGCCGTCACCCTGACCGATGTGGGCGCCGACGCGGAGCTGCTTCGGCGGCGTCTGGCCCTGACAGCGGACATCATGCGGACGAAGAAGCACCCGGGCTTTCTGTGGCTCTTCGAGGATCTGCTCGACGACGGCGCCCGCTCCGTGCTGGAGGAGGCTGCCGAGCTGGCGGGGCTGGAGTACGCCTTCCCCGGAACCGGTATGGCCGGTGACTTCCTGCCTGTCCCCGATCCCGTTCACCCGGACCTCACGTTCGCGCGGGTGACCACCGACGAACAGCTGCGGGCCTACGCGGACATCAACTCGCGCGGCTACGGCTTCGCCTTGGAAGAGGGGCGCGACGGACTCGTCGGCTCCGCGCTCTGGAAGTCCGGGGTGCACGCGTACCTGGCCATGCGGGGCGGCCTCCCGGTGGCGTGCGCCGCCACGGTCGCGGCAGCGGGCCGGCTCTTCGTCATGATGGTCGCCACGGATCCGGAGTGGCAGCGCAGAGGTTACGGCGAAGCGGTCACGCGCAAGGCGCTGTACGAGGGCTCCCGGGCGACCGGGCTGACCCGCGCCACGCTGCACGCGACCGTCGCCGGGGCGCCCGTATATCCGCGTATCGGCTTCAGGCCGAACTCCCCGCTCCACTTCTACGGTCTGCGGGGCTGACGGCTGCGGAGCCGACGACCGCCTCGGGCCTCCGTGCCCTCGTGCCCGGCGGGTGGGTGGCCTGCCGGTCCGCGCGTGTCCGAGGCGCGCGGGCCGGGGCCGTCAGTGGGCGCCGACGAGCGGCGGTCCGGCCAGGGCGGCCGTGTGCGCGTCCATGCGTTCCGCCGCGAGGATCGCCACGGCCGTGTCGGCGCGGGAGGCGGCGACGACCAGGGCGCGGCCCGCCAGCGCGAGGGCGCGGCGGTGCAGGGCCGCGGGGTCGGAGCCGGTGAGTCCGGCGTGCCGGGCGGGCGGGGCGCCACGGAGCCGGGCGACCTGGGTGGCGATCGACTCGGCAGCCGGGTCCAGAGCCAGTTCGTCGGTCACGGCGAGGAGTGCGGCGAGATGGCCCGCGAGCTGGATGTCCAGCTCCTCCTCGCGGCTGCGGTGCGGGAAGTCGGCATCGGCGTCGGCCATCGCGTGGACCGACTTCGTACGGATCGGCTCATACATGGGATGGCCTCCTGGCGTCGTCAGGAGACCATCCTACCTTGGATTCAGTCTAAAATTGAGCGTATTCCTGAGATTGCCGAGAGTGACGGACCGACGAAGACGCCGGGAGGCGAAGGAGGGAGCGGAGGGGATGGGGGGAGCGGAGGGG
>NZ_QQNA01000068.1 GCF_003346515.1 Streptomyces corynorhini
GATGTGGGCGTTGGTGCCGCTGAAGCCGAAGGAGGAGACACCGGCCCTGCGGACGCGGCTCAGCTCCGGGGCCCAGGGCCGGGGTTCGGTGAGGAGGCGGACGGCGCCGGACTCCCAGTCGACCTGCCGGGACGGCAGGTCGACGTGCAGGGTGCGGGGCAGTTCGCCGTGGGTGAGGGCGAGGACGGTCTTGATGATGCCCGCGACTCCGGCGGCGGCCTGGGTGTGTCCGATGTTGGACTTCACCGAGCCGAGCCACAGGGGCTGTTCGCGGTCCTGGCCGTAGGCGGCGAGGAGGGCCTGGGCCTCGATGGGGTCGCCGAGGACGGTGCCCGTGCCGTGCCCTTCGACGGCGTCGACGTCGGCGGGGACGAGCCCGGCGTCGTCGAGCGCGGCGCGGATCACCCGTTCCTGGGAGGGTCCGTTGGGCGCGGTGAGGCCGTTGGAGGCGCCGTCGGAGTTGACGGCCGTGCCGCGGACGACGGCGAGGACGGGGTGGCCGTGGCGGCGGGCGTCGGAGAGCCGCTCCACGACGAGGACACCGACGCCCTCGCCCCAGCCGGTGCCGTCGGCGCCGTCGCCGTACGCCTTGCAGCGGCCGTCCGCGGCGAGGCCGCGCTGTCTGCCGAACTCCAGGAAGGCGGAGGGCGTCGTCATGACGGTGACACCGCCGGCGAGCGCCAGATCGCACTCCCCCGCGCGCAGCGCGCGGACCGCCCAGTGCAGGGCGACCAGGGAGGAGGAGCAGGCGGTGTCGACGGTGACGGCCGGGCCCTCCAGGCCGAGGGTGTAGGCGATCCGGCCGGAGACGACGCTGGCGGCGTTGCCGGTGCCGACGAAGCCGTCGACGTCCTCGCCCGAGCCGCGCAGCAGCACCGGGTAGTCCTGGCCGTTGGTGCCCGCGAACACGCCGGTGCGGGAGCCGCGCAGCGCGCGCGGGTCGACCCCGGCGCGTTCGACGGCCTCCCAGCAGGTCTCCAGCAGCAGGCGCTGCTGGGGGTCCATGGCGAGCGCCTCGCGCGGCGAGATGCCGAAGAACGCGGCGTCGAACCGGTCGACGCCGGTGAGGAAGCCGCCGGTACGGGTGTAGGTGGTGCCGTCGTGCGCGGGGTCGGGGTGGTAGAGCCCTGCGAGGTCCCAGCCGCGGTCCTCGGGGAAGCCGGTCAGTCCGTCGGCGCCGTCGGCGAGCAGGGACCAGAGCGCTTCGGGGGTGTCGGCGCCGCCGGACTGACCGGC
>NZ_QQNA01000069.1 GCF_003346515.1 Streptomyces corynorhini
GGCGTCGGAGGCGGGGGCCGCGTCGGCCTCGCCGGTCGCGGCGCCGTCCACCCACTCCTCGACGATCACATGGGCGTTGGTACCGCTGACACCGAACGCGGAGACACCCGCCCTGCGGAGGTGTTCCTCGTCCCGTCGCGGCCAGTCCTGGTTCTCCGTCAGCAGGCTGACCCGGCCGGCGGCCCAGTCGACGTGCGACGACGGCGCGTCCACGTGCAGGGTGCGCGGAAGGGTGCCGTGCCGCATGGCCAGCACCATCTTCATGACGCCCGCCACTCCGGCGGCCGCCTGCGTGTGCCCGATGTTCGACTTCAACGAGCCCAGCCACAGCGGCCGTTCGCGGTCGCGCCCGTACGTGGCGAGCAGCGCCTGCGCCTCGATGGGGTCGCCGAGCCGTGTTCCGGTGCCGTGCGCCTCCACGGCGTCCACGTCCGCCGTCGTGAGCGCCGCTCCGGCGAGCGCGGCACGGATCACACGCTGCTGGGAGGGGCCGTTGGGGGCGGTGAGGCCGCTGCTGGCGCCGTCCTGGTTGACGGCGCTGCCCCGGATCACGGCCAGTACGGGGTGTCCGTTGCGGCGGGCGTCCGACAGGCGCTCCAGCAGGAGCAGACCGGCGCCCTCGCCCCATCCGGTGCCGTCGGCCGCGTCCGCGAAGGACTTGCAGCGGCCGTCGGGGGACAGACCGCGCTGGCGGCTGAACTCGGTGAAGGTGACCGGGGTGGACATGACGGCGACGCCACCGGCCAGGGCGAGAGAGCACTCGCCGTTGCGCAGCGCCTGGGAGGCGAGGTGCAGGGCGACCAGGGAGGAGGAGCAGGCGGTGTCGACGGTGACGGCCGGGCCCTCCAGGCCGAGGGTGTAGGCGATCCGGCCGGAGGCGATGCTGCCCGCGCTGCCGTTGCCGAGGAAGCCCTCCAGGCCCGGCGGCGGGGTGTCGAACCGTGAGCCGTAGTCGTTGTACATCACCCCGGCGAAGACCCCGGTGGCGCTGCCGCGCAGGTCGGCCGGGTCGAGGTGGGCGCGTTCCATGGCCTCCCAGGCGAGCTGGAGCAGGATCCGCTGCTGCGGGTCGGTGCCCAGTGCCTCGCGCGGCGACATCCCGAAGAAGTCGGGGTCGAAGTCGGCGGCGTCGTGCAGGAAGCCGCCCTCACGCGTGGAGCAGGTGTTCGGGTGTTCGGGGTCCGGGTGGTAGAGCGAGTCGACGTCCCAGCCGCGGTCCTCGGGGAACGCGCTGATGGCGTCGGTGCCGTCGGCGACGAGCCGCCACAGGTCCTCGGGGGTACGCACGTCGCCGGGGTAGCGGCAGGCCATCGAGACGATCGCGACGGGCTCGCGGTCCTTGGCCTCCAGCTCGCGCAGCCGGGTGGTGGTGCGGTGCAGATCCGCTGTGACACGCTTCAGATAGTCGCGCAGGCGGTCTTCGCTCACAGCATGCTCCCCGTGCTCGGGGCGCGCACCACGACAGACACGACCGGCGGCAGGTCAGCTGCGCTCGGAACCGTAGACGTCACCGGACCTCCTCAGGCTCGGACACACACACGCTGGGCATGGTCTTCTCGGACAGCTCGAACCCGCCCATTCTGAGGGTGCGTCCGGCGTACACGGCGCCTCGGCCCCGTAGTCTGAAAAATCCCCTAGGGTCTTTCGTTTGGATCAGGCCGGATGAAGGGCCGCGCGCCGCCGTACGGTCCTGTGCGGGGCTCCGGCGGCGGTCCGCACCGGCAAATCCCTAGAGTCGCGCGAGTTTTGTGGCCGCAACCCCGGACGGCGTGCTGCGCTGGGGCGTTCCCGCCCGCCGTGTGCGGCCCGTCCTGTGAGAAGGGTTCCCCGATGGCCACCGTGCCCGATCCTGTCGTTCCCGAAGTGTCCGCGCCGCCGGAGGTCGGACTCGACGGCGGTGCCTCCCTCCTGGCGTGGCTGCGCCGGATGCGGGACGAGCAGCCGGTGTGGCGCGATCAGGCGGGCCACTACCACGTGTTCCGGCACGAGGACGTGCAGCGGATCTCGGCCGACCCCGCGACCTTCTCCTCGGACACGGTGGGACGGCTCTCCGGCGGAGAACGGCAGGCGGCCGGAGGCCAGTTGCTGCTGATCGACCCGCCCAGGCACGGCAAGATGAGGCGGCTGGTGAGCAAGGTGTTCACCGCGAAGATGGTCGCCGCGATGGATCCGCGCATCACCGAGGTGGCCACCGACCTCCTCGACGGACTGGACGGGGACCGGTTCGACCTGGTCGAGCAGTTCGCCAATCCACTGCCGGTCATCGTGATCTCCTCGATGCTGGGGGTGCCGCCGTCCGACCGGCCGCTGTTCCAGGTGTGGGCGGACAGCCTGCTCACGGTGGACTGGGAGACGCCCGAGGGCGCCAAGACACTGGGCAGGACCGTGGAGGAGCTGGGCGGCTACCTCCAGCAGCACGTCACCGAGCGGCGGGCGCGCGAGTCCGACGACCTGATCGGCCTGCTGGTGCGGGCCGAGATCGACGGCGAGCGCCTCAACGACGAGGACGTGGTGAGCTTCGCGGCGCTGCTGCTGCTCGCGGGGCACGTCACCACGGCCGCGCTGCTGGGCAACATGCTGCTGACACTGGACCTGGAGGAGGGTCTGCTCGGTGAACTGCGCGCGGACCGGGCGAGGATCGCCCCGTTCACCGAGGAAGTACTGCGCGCCAGGCCCCCGTTCCTGAAGGTCGACCGGGTGCCGACCCGTCCGGTGGAGATCGCCGGGGTGCAGGTGCCGGAGAACTCCGCGGTGCATTTGTGGCTGTTGTCGGCCAACCGCGACGAGCGGGTCTTCCCCGAGCCCGACCGCTTTGTGCCGGACCGTCCCAACGCCCGGCAGTTGGCGTTCGGGCACGGCATCCACTACTGCCTGGGAGCGCCGCTGGCCCGGATGGAGGGGCAGATCGCTCTCAACCTGATGCTGGACCGTTACGCCGACATCCGGGTGGACCGCGACAGCCCGCTGTCGTACTTCGACAACCGTGTCAATGTGTTCGGTCTCCGCCGGCTGCCGCTCTCGGTCAAAAGGGCCTGACCGGCACCGCCGCCCAACCGGCGATTCCCTAGACTTCACCGTCCCACGTGGCAGTCGCCGGACCGTCCGTGCTGAGGTGAAGCCCCGCACCGCCTAAGAGCGACTTCGCTCCCGTTCCCGTTCGGTAGCTGCCGGCCGAAGGCGGTCGGCAGCGGGCGGAGGGCCCGGAACACCCCGGATCCGCCCGAACCCCCAACCGATCACGGAGGCGACAGTCGAGTGATGGACCTTCAAGTGTTGTGCGAGGGAGCCGCGTCACGGCTCCGCAGGGTCAGGGCGGCGGCCTCGTGACGGCGGCCATCGTCGCGGACGGCGTACGGAAGAAGTACGGGGACATCCAGGCGGTGGACGGGGTCTCGCTGCGCGTCGAGGCGGGCGAGTTCTACGGCATCCTGGGCCCCAACGGAGCGGGCAAGACGACCACCCTGGAGATCATGGAGGGGGTGCGCGAGCCCGACGAGGGCCGGATCGAGCTGTTCGGCAAGAGTCCCTGGCCCCGCGACCTCGCCCTGCTGAACCGGATCGGCGTGCAGTTCCAGTCGTCGTCGTTCCTGGACAAGCTGACCACCCGGGAGACGATCCGGCTGTTCGCCTCGTTCTACCGGCTCGGCACCCGGCGGGCGGACGAGATGCTGGAGCGGGTCGGTCTCACCGAGTTCGGGAAGGTCCCCGCGGACAAGCTGTCCGGCGGCCAGGCGCAGCGGCTGTCGATCGCCTGCGGTCTGGTGCACTCCCCGGAGATCGTCTTCCTGGACGAGCCGACCGCGGGTCTCGACCCGCAGGCCCGTCGCAACCTCTGGGACCTGCTGCGGCAGGTGAACGAGGAGGGCCGCACGGTGGTGCTGACCACGCACTACATGGACGAGGCGGAGTTGCTCTGCGACCGCGTGTCGGTCATGGAGCGCGGCACGGTGCTCAAGACGGGCAGCCCGGCGGCCCTCATCCGTGAGCTGGAGGACTCGGTTCGGGTCAGCGTGGAGTCCGGCCTCATCAACGAGGAAGAACTGCCCAAGCTGCTGGCGGCCGCCGGGGTGGCGGACGCGTCGGTGGAGGACGACGGCGTCTCGCTGTCGATCACCACCCGTACGCCCGGCCCGGTGCTGTCGATGCTGGCGGACCGGGGCTCCCTGCGGGGGCTGGCGGTACGTGGTGGAACCCTGGAGGACGTGTTCCTCCAGCTGACCGGACGGGAGTACCGGGCGTGAGCGTCGAGGAGACCACCACCAGGCCCGAGCCGGAGGTTCGGGCCACGGCCGGCGGCCCCGCCGGGCAGTCGGCGGGCAGCGGGGACGACCGGCTGCGCCCGGTGTGGCAGCTGGCTCGTACGATGATCCTGAGCGTGCTGCGGGACAAGGGCACGATCTTCTTTCTGCTGATCTTCCCCATCCTGTTCCTGCTGCTGTTCGGCACCCTCTTCAAGACCAGCGGCACCTCGCACATCGAGGTGGCGCAGCTCGGCGACGTACAGGTGCTCGACGAGCTGCGTGGGGCGCAGCGCGAAGAGGTCACGAAGGCCGCCACGATCACCCGTGTGGACAACGAGGCGGACGCGCTGCGGCAGGTGCGCGAGGGCGACTACGACGCGCTGGTGATGCAGGACGGCGGCAAGGTGGTGCTGCGCTACAGCGCGGCCGACTCGGTCAAGGCCGCCTCGGCGCAGGCCGCGCTCAACTCCCTTCTGGAGCGGGCGAATCTGGCCGCCACGGGCCAGCCGCCCACATACACCCTCGAGGCCACTCAGGTCCAGGACGACTCGGTGAAGCCGATCCAGTACCTGACCCCCGGTCTGCTGGGGTGGGCCATCGCGTCGAGTTCGGTGTTCAGTTCGGCGCTGACCCTGGTGACGATGCGCCGCAGGAAGATCCTCCAGCGGATGCGGATGTCGTTGGTACGGCCGTGGGAGGTGGTGGCCGCCAGGATCGCGATGACGATGGCGATGGTGCTGGTGCAGACCGCGCTGTTCCTGCTGGTGGCGACCCTGCCGTACTTCGGGCTCCAGTTGAGCGGCAGTTGGTGGCTGATCGTGCCCCTTGTGGTGTGCGGGACGCTGCCGCTGATGTCGCTGGGCATGTTCATCGGCTCGGTGACCAAGACCGAGGAGTCGGCGGGTGGTCTGGCCCAGCTGCTGGTGCTGCCCATGTCGTTCCTGTCGGGGGCGTTCTTCACGCTGGACTCCGCTCCGAGCTGGGTGCAGGCCGTGTCGTACCTGATGCCGCTGCGCTATCTGGTGAAGGGCGGCGAGCAGGTGCTCAGCCGGGGTGGCGGTCTGGTCGACGTGCTGCCGTCGATGGGCGGGATGCTGCTCTTCACGGCTGTCGTGACCGGGCTGACGCTGCGGTTCTTCAAGTGGAACGACGCGTGACGCGCCGCCGCTGAGTGAAGGCCGCCCGGACACCGGGGCGGCGGCGGTGGGATGACAGAGCCGGGGCCCCGGCCGGACACGGATCCGGCCGGGGCCCCGGTTTCGTGCCGTGCCGGGAGTTTGCCGTGCCGGGGACGTGCCTGCCGGCAGTGTGCTGTGCCGTGCCGGGGGCATGCCGTGCCGGGAATGTGCTGTGCCGGGGACGTGCCTGCCGGGAGTGTGCCGGACCCGGTCGTCTCCTTGTCCGGGAACGCGGGAGCGGGGCGGTGAGGGTGTCGTGTTCCGGCCGCCCTCGCCGCCCCGCTCCTGTGCCCCGCCGCCGGCCGCGTGAGCGACCGGGGCGTGAGCCGTGTGTCAGCCTCCCGCGGCCTGCCGTACGGCGTCGACGAGGGTGGCCTGGCGCAGGAGGTCCTCGCCGGGTGTCTTCAGGTCGCCGCCGTCGAGAGCGGTGCGCGCGAAGTGGGAGATCAGCGAGCCGAACTGGTGCCCGGCGGGCAGGGTGCGCTCCTCCGTGAGGTCCTGGCGGGTCAGCCGCAGCACGGGCCGCAGGGTGGGCGGCGCGGTGAACGCCCGGTCGAGGGTGAGGGTGCCCTCGCTGCCCCACAGGGTGACGGCGCAGCGGTAGGCGCGGTCGAAGCCGAAGCTGAGCTGTCCGGTGCGTCCGGCGGGGTCGGCGACCAGGGCCGCGCCCGCGGTGTCGACGCCGGTGCCGGGGTCGGTCCGCAGCACCGCCCCGTGCACGCCGGTCTCGGGGCCGAGGTAGAGGGAGGCGGCGCGCAGTGTGTAGACGCCTGCGTCGAGGAGGGCGCCGCCGCCGAGGGCGGGGTCGTAGCGGATGTCGCCGGACGGCAGCGGCGGGAAGCCGAACTCGGCGGTGAGGTGGCGGACTTCGCCGATGGCGCCTTCGTCGACGAGGGCGCGTACGGCATCGTGCTGGCCGTGGTGGAGGAAGGCGAAGTTCTCCATCAGCAGCAGGCCCGCGGTGCGGGCGGCGGCGACCAGTTCGGCCGCGTCGGCCAGGTTCGTGGTGAGCGGCTTCTCGGCGAGGACGTGTTTGCCCGCCGCGAGGGCCCGGCCCACCCACTCGGTGTGCAGGGCGGGCGGCAGCGGTACGTACACGGCGTCGATGTCGTCGCGCGCCAGCAGCTCGGCGTAGCCGGTGACGGCCTCGCAGCCGAACGCGCGGGCCACGTCCTCGGCCTTGGCGCGGCTGCGGCTGGCCACGGCGACCAGCCGTACCGACGGGTCGGCGGCGAGGGCGGGGAGGGTGGTGCGGCGCGCTATGGCGGCGCACCCGAGGACGCCTGTGCGCAGGACTCGGTCGGTCACGGTGCTGCTCTCTCCGGTCTGTCCCGCGGTGCGCGGGAGCGTGACGAGGGGTCGGGGGGCCGGGGGTCGGGTCACGACTGGCCGAACCGCTGGTCGATGAAGTCGAACAGGTCGTCGTCGCTGGCTCCGTCGAGGTGGTCCTCGACGGCGGTGGCGGTCGCCGGTCCTGTGTCGCCGTAGGCGGTGTCGGCGGGCAGCCCGGTGGGGGCGGCGGAGTCGAGCGCGGTGAGGAGTCCGCGCAGCCGTTCGGCGAGCGCGGAACGGACCGGGCCGTCGCCGGTGATCTCGGCGAGCGCGCCTTCCAGCCGGTCGAGTTCGGCGAGGACCGGCTGGACGGCCGCCGAGGCGCTGGGCGCGGTCTCGGCCCGCAGGTGGCGGGCGAGGCCGAGGGGCGTCGGATAGTCGAACAGCAGGGTGGCGGGCAGCCGGAGTCCGGTGGCGGCGTTGAGCCGGTTGCGGAGTTCGACGGCGGTCAGTGAGTCGAAGCCCATCTCCAGGAAGCCCCGCTCGGGGTCGACCGCGTCGGAGTCGGCGTAGCCGAGGACGGCCGCCGCGTGGTCGCGGACGACATCCACCAGGACTTCCAGGCGTGCTTCGGCGTCGAGTCCGGCGAGCCGGTGGCCCAGCCGCTCGGCGGGAGCGGGCCCGTCGGCGGTGCCGGTGCCGGAGCCCCGGCCGGCGGGGGCGGGGCGGACGAGCGACCGCAGCAGGGCGGGCACCTCGCCGTCCGGGGTACGCAGGGCGGCCGTGTCGAAGCGGGCCGGGACGAGGACGGGCCGGTCGGTGCCGACGGCCGCGTCGAACAGGTCGAGGGCCTGCTCGGACGGCATGGGGACGACTCCGCCGCGCGCCATGCGGACCCGGTCGGCCTGGTCGAGCTTGCCGGTCATTTCCGACCGGTCCTCCCACAGGCCCCAGGCGAGGGACTGCGCGGGCAGTCCGCGGGCCCTGCGGTGCTGGGCGAGGGCGTCGAGGAAGGCGTTGGCGGCGGCGTAGTTGCCCTGGCCTGATCCGCCGAAGACACCGGCCAGTGAGGAGTACAGGACGAAGGAGCGCAGTGGCTGCTCGCGGGTGAGGTCGTGCAGGTGGAGCGCGGTGTCGGCCTTCGCCGCGAGCACGGTGCCGAGGCGTTCGGGGGTGAGCGAGGCGATGACGCCGTCGTCGAGGACACCGGCGGTGTGCACGACGGCGGTCAGTGGGCGGTCGGCGGGGACGGTGGCGAGCAGCGCGGCGAGCGCGGCCCGGTCGGAGGTGTCGCAGGCGACGAGTTCGGCGTGGGCGCCGAGCGCGGTCAGATCGGAGAGGAGGGCGTGGGCGCCGGGGGCGTCCGGGCCGCGTCGGCCGACGAGCAGCAGGTGCCGGGCACCGTGCCGGACGGCGAGGTGGCGGGCGACCAGGCTGCCGAGGGTGCCGGTGGCGCCGGTGACGAGGACCGTGCCGTCCGGGTCGAGCAGGGGGAGCGGCGCGGTGTCGGCCGTCCGGGTGAGCGGCAGCCGTACCAGCCTGGCCACGCGCAGTTCGCCCTTGCGCAGGGCGAGTTGCGGTTCTTCGTGGCCGACGGCGGCGGTCAGGGCCCGGTGGGACTCCTGTGCGCCGTCCCAGTCGAGGAGCGTGAACCGGTCGGGGTGCTCGGACTGGGCGGTGCGCACCAGGCCGCGGACGGCGGCGGCCACCGGGTCGGGGGCCTGGTCTCCGTCGTGGACGGTGACGGCGTGCCGGGTGACGAACACGAGCCGGGTGGTGGCGAAGGTGTCGTCGGCGAGCCAGTCCTGGAGCAGCCGCAGGGCGGCGCCGGTGGCCTCGCGGACGGTGGCGGGGTCGGGTGCGGCCGACGGGTCGCCGTCGTCGCCGGGTGCGGGTACGGCGGCCAGGACGGTGCCGGGCAGCGGGGCGCTGCCGGTGGCGACGGCCTGGGCGAGGGCGCGCAGGTCGCGGTAGTGGGCGGCGGTGAGCGCGGCGCCGAGCGCGGGGGCCTGGTCGCCGCCGAGGACGGCCCATGGCCGGTCGGCGGGGCGGGACGCGGTGGTCGCCGTCACCCAGTCCACGGTGTGGAGGTGGCGGGCGGCGCGGCTGCCGCCGAGCGCTCCGGCGGGCAGCGGACGCAGGGTGAGCCCGGTGACGGTGGCGACGGGCGCGCCCGTCGGGTCGTCGACCCGCAGGGTGACGGTGTCGGGCCCGGCGGGTGCGAGGTGGACGCGGAGAGTGTCGGCGCCGACGGTGTGCAGGCGGACGCCGGTCCAGGCGAACGGCATGAGCGCGGTGCCCGCGGCGGCGGTGAGGCCGACGGTCTGGACCGCGGCGTCCAGCAGCGCCGGGTGCAGCCCGTAGCGGGCGGCGTCGGGGGCGGCGTGATCGGGCAGGGCGACCTCGGCGTACACGTCGTCGCCCAGGGTCCAGGCGGCGGTCAGGCCCTGGAAGACCGGCCCGTAGGCGAAGCCTCCGGCGGCGAAGCGGTCGTAGAGCCCGTCGAGGTCGGCGGGTTCCGCGCCGGGCGGCGGCCACTCGGCGAGCGGTGTGGTCTCGGCGGGCGCCGGAGCGGGGGTGAGCTGTCCGACGGCGTGCCGGGTCCAGGGTTCTTCGTCGCCCGCCTCGTCGGGCCGGGAGTGCACGGTCACCGTGCGGGTGCCGTCCTCGGCGGGTTCGCCGACGGTGACCTGGAGGTGTGTGGCGGTCTGCTCGGGCAGGACGAGCGGTGCCTCCAGGGTGAGTTCCTCGACGGCGGCGCAGCCGGTCCGTCCGGCGGCGTGCAGTGCCAGTTCGAGGAAGGCGGTGCCGGGCAGGATCGGTGTGCCGGAGACGCTGTGGTCGGCGAGCCAGGGGTGGGTGTCCAGCGACAGCCGTCCGGTGAGGAGGTGGCCGCCGCCCCCGGCGAGCGCGGTGCCCGCGGCGAGCAGCGGGTGCGGCTCGGCGGCGAGTCCGGCGGCGGTGAGGTCGGGCTCGCCGGGCGCGGCGTCCAGCCAGTACCGGGCGCGCTGGAACGCGTACGTCGGCAGCTCGGTGCGGCGGGCGGGCGGCCCGGCGAGGGAGCGGGCCCAGTCGGGTCCTGCGCCGTGGACGTGGAGGGTGGCGAGGGCGGTGGTGAGGGCGGTGTCCTCGGGCCGGTCGCGGCGCAGCAGCGGTACGACGACGGCGGCCTCGGGGTCGGTGAGGCAGTCGCGGGTCAGGGCGGTGAGGACGCCGTCGGGGCCGAGTTCGAGGTAGGCGGTGACGCCCTGGCGTTCCAGCGCGGCGACGGCGTCGGCGAAGCGCACGGTGCCGCGCACATGCCGTACCCAGTAGTCGGCGCCCTCCAGTTGTCCGGCGTCGGCGCTCTCGCCGGTGAGGTCGCAGATGACCGGCAGGGTCGGCGGGGTGTAGGTGAGTTCGCGCGCGACGGCGGCGAACGCGTTCCGCATCGGCTCCATGCGGGGCGAGTGGAAGGCGTGCGAGACGGTGAGGCGCTTGACGCGCACTCCGGCCTCGCGCCAGGTGGCCGCGAGTTCGTCGACGGTGTCCTCGTCACCGGAGACCACGACGGACCGTGGCCCGTTGACCGCGGCGAGGGACACCCGGTCCTCGTGGGTGAGCAGCGCGTCGTTGATCTGCTCCTCGCTGGCCTCGACGGCCAGCATGGCTCCCCCGGTGGGGAGTTGCGCCATCAGCCGGCCGCGCGCGGCGACCAGACGGCAGGCGTCGGTGAGGTCGAGGACCCCGGCGACGTGTGCGGCGGCGATCTCACCGACGGAGTGGCCGAGGACGACGTCCGGGCGCAGCCCCTGGTGTTCGAGCAGCCGGAACTGGGCGACCTGAAGGGCGAACAGCGCGGCCTGGGTGTAGTCGGTACGGTCCAGCAACTCGGCGTCCTGGGTGCCGGCGGGCGCGAACATCACGTCCCGCAGCGGCCGTTCGAGGTCGGGGTCGAGTTCGGCGCAGATGGCGTCGAGGGCGTCGGCGAACACCGGGTGTGCGGCGTACAGGTCGCCTCCGGTGCCGGGGCGCTGGCTGCCCTGCCCGCTGAAGAGGAACGCGGTGCGGGCGCCGCGCCGCCGGGTGCCGCGCACCAGGCCGGGTGCCTCCCGGCCGTCGGCGAGGGCCCGCAGGGCGGTGTGCAGTTCGGCCCGGTCCCGGCCGACGGCGGCGGCCCTGTGGTCGAACACGGCGCGTCCGACGGCGAGTTCGTAGGCGATGTCGGCGGGCGCGGTCTGCCCGCCCGTGGCGGCGTCGCCGTCGGTGTTGCGGCGCTCGGCGGCCGGGGCGTCGGGGTCCTCCAGGTGGGCGAGGACGCGGGCGGCCTGGGCGCGCAGCGCCTCGGGGCCGCGCGCCGACAGCAGCCAGGGGACGACGGCGTCCGGGGCCGCCGGGCGGGCGGAGTCCGAGGGCACCGGGGCGGTGGCCTCGGCGGGCGCCTGCTCCAGGATCACGTGGGCGTTGGTCCCGCTGATGCCGAAGGCGGACACCCCGGCGCGGCGCGGCCGGTCCCGCTCGGGCCAGTCGGCGGCCTCGGTGAGGAGGGCCACCGCGCCCGCGGACCAGTCGATGCGGCTGGACGGGGTCTCGGCGTGCAGGGTGCGGGGCAGCAGCCCGTGCCGCAGGGCCAGCACCGTCTTGATGACTCCGCCGACGCCCGCGGCGGCCTGCGTGTGCCCGATGTTGGACTTGAGGGCGCCGACGAGCAGCGGCCGGTCAGCGGGCCGGTCCTGCCCGTAGGTCGCCATGAGCGCCTGTGCCTCGATGGGGTCGCCGAGGAGGGTGCCGGTGCCGTGCGCCTCGACGACGTCCACATCGGCCGGGGCGAGGCGGGCGGCGGTGAGCGCCTGCCGGATGACCCGCTGCTGGGCGGGGCCGCTGGGTGCGGTGAGTCCGTTGCTGGCGCCGTCCTGGTTGACGGCGGAACCGGCGAGGACGGCGAGCACGGGGTGGCCGTTGCGGCGGGCGTCGGAGAGCCGCTCCAGCAGCAGGACACCCACGCCTTCCGCCCAGCCCGCGCCGTCGGCCTCTTCGGAGAACGCCTTGCAGCGGCCGTCGGGGGCGAGGGCGCGCTGCCTGCTGAACTCGACGAAGGTGTCCGGGGTGGAGATCACGGTGACGCCGCCCGCGAGGGCGAGGGTGCACTCACCGGTACGCAGTGCCTGCGCGGCCATGTGCAGGGACACCAGCGACGACGAGCACGCGGTGTCGACGGTGACCGCCGGGCCCTCCAGGCCGAAGGTGTACGAGATGCGTCCGGAGGCCACGCTGCCCGCGCTGCCGGTGGCGAGGTAGCCCTCGAAGTCCTTGGGCGCGCGCTGTACCCGTGAGCCGTAGTCGTGGTAGTTGGAGCCGACGAACACGCCGGTACGGCTGCCGCGCAGGGTGGCGGGGTCGATGCCGGCCCGTTCCATCGCCTCCCACGACGTCTCCAGCAGCAGCCGCTGCTGGGGGTCGACGGCGAGAGCCTCGCGGGGGCTCATGCCGAAGAACTCGGGGTCGAAGTGGTGGGCGTCGTACAGGAATCCGCCGCCGCGGGTGTAGAAGGTGCCGGGCCGGTCGGGGTCCGGGTCGTAGAGGCCCTTGAGGTCCCAGCCGCGGTCGTCGGGGAGAGCGCCCACGGCGTCGCCGCCGTCGACGAGCAGGCGCCACAACGCGTCGGGGCTGTCGACGCCGCCCGGATAGCGGCAGCCCATGGACACGATGACGACGGGATCGTCGTCCGCTGCCACCGGGAGTGTCTGCGGGTCGTCCGGGGTGGTGTCGGTGGCGGCGCCGAACAGCTCCCGGTCGAGGTGTGCGGCCAGGGCGGCGGCGGTGGGGTGGTCGAAGACGAGGGTGACGGGGAGCCGCAGCCCGGTGGCCTCGGCGACGGTGTTGCGCAGGGCGACCGCGGTGAGGGAGTCGAAGCCGAGGTCCCGGAAGGCGCGTTCCTCGTCGATCTCCTCCGCGGTGGAGTAACCGAGCGCGGCGGCTGCCCACTTGCGGGCCACGGCGAGGAGTTCACGGTGCCGCTCGTCGGCCGGTAGCGCGGCGAGCCGGTCCGTCAGCGCGTTGCCGGTGGCGCCGGGGCCGCTCGGCGTCGTACGGGCCGACTGGGCGGCGCGTACCTCGGGGAGTTCGGCCAGCAGCCGGGGCGCGTCGGCGGAGTGGGTGAACGCGTACGTCTCCCATCGCACGTCGGCGACGGCCAGCACGGGTTCGGTTCCGGCGACGGCCTGCTGAAGGGCGGTCAGGGCGTACTCGGCGTCCATGGCGGGCATGCCGGTGCGGGCGAGGCGCGCGCCGGTCTCGCCTGAGGCGAGGCCACCACCGCCCCAGGCGCCCCAGGCGACGGAGGTGGCGGGCAGTCCGTCGGCGTGCCGCTGCCGGGCGAGGGCGTCGAGGTAGGCGTTGGCGGCGGCGTAGCTGCCCTGCCCGGGTCCACCGAGGGTGCCGGCGAGCGAGGAGAACAGGACGAAGGCCGACAGCTCCAGGTCGCGGGTGAGTTCGTGGAGGTGGCGTGCGGCGGCGATCTTGGGCCTCAGCACGGTCTCGGCGCGTTCGGGAGTGAGGGTGTCGAGGACACCGTCGTCGAGGACACCGGCCGCGTGGACGACGGCGGTCAGCGGCGACTCGCGTCCCACGGTGGCCAGCAGGGCGGCCAGTTCTTCGCGGTCGGCGGCGTCGCAGGCGGCGAGTGTGACGCGGGTGCCGAGTGCGGTGAGTTCGGCTTCCAGAGCGGCGGCGCCTGGCGCCTCGGCCCCTCGGCGGCTCACCAGTACCAGGTGCTCGGCGCCGGTCGCGGCGAGTCGCCGGGCGACCTGGGCGCCGACGCCGCCGGTGCCGCCGGTCACCAGGACGGTCCCGGTGGGCGTCCAGGCGGCGGGCGCGTCCTCGGCGAGCGCGGCCCGCGCGAGCCGCCGGGTGAACACCCCGGAGGGGCGTACGGCGACCTGGTCCTCGCCGACGGCCCCGGAGAGGACGGTCACGAGTCGTGCGAGGGCGCGGTCGTCGAGGTCCGCGGGCAGGTCGACCAGCCCGCCGAAGCGCTGCGGGTACTCCAGTGCGGCGATCCGGCCGAGGCCCCAGGTCTGGGCCTGCGTGGGGGAGACGAGCCGGTCGGAGCGCCCGGTGGAGACGGCGCCGCGGGTGGCGAACCACAGCGGGGCGCCGACTCCGGCGTCCCCGAGGGCCTGCACGAGGAGGGTGTTGAGGGCGAGCCCGCCGTCGAGGCTGCCGCCTTGGGCGTACGGCGCCTCGGCCAGGGCCAGCAGTGACAGCACGCCGACCGGCGAGGCGTTGTCCCCGCCGCCGTCCACGGCGGTGGCGAGCAGTCGCGCAAGACCGTCACGGCCGAGGTCGGGGGCGACCTGGACCGTGGTCACGCGTATGCCGTGGTGGGTGAGGGCGTCGGCCACGGCACCGACGGCATCCCGTTCCGCCTCGGACGCGACGAGCAGCCACTCCCCCTCCGGCGCACCGGCCACAACGTCCCGGCCGACCGGACGCCAGAGCACCCGATACCGCCAGCCATCCACCACCGACCGCGCCGACTGCCCCAACCGCCAATGCGACAGCACCGGCAGAGCATCCGCCAACACCCCGCCATCGGACAACCCCAACGTCTCCGCCACGGCACCCAGATCCTCGCGCTCCACCGCCGCCCAGAAACGAGCATCCACCACCGACTGAGACGACTCCCCCACCCCAACGGCAGGAACCGTCCGCTCCAACCAGTACCGCCGCCGCTGGAAGGCGTAGGTCGGGAGCGGAACGGTGGTGCCGTCCTGACCGGCAAGAACAGCCGTCCAGTCCACGGGAACACCCCGCACCCACGCCTCAGCCAACGACGTCAGGAAACGCCCACTACCCCCGTCGTCACGACGCAGCGTGCCCACCACCACCGCGTCCGCGGCAGCCTCCTGTACGGCCATGCCCAACACGGGATGCGAACTGACCTCGACGAACGCGCCGAAACCCTGCCCGGCCAGACTCTCCACCGCCTCAGCAAACCGCACCCGCTGACGCAAATTCCGATACCAATAACCGCCGTCGAGTTCAGCCGTGTCCACAAACGCGGCCTCAGTCGTCGAGAAGAACGGCACCCCACCCACCCGAGGAGCAACCGGCGCAAGAACCTCCGCCAACTCGTCCTCAAGCGCCTCCACATGCCACGTGTGTGAGGCGTAGTCCACCGGGACCCGCCGCACCCTCACCTCATCCGACTCACACCGCGCCACCAGCTCATCCAGCGCGTCCGCGTCACCCGCCACCACCACAGAACCCGGACCATTCACCGCAGCCACATCAATACGCCCCACCCACCCCGCCAGCAGCTCTTCAACCTCCGCCAACGGCAGGGACACCGACACCATCCCGCCACGACCCGCAATCGCACGAA
>NZ_QQNA01000007.1 GCF_003346515.1 Streptomyces corynorhini
CCATCGCGTGCCGCAGCCGGGCGCCGAAGGGAGCCGAGGGGGCAGAGGGGGGCAGGGGTGCCCGGCTGCGGCACGCGATGGACACCCGCGGCCCGCTCTGCGTCGGCATCGACCCGCACGGCTCGCTGCTCACGGACTGGGGGCTGACCGACGACATCGCGGGCCTGGAGCGCTTCACCCGTACGGTGGTGGAGGCGCTGGCGGACCGGGTGGCCGTGCTCAAGCCGCAGTCCGCTTTCTTCGAGCGCTTCGGCTCGCGCGGCACCGCCGTCCTGGAGAAGGCCGTCGCGGAGGCACGGTCGGCCGGGGCGCTGGTGCTGATGGACGCCAAGCGCGGCGACATCGGCTCGACCATGGGCGCCTACGCGGCGACCTACCTCGACCCCGCCTCGCCGCTCTTCTCGGACGCGGTGACCCTCTCCCCGTACCTCGGCTTCGGATCGCTGCGCCCCGCGCTGGACGCGGCGCGGACGGCCGGCTGCGGCGTCTTCGTCCTGGCCCTGACGTCCAACCCGGAGGGCGCCGAGGTACAGCGCGCCACCGGCGCCGACGGCCGCTCCCTGGCCGCGGTGATGCTCGGCCACATCGCGGCGGAGAACGCGGGCGCCGAGCCGCTGGGCGCGGTCGGCGCGGTCGTCGGCGCGACGCTCGGCGACGCCGGGGTGGATCTCGCCGTCAACGGGCCGCTGCTGGCCCCCGGCATCGGCGCGCAGGGCGCGACCCCCGCCGATCTCCCCGGCCTGTTCGGCGCCTCGGTGGGCAACGTGGTGCCGAGCGTCAGCCGGGGCGTGCTGCGCCACGGTCCCGACGCCGGGGCCCTGCGGGGCGCCGCGGAGCGTTTCGCGGACGAGGTGAGGGCGGCGGTCGGCGGGGCCTGAGGAGGCCGGTGGCCGGTGAAGCGGGAAGACGGATGTCCGGGATCCTGTCCAAAAAGTTGGGCAAAATGCCTCAAAAGTCACCACTGATCGATGCTGACCAGGACTTTTCGTCTGTTCTCGCTGACTCGGGCGGCCTTGGCCGCTAGTCTCCGTCGAGAGCCAACGTGCAGTGCGTTGCCCGTTGCTCGCCTGGTGTGGAGCGATCAGGTTCCGCACCGGTCCGTATCCGACAGTTCGACATCCGAGGTGACGTAGGCGTGGCTCTTCCGCCCCTTACCCCTGAACAGCGCGCAGCCGCGCTCGAAAAGGCCGCCGCGGCTCGCCGGGAGCGGGCCGAGGTCAAGAATCGACTCAAGCACTCCGGTGCGTCGCTTCATGACGTGATCAAGCAGGGCCAGGAGAACGACGTCATCGGGAAGATGAAGGTCTCCGCCCTGCTCGAATCCCTGCCCGGAGTGGGCAAGGTCCGCGCCAAACAGATCATGGAGCGGCTCGGCATCTCAGAAAGCCGCCGCGTCCGCGGTCTCGGCTCCAACCAGATCGCCTCCCTGGAGCGCGAGTTCGGCGGTAAGCCCGCCTGACGTTCCCGGGCACCCCCGGGAACCTGGATAATCGCTGCATGGCAGCAGAGGTACGACCGCGGCTGACCGTGCTCTCCGGCCCCTCCGGGGTCGGCAAGAGCACGGTCGTCGCGCATATGCGCAAGGTCCACCCCGAGGTATGGCTCTCGGTGTCGGCCACCACGAGAAAGCCGCGCCCCGGCGAGCGCCACGGCGTCCAGTACTTCTTCGTCTCCGACGAGGAGTTCGACAAGCTGGTCGCCAACGGTGAACTGCTGGAATGGGCGGAGTTCGCGGGCAACCGTTACGGCACCCCGCGTCAGGCGGTCCTGGACCGGCTGGCGGCGGGTGAGCCCGTACTCCTGGAGATCGATCTCCAGGGGGCCCGGCAGGTCAAGGAGTCCATGCCCGAGTCCCGGCTGGTCTTCCTGGCCCCTCCGAGCTGGGACGAGCTGGTGCGCCGCCTCACCGGTCGCGGCACCGAGTCGGCCGAGGTGATCGAGCGCCGACTGGAGGCCGCGAAGGTGGAACTGGCCGCCGAATCGGAGTTCGATACGACGCTGGTCAACACCTCCGTCGAGGATGTGGCGCGCGAGCTGCTAGCCTTGATGTCAGTTGCGTGATCTTTTGTGTGCTGTCCGGATTCCGGGGCGGCGCCGAAATACTCGGCCCGCGACCCGCGATCCCGTAGTACGCAGCAGTGCGCGACCACCTGTTTTTCCCTGAATTTTCTTCGGAAGGCAAGAGAGTGTCCTCTTCCATCACCACGCCCGAGGGCATCATCAACCCGCCGATCGACGAGCTGCTCGAGGCCACGGACTCGAAGTACAGCCTCGTGATCTACGCGGCCAAGCGGGCGCGCCAGATCAACGCGTACTACTCGCAGCTCGGTGAGGGCCTGCTCGAGTACGTCGGTCCGCTGGTGGACACCCACGTCCACGAGAAGCCGCTCTCGATCGCCCTGCGCGAGATCAACGCGGGTCTGCTGACCTCCGAGGCCATCGAGGGCCCGGCCCAGTAGGCGTCCCACAGCACGGATTTCCACCCCGGCTGCTCGCAGCACGGATTCGCACAGCACATTTTCACAGCACAGAGTTTCACAGCGCGGATTCGCACAGCATGGATTCGTACAGCACGGATTCGTACAGCACAGATCTTTCCCACAGGCCCGGTAGCGCGACTGCCGGGCCTGTGGTGTGTCATGGGACCTGTCACATCCTCGCGGGACGGACGGGTGCTCGCGGGGCCGGCGGAGGAGAGGGACACGGTGGACAGGCCGAAGGTCGTTCTGGGGGTCGCGGGCGGCATCGCCGCGTACAAGGCGTGCGAGCTGCTGCGGCGGCTCACCGAATCGGGCCATGACGTACGTGTCGTACCGACCGCCTCCGCCCTGCACTTCGTGGGCGCGGCGACCTGGTCGGCGCTCTCCGGCCACCCCGTCTCCACCGAGGTCTGGTCCGACGTCCACGAGGTGCCGCACGTACGGATCGGGCACTCCGCCGACCTGGTCGTCGTCGCCCCGGCCACCGCCGACCTGCTCGCCAGAGCCGCGCACGGGCTCGCCGACGACCTGCTGACCAATACGCTCCTCACCGCCAGGTGTCCGGTCGTCTTCGCGCCCGCCATGCACACCGAGATGTGGGAGCACCCGGCGACCCGGGAGAACGTGGCGACGCTGCGCCGCCGTGGAGCCGTCGTCATCGAGCCCGCCGTCGGCAGGCTCACCGGCGTGGACACCGGCAAGGGGCGGCTGCCGGACCCGGGGGAGATCTTCGAACTCTGCCGCCGGGTGCTGGCGCGGGGCGTGCCGGAGCCCGACCTGGCCGGTCGCCATGTGGTGATCAGCGCGGGCGGTACGCGTGAACCCCTCGACCCGGTGCGCTACCTCGGCAACCGGTCCTCGGGGAAGCAGGGGTACGCCCTGGCGCGCACGGCGGCGGCCCGGGGCGCGCGGGTCACCCTGGTGGAGGCCAGTACGGGGATGACCGACCCGGCGGGCGTCGACGTGGTCCACGTGGGGACCGCCGTACAGCTGCGGGAAGCCGTGCTGAAGGCGGCGGCCGACGCCGACGCGGTGGTCATGGCGGCGGCCGTGGCTGATTTCCGGCCGTTGTCGTACGCGTCCGGCAAGATCAAGAAGAAGGACGGCGAGGAGCCCGCGCCCGTCGCCCTGGTCCGCAACCCGGACATCCTGGCCGAGGTGGCGGCCGACCGCGCGCGTCCGGGGCAGGTGGTGGTCGGTTTCGCCGCCGAGACGGACGATGTCCTCGCCAACGGCCGGGACAAGCTCCGGCGCAAGGGCTGTGACCTGCTGGTCGTCAACGAGGTCGGGGAGCGCAAGACGTTCGGCGCCGAGGAGAACGAGGCGGTCGTGCTGGCGGCGGACGGCGGCGAGACGCCGGTGCCGTACGGGCCGAAGGAGGCGCTGGCGGACACCGTGTGGGACCTGGTCGCGCACCGGCTGCCGGCCCCGCCGCGGGACGCCGGCTGAGCGGCCGGGACGACGTCCCGGGTACGGGGGCCCGGGTACGGGTGCGGCGCCAGGCACCCGGCTCGGGCGCGGGGGGCGCGGGGGCGCGTATGAACAGTGTGTTGCGCGGCCCGCACGGGCTGCTTTCGGCCTGCTCCCGGGGACATGTCCGGCAGCCGCCCCGGAACACGGTGAAAACGCCGTAGGGGCCTCTGGCAGGGGCGTTCTCCATGGCCCATAATTCCAGAGCCACGGGGCGCCGGATCTCCCACAGATCGAGACACTTGCCCCCGTGACCCGATTCGACCGATAAAGTGGTCGTGGATCGTCGCGGGGCCGCAGCCCCCCGCCGGTCCGCCAATGATCAGCCAGCAGCCGCTGCAACCACAGGGAGCGATGTGTCCCGCCGTCTGTTCACCTCGGAGTCCGTGACCGAAGGTCACCCCGACAAGATCGCTGACCAGATCAGCGACACCATTCTCGACGCCCTGCTCGAAGAGGACCCGTCCTCCCGGGTCGCCGTGGAGACCTTGATCACCACCGGTCTGGTGCACGTCGCCGGAGAGGTGACCACCAAGGCCTACGCGCCGATCGCACAGCTCGTGCGGAACAAGATCCTGGAAATCGGCTACGACTCCTCGAAGAAGGGCTTCGACGGCGCTTCCTGCGGCGTCTCGGTCTCCATCGGCGCGCAGTCGCCCGACATCGCCCAGGGCGTCGACACCGCGTACGAGAAGCGGGTCGAGGGTGACGAGGACGAGCTGGACAAGCAGGGCGCGGGTGACCAGGGGCTGATGTTCGGCTACGCCTGTGACGAGACCCCCGAGCTGATGCCGCTGCCGATCCACCTCGCGCACCGACTCTCCAGCCGTCTCTCGGAGGTCCGCAAGAACGGGACCATCCCGTACCTGCGCCCCGACGGCAAGACCCAGGTCACCATCGAGTACGACGGCGACAAGCCGGTACGCCTCGACACGGTCGTCGTCTCCTCGCAGCACGCCTCGGACATCGACCTGGACTCGCTGCTCGCACCCGACGTGCGCGAGTTCGTCGTCGAGCACGTCCTCAAGGCGCTCGTCGACGACGGCATCAAGCTGGACACCGAGGGCTACCGCCTGCTGGTCAACCCGACCGGCCGCTTCGAGATCGGCGGCCCGATGGGCGACGCCGGACTCACCGGCCGCAAGATCATCATCGACACGTACGGCGGCATGGCCCGCCACGGCGGCGGCGCCTTCTCCGGCAAGGACCCGTCCAAGGTCGACCGCTCGGCCGCCTACGCCATGCGCTGGGTCGCCAAGAACGTGGTGGCCGCGGGCCTCGCCGCGCGCTGCGAGGTCCAGGTCGCCTACGCGATCGGCAAGGCCGAGCCGGTCGGCCTCTTCGTCGAGACCTTCGGCACCGCCACGGTCGACACGGAGAAGATCGAGCAGGCCATCTCGGAGGTCTTCGACCTCCGCCCGGCCGCGATCATCCGCGACCTCGAACTGCTCCGCCCGATCTACGCGCAGACGGCGGCGTACGGCCACTTCGGCCGCGAACTCCCCGAGTTCACCTGGGAGCGCCGCGACCGCGTGGACGCCCTGCGCCAGGCCGCGGGAGTCTGATCCTCGGTCGCGCCCATGGGGCCCCGGACACCTTGGTCGGACGCTGTTGATTATTCGGGGCCCGACTCCGCCCCGCCGATCGTTGGATCGGCGGGGCGGAGTGCTGCGAAATGAATGGTCCGGGTGCGGGCGAGCGCTGCGCCTGTGAGGTGGGCGTCGATGCGGGAACCGCAGCTCTCGGTGAGGTGGACCTTGTATCCGCCCCAGCAGATGTCGCGCCTCGCGCCGGTGCGGGCCTCGCGTCATAGGGGCTGACCAGGCGCTTCACGCCTTGCGGCCGGTCTTTGGGGCGTGTCGCCGCACCGCGCCGTCAACAATGTGGAAGTGCTGCACCCACACCTCTCGTAGTACTTCCGCCTACGGCATCGCCCGCAGCCCGGAAGGGGCGCCGGGCGAGAACACAGCTTCGAGCAGTCGCATCCCGTGCCTTCCAATCCGCTGGCCGACCTCGGTCCGTTTGGTGCGGGCCTTGGGAAACCGGGAGTTTTCGGCACGGGTGGCCTAATGCCTGAACCAGTCCGGTTCAGCGGCCTTGACCACCCAGTGGAGAGCGGCGGCGAGCGCATTCAGCGCGGCACGCAATGTCTCGGCGACCAACTCCAGCCAGCACAGCTCCCGTGCCGATGACAGCACGTGCGTGGAATCTGTTCGGGCTTTCCACTGCCGGTGAGCAGGCCCTTGTCCCGGGCCGCGGACAGGATTGCGTCCAGCACTCCCGTAGCCCCGCATCCGCCTGGACCAGTCGGTCCCGGACCGCTGATAGCACCGAGAAATCGAACCCAGGATCGGTTAGCTCCAGCCCGAGAGCGTACTTGACGCCGATCCGGGCCCGGACCGCCTCCGAAGCTTGCCGGTTGGTCAGCCCCTCCACGAACTGCAACACCAGCACCAGCGCAAGTCGGCCCGGCGACCAGGATGGCTTGCCCCGCACCGGGAACAGGTCCACAAACGCCGCGTCCTGAACAACGGCCCCAGTTCGTCCCGCACCTGGATCGCCAGACTCCCCTTCGGAACGCGGCCCTGGCCGCCCGCACCGTCTCTGCCGGAATCTCCCCATATTCCATCGGTTGCATCGACATTCGCACCCATCCCACACGACAACGTCGGCCTTCCCACAACCGGGTCTGGAAGGCCGACGTCACGCCCGGCTTCGGAATAGCCAACAGCGTCCTTTGCCGGTGTCCGGGCGCCCCACGGCCACGGTCTGCCGGGAAGAGATCGGATCAGAAAGGAACGGTGGAGTCGGGCGGGGGTACTGTCCCCGGCCCCGCACCGTTCATCCGATGTGACCCCGATGGCCTGGCGGGTTCGGGAGCGTCTGCGGCTTCCGGGTGCGCGCCGTCGTAGTCGTCATGGTCGTCGTACGAGGAGGAAGGTTCTCCGAAGACCCGTCGGATCTGCTCGGACTGATCCCCGTCCAGATGCTCGAATGCTCGCGTCAGCAGATCGGCGACGTAGGTGCTTGTCGCGTCCTGTGGGGAGAGCCCGGCGACCCGCAGAAATTCCACGAGCGCGTGCGCGACCGGCTCCTCTGCCGACGGTTCCCCGGCCGGTGACCCCGCAGGACCGGCCCCGGCGAGATCCCGCTCCATGTCCTGCGGGGGCAACGGCCGCGGTACGAGATGCCGCAACCGCTCCGACACGTCCACGTCGTTTGCGGCCGAGGTGAGCTGCGCCAGCAGACCGAGATCCTTGACTGCCTTGTCGACCCGATCCTCATTGCGGTGCAGCCACCATACGACCGCGCTGCCGGTGTTCCGCAGCACATCCTCGCCGAGATAGGCGCGACGGCTCTGTTCGTACTTGCGCTCGTGCTCCCACACGGCCTCGTCCTTGCGGACGGCCGCGAGCTTGGAGAGCCGAACTGAATCCTCCTCCGCGAGCGTGAGGGTGATGTTCATCGCCATCGCCTGCACCCGGCCGGCCCCGTCTTCCTCCATGGTCGCGAGGGCCCCGTTCAGCTCGTGCTCCACGAGAGAGCTGCGGGAGGGATGCCGGACATCGGTGACACGCCCGGCGCGCGCGAGCACGGCCTCGACGGCGAGCCCGCTCTGGTTGACCGGGGGCGATCCGGCCGGGACGGCCAGCGGGCACCAGCGTACGGTCGCGGACAGCAGGAAGTCGTAGTCGTCGAGCTGACTGGGCAGTGCCACACCGGTGATCCGCAGCTCACGGCGTTCCAGGGGCGGCAGCGGCCGGTCCGGCTCCTGGAGGTACCGCGAGGCGAAGGGGTCCTGCCGGCGCACTGTGAGCCGGACCGCCAGCACGGTCGCCACGATCAGTACGAGGGCCGCGGCCGGCCAGGCCCACACCGGCCAGCGCGTCGAGAAGCCGACGATGGTCAGGACCAGGCCGCAGATGAGAGTGAGAAAGACCGCCACGGTCTTGTGTCCCGAGGTCATGGAGCACTTGCCTCCGTTGTCTCCCGCGTGGATGCCCGACGGGCGCCAGTGGTACGGGCGCGTTGGGCATCGCCGATCATTCCGAGCAACTGTCCGGCCAGAACGGCGGCGCGGCCGTCTCCCGGGGGTTGTGCGACGGCCCAGCGGCGCCTGGCGAGATTGAGCAGCCCGAGCCGGTCGCCACGCCCTTCGCATGCCTTCACCAGCACATGGAGGAACGCATCCCCGTCCCAGAGCTCCCCGCGGGCCGCGTCCAGCCAGGTATGGACCCCCGGCGTCCAACGCTCCACCGGAAGGTCACGGAACACCCTGGCCCACCCCGTGATGAGATCGCGCTGCACTGCGGACTCCGCGATGAGGGGCTGGGAACGGGAACCGGGAGCCCCGAGCGGTCCCGGCTCGCTGAGGGAGAGGAAGAGAGCGGTGTCCGCATCCAGATGGGAGGGGGAGGTACTGGTGAGGCGGTTCAGCATCCGGCGGCGCAGCCGGTGGTCGTTCTTGAGGAGTTCCGCCAGGGCGTCGCGCGCGTGGTGGGTCGTCCTCTCCCGCCGGGCGAGATGGTGCAGGCGCACCAGAGCCTGGTACGGATGGCGCACCGCCATTTCGCCCAGGCAGACGTCGACGAGCACCCGCCGCTGCGCCGGGGAGAGGCGCCAGTCCAGCGCCCAGTCGTAGATGTTCCCACGGAACAGTCGGCCGAACTCGCGGTTCTTCAAGCCGTGCCGGAGGGCGCGGGCCGCCGCGAGGAGCTGGGGCTCGTCGGAGGTACGGGTCCACCGTCGCGAGAGGGTGAGCAGATCGTCGGGGCGACGGCAGGCGAGACACTCCGTCGCGAACCGTTCGACCAGAGCTTCCCTTTCCGGTTCCTCCAGTTCGGTCAGTTTCAGAATCTCGCCGACCCAGTCGCGCAGAGCGTCCCTCAGATCGGGGAAATCGTGCCAGACCCGGGTGCGAACAGCCGCGTCCAGCTCGAACACGCGGAACCTGACCCGGGTCTCGGCGTCGACGTCCGCCTCGATGTCGTCGAGGCGTTCGGTGAGCGGCCGGTGGCGCAGGGCGTGCCGGGTCCGTAGCTCCGGATCGACCGCGGTGTGCAGGAGGGCGGCCGCCCGGTGCACGGCGTCGCTGCGTGCCTCGTGCAGCATCGCCGTTGCCACCAGGAGGGCCCGTGACGCGCCCTTGGTCGTGTCGCGCAAACGGAACTTCGCCTCTTCCGACTGCCCGTCCAGGGCCACGAGTGCCCGGGTGCACCAGGTCGCGAAGGGCAGCCGTGGGTCCTCTCCCGCCGCACGGCACACGTACTGCGAGAATCTGCCCAATTCGGAGAGCGCGGGCCTGGGCCTGCGCTCCAGAAACTCCGTCAGTGCGGGGGAACCGGAATCAGCGGACGTCGGATCGAGTCGGCCTGCACGCATGTGCTTCTTGATGATGTCGAGTTCCTGGTCCGGCGCACGGGCGATCTCCTGGTACAGCTCCGACCTTTCGGAGGCGACGAGGCTCTGTACCTTGTGGGGCAGCACCACCACCAGTGCGGCCCGTCTGCCCGGCAGCGCCGCTCGAAACGCGGAGAGTTCTGCCTGTACGGTCCTCCACCACCGGTCGTCCTTGTCGGAGAGATCGAGCAGCAGCCGACCCTCGTCCTCGATCAGTTCGGGGTCCAGCAGGCGCGAGGAATCCGCGTCGTCCTTCTCCAGCAACAGTTCGTGCATCGTGTGCCCGGCGGGGGCGAGCTTCTGCAGCAGGACACGGGCGGTCGCCGTCCGCCCGTCCCCAGGGGTGCCGTCGAGCAGGACGAGATGGTGTTGTTCCAAGGTCGCGAGTGCGTCGGCGAAGCCCTCCGGCTCCACGAAGCGCTTTCGCAGCCAGCGCAGTTCGGCCTCCGCGATCACCCGGGGCGTCCGGCCCTTCGAGTCCTCCGACAGTCCGCCCGGATAGTAGTGGTTGTGCTGTGGACCCGCTCCTGTGTGCGTTGGTCCGTATGCGTCGTCGATCCGTGTGGTCGTCTCGGTCATCGATCGTCGTCCCGCCGACGGCGAACGTCGCCGAACGTGTTCCGGTTCCCGCCGTCGTGCTGGTCCCCGGCTACGTAGGACGACCCGTCGCCCGTCAGTCGGGGCTCGTGGTGGTGCTGATCGCCCGGTCCGGTGTGCAGGGGGCCGTTGGACTCTCTGATGACCGTGCCGCCGATCCCCCCGATATCACCGGTGATGTCCCTGGTCTGGACGTTGGTGCCGCCGCTGTTCGACCCCATGGTGTTGTGCACGGAGCCAGGCTCCGCCGGCTGCCGCTGCCGCGCCAGCGCCGCTTCCGCCTCGGCCAGAGCCGGGACCTCCACCGCCAGCTCGTCCCCGATCCGCCGCAGGTCGTACTCCGCGTTCTGCGTGTCGTATCGGAAGGACTGGAGCCGGGCCAGTTTGCGCAGCACACTAGGCAGCGCCGAGGCCCGCAACCGCTCGGTCTCGCGGCCGACCAGGACGGGCATCACCGTGACCGTGCTGCGGAATGCCTCAAGGATCTCCTTGCGCACCCAGTCGCCGCGCTCGTGCAGCTGGGGCGACTCGGCCCAGTGCCTGCCGATCACCGCGACCAGCACGGAGCTGTTCGCGACATTGGTCAGTAACTTTTCATCGAAGAGTTGGCCGGGCTTGATGGACGAGCTGGCCCGGAAGATCCGTCCCTCGCCGAAGCGCCGGGTGAGGGCCTGTTCGAGGGCGACCGCGGTCTCTTCCCCGTCGTGGGTGCGGTAGTTGATGAAGACATGGGTCATGGCGTGCTGGTCCTCTCGTCCGGTGTGTGGTGCTTCGTGACGGCTGCGCGCCCTAAAGTGCGAGTGCCGTGGGGGAGAGCGCGAACGTCAGCAGGGGCGCCAGCTCCCGTACGGCTGGATTCCTCGGGTGGCGGCCCAGGGTGCGCGAGAGCCTGCGGAGGTCCTGGGCGATGGTCGCGGACGCCACGGTGTGCGCCGTGCTCAGCAGCTCGCGGGTGTGCGCGCAGGCACGGTCGATCTCCCCGGTCAACGCGTGCGCGAGTGCCCGCCTCGCGCCGTAACGCGCCTGTGTCCGCAAGGCCTTCGCCGGGATTCGTTCGATCTCCTCGTCCAGGATCTGCGCCGCCCGGCGGGGTTGGCCCAGGTCGAGCAGGCACCAGCCGGTGATCATCGCCACTGGGTCGCGCAGATGGGTCGTACCGATGACCGGCCCTGCGGTTCCCTGCTCCGTCTCCGCTCTGTCGAGCAGCTCACGCGCCTGGTCCAGGGCATGCAGGCAGGCTGTCCTGTCCCCGGCGAGCGCGTACCCCTGAGCCTCTCGTTGGGCGGCGAGACCACGGACGCGGTACGGCAGCCGGTTCGCCCGCGCGCCTCTGGCCAGGTCGATCGTGTCCGTGGCGTCGCCCCGGTAGTAGGCCACCAGCCCTCTGCGCACCAAGGCGTACGAGGCGAGGCTCGCGTCGTCGGACTCGGCGCTCAGCTCCACCGCGTACTCTGTCCAGCGCAGCGCGGCGGTGTCCGCGCCGGCCTCCTGCGCCATCCACCCGGCGAACTCGGCGTAGCGGGCGCACAGGGTGAGCAGTCCACGGCCGGTGCGGGGACCACTACGGGCGGCGAGCGCGCGCAGCGTGCGGGTCTGCTCCGCCAGGGCGGGCAGGACGGCGCCCGGCGGCGCGGTCTGCCCCAGCCTGCGGAACTGGTCGAACAGCGCTGCGGACGCATCGAGGAGCGAGCTGTCCGCCAGGGCCGTCGCAGGCAGAGCCGAGGCCGGGGTCGCCGCCGCGAGCAAGGAGCCGGCGCCCACTCCCAGCACCTGCCGTCGCCCGGGAGGAGCCCACGACGAAGGCAAGGGATGATCGCTGGAGACGGCGGACTTCTCGCCGCGCCGGGTCTTCGGTACGAGAGCGATTAGCGCGCCCCGCTGGCCCAGCGCCGCGTCACAGAGACGGGCCAGCTCCGCGCCGGGGCGTTGGTGTCCCGTTTCGACCTTGCTGAGCTGACTCTTGCTGTAGTGGATGCGCCGGGCGAGTTCGACGAGTTTCACACCGCTCGCCAATCGCGCCTCCCGCAGTTTGCTGCCGAAGGTGGAGGGCTGTTCCAGCACGTGGGTTCCCCCTTGTCGATTTTTCTGACCCGGCGGCTCGGTCAGCCGTCCGTCGTCGTCTGCCAGCGTCGTGCGAGCGAGGTCATGGCGGCAAGACGGCCTTGCGGGTTTCCCGTTTCCAGTTGGCCTGTGGCCCGATGGACCTTCCCCGTCGCGTCACCCCGCGGGGACGAGAACCGCGCGGGCGCGGCACTGTCCGTGGCATCTGGTAGGTATGAGGCTGTGAGCAGCGACGACAAGCAGTCCGGGGAGCCCGCCGGGGGTGGGCCGGAGCAGCTTGCGCTGATTCGGGAGAGCGTGCGCAAGGCGAAGGTGCCGCGGGCCAAGCCGAAGACGTGGCGGGGGGCCGCGCTGGCGGGGGAGTTGCCGGTGGCGCGGGTCGTGGTGAACAAGGGGGTGCTGCACCTCGACCAGTTCTTCGACTACGCCGTGCCCGAGGAGCTGGACGAGGCGGCGCAGCCGGGCGTGCGGGTGCGGGTGCGGTTCGGGGCCGGGGCGCACCGGGTGCGTGGGGGGC
>NZ_QQNA01000070.1 GCF_003346515.1 Streptomyces corynorhini
TCCGGCAGCGGCGGCGGCTCCGTGGTCTTCGCGCCCGGTGTCGGCGGTCCGCGCGACTACCGGCTGGCCGAGCCGAGCGACGAGGACTTCGACGAAGGCGACGAGGGCCATTTCGTCCCGCCGGAGCCGCCGCCGCTGCCGGAGAGCGATGTGACCTCCAGGTTCGCCTGGCTCGCCGTGGTCGGCGGCCCGGTGCTGATGCTGGTCGCCGTGCTGCTCCAGTGGGAGATGACCTGGTGGCTGACGACGGTCTGTATCGGCGGCTTCCTGGGCGGCTTCGCCACCCTGGTGGCCAGGATGAACGCGGAGGACGACGAGAGCGACGACCCGGGGCGCGGCGCGGTCGTCTGACGCCTGCCCGGTGCGGCCCGCCGCCCGGCGGCCCCGGGCGCGGTCAGGACGCGGGTACGCGCAGGGCGGCCAGCACCGGAAGGTGATCGGTGGCCGCCCGCAGATCGGCCCCGGTGACGCCGGGCAGCCCGCGCGGCACGCCGCAGCCGAGGACCTCGATCCCCTCCGTGACGAACACCGCGTCGATGCGCTGCCGGGGATCGGCGGGCGTCGAGGTGTACTCGTCCCCCCAGGGGCTGACGGCCCAGCAGTCCCGCAGCGCCCCGGCGAGCAGCCGGAAACTCCGGCCGGTGGGCCGGTCGTTGAGGTCACCGGCCGCGATGGCGTACGGCACGTCCAGCGCGGCCAGCCGCTCGAGCAGCGCCCCGGCCTGGGTGTGGCGCTCCGCGGCCCGCAGGCTCAGATGGCAGCTGAGCAGCCCGAAGCGGGCGCCGCCGATCCGTACGACGGCCGTCGCGAAGCCGCGCCGGTGCAGCCCGGGGGTGCGGGGCAGCAGGATGTCCTCGGTCCGCTCGACCGTGACGCGCAGCGAGCAGAGCAGCAGCGGCCCGGTGGCGGGGGCGCCGCCGCCGAGGACGACGAGGCCGGTGTGCGCGGCCAGCCAGGCGGCGCGCTTGCGCCAGCGGAAGAACCGCGGCGCTTCCTGGACGAGGACCACATCGGGGGCGCAGGCGCTGATCACCCGCGCCAGCGCGGCCCGGTCGTCGCGCATCGAGCGGATGTTGTAGCTGAGCACCCGGATCAGGGCCGAACCATCCGGTCCGGTGCCGGAGTCGGGCAGCGTGGGCATCGCCATGGGACCAACGTAGCGGTACGGAGCGGGCGGTACGCGCCGACACCGGCGGACCGCCGGAAGCCCGCGGCGCCCGGTACACGGAGGTCCCGCACGGACACGCCGGGCACGAGGGCGCCCGGTACGAGGGAGTCCGGCACGAAAACGTCCGGCACGAACACACCCACACGAAGACGCCCCGCACGAAGAAATCCGGCGCGAAGGGGTCCGGCGCGAACACACCCGCACGAAGAAGTCCCGCACGAAGACGCCCCGCACGAAAACGCCCGCCGTATCCCCTGACGGATACGGCGGGCCAGGTATCCCGAGTGCCGCCGCTCAGCCCTGCCGGGCGAGGTCGGCGGCGCCGACCAGCCCCGCCTCGCCGCCCAGTTGGGCCGCGAGCACCTGGGCGTGCGGACGCCACTCGCCGCCGATGAGCCAGCGGCGGAACGACTTGCGGATCGGGTCGAGGACCAGCTCGCCCTCGTCCGAGACGCCGCCGCCCACGATGAACGCGGACGGGTCGAAGAGCGAGGCCAGGTCGGCCAGTCCGGCGCCCGCCCAACGGGCCAGCTCCCGGAAGGAGTCGATGGCCACCGGGTCGCCCGCGCGGGCGGCGCCGCTGATGTGCCGCCCCTCGATGCCCTCCGGTGTGCCGTCGCCGAGGCCGAGCAGTATCTCCGCGTTCTCCGGCGTCGCGTTGGCGCGCTGCTTCGCGTACCGGACGAGGGCGCGCCCCGACGCGTACTGCTCCCAGCAGCCCTGGCTGCCGCAGCCGCACAGCAGCCCGTCCGGCACGACCCGGATGTGGCCGAACTCGGCGGCCACGCCGAAGCGTCCGCGCCGCAGCTTGTTGCCGATGATGATGCCGCCGCCGAGCCCGGTGCCCAGCGTGATGCAGATGACGTCCTCGTGGCCCTGGCCCGCGCCGAACTTGTACTCGCCCCAGGCCGCCGCGTTCGCGTCGTTCTCCACGACGACCGGCAGTCCGACCCGCTGCTCGACCTTGTCCTTGAGCGGCTCGTGACGCCAGTTGATGTTGGGAGCGAAGAGGACGGTGGCGCGCTTGTCGTCCACATAGCCGGCGGCGCCGATGCCGACGGCCTCGATCCGGTGCCCCTCGCCCGCGCCGGAGACGGCGGTGCAGATCGCGTCGACGATGCCTTCGGCGGTCGACGGAGTGGGCACCTTGTGCGTCTCCAGGATGGTGCCCTCTTCGTCGACCACGCCCGCCGCGATCTTCGTGCCGCCGATGTCGACGCCGATGGTGAGTCCCATGTGTCCCTCAGTTTTCGGTCGAGCCCCGCTGGGGCCAACCGTACCCGAGGGCGGGCGCCCGACCGGTCAGTCCAGGTCGATGTGGCCGTCGGAAGCGGGGCCTTCGCCGTTGCCCTCGGGTCCGGGACGGCCGGCGGAATCGCCCCGGGGATCCGAGGGATCGTCGGACGCGCGGGTCCCCGCCGCGGGCTCCGGGGCGTCGCCCCGCGTCCAGCGGGCCTCCTGGCCCTCGACGGCGGAGCGGTACGCGGCGAGAAGCTCCCCACCGGCGGCGGCGAGATGGTCGAAGACGTCGGGGTTGCGCTCGATGACGGGCTCGACGACCGCCTTGGCCTGCTGGACGAACTGCTGGACGGCGCCCTGCGCGGCCATCCCGAACAGCGGGTTCTGCAGGGAGGAGACCTTGTCCGCGACGGCGTCGACCAGCTTGCGCAGCTCCTCGGCCGCGGAGCCGGGCGGCGGCCCGTAGGCGGCGCGGCGGCGCGCCTTCTCCGCCTCCAGGTCCTCGGCGCACGCCGTGGCCCAGGCGTCGGGGTCGGGATCGGCGGCGGGACGCTCGGTGGCTTCGCTCATGGGGTACTCCCGCGTCGGGTGCCGGTCCTTCCACCAAGGGCAGCGGAAGGGTGCTCACCTTCGACGGTACCCGAACGGCGCGCGGTCGTTCAGGCGGTGCGCGGCCACAGCCCTGGATCGGGTGTGAAGCGGACCCGCAGCACGCCGTCCGTGAGGGCCGCGCCGGTGACCGTGCAGCGGCGCAGCGCCGACGGCAGGGGTACGGCGCGGTGGAACGGGCCGACGCCGAGAAGGAGTTCGTCGTCCCGGCGGACCAGGCTCAGCTCGCTCTTGACGGCGCCGGGCAGCGGTACGCACCAGACGAGGAGGTTCTCCTCGGCGAGCCGGTCCTCGACCGGCCACGGGGCCCGGTCGGCGCCCGCGCCGACGGCGGCGGCGCCGAGGAGCGCGAGATCGTCGGCGCCCCGGGGGTCGCGGCCCAGGTGGCGGGTCTCGTGCGTGGCGGGCCACTCCTCGGACCACTCGTCCAGGCATTTGCGCTGCTGGGCGGCGAGCGTGGTCAGCCAGGCACCGGCGTCGGGCGGCAGCACCCGGTTGGCGACGACGGTGTCGGCGCGCAGGCCGTACAGCGCGAGCGCGCCGCGGGCGGAGCGCAGCGCCTCGGCCGCTGCGGGGCCGGGCTCGGCGACCAGCCGTACGGTCGTCCCGGGGTCCTCGATCAGCGCCTGTACGGCGGCGAGCCCCTCGTCCCAGCGGGCGGCGGCCTCGTACAGCCACTGCGCGGGCATGGGTATCCCGGCGAGCTGGGCCATCATCGGGCGCAGCGCGCGGGCGGCCTGGCGTTCCCGGGGCAGCAGTCGGCGCAGGTAGCGGCGCAGCTGTTCGGGCAGGGCGAGCAGGGCGAGGGCCTCCGGCAGCGCGGGCAGGTCGACGACGACCGTGTCCCAGTGGCCCTCGGCGGCCCGGCGCACCGCGTGCAGCAGGGCGGACTGCCGGGCGCCGGGGAGTTCGGTGATCTCCTCGGCGGCGAGCGGGCGGGCGCCGAGCAGGTCGAGTCCGGTGGCGAGGCGCTCCTGCAGGGCGAGGGTCTCGGCGCGGAAGTGCTCCGCAGGGTCGATGCCCGCGACCCACAGACCGGGCTCGGCCTCGACGGGGTCCGGGCCCGGGGAGACGCCGAGGGGGCCGTCGAGACGGTCGCCGGAGAGCAGCAGGACGCGCCCGCCGCCGTCCCGGGCGGCGGCCAGCGCGGTGGCGGCGGCGACGGTGGTACGGCCCGAGCCGCCGGGGCCGGTGACGAGGACCGTACGCACGGGGATCAGGCTCCAGGACCGGCTTCGGCGGGCCGCTCGGGGCCGCCGGACTCGACGCGCTTCTTGAGACCGGCGAGGGCCCGGTCGATGATGACCTTCTCGGCCTTGCGCTTGATCATGCCGAGCATGGGGATCTTGACGTCGACGGTGAGCCGGTAGGTGACCTCGGTGCCGCCGGCGACGGGCGCGAGGAGGTACGTACCGTCCAGGGCGCGCAGCATCTGGGACTTGACCAGCGTCCAGCTGACCTCGTTGTCGCCGGTCCAGGTGTAGGCGAGGGTGTGGTCGTCCTTGATCGCTCCGGCGTCCAGGACCAGCCTGACCTGCTCGGCGCGGCCCCGGTCGTCGGTGGCCAGCACCTCGGCCTCCTTCACCTCACCGGTCCAGTCCGGGTAGCGGGCGAAGTCGGCGATCACGCCCATGACGTCGGCCGGTGCCGCCTCGATCGTGATGCTCGAACTGGTGTGTTCCGCCATCGCCGTGCCTTTCGGGTGCCTGGGTGCGCGGTGTGCAGGCTATCGCGAGTGCGCCGGTCCGCTCCGCCCGGTCCTGGGCCTTTCGTTCGCGGTCCGTGGCCCCGCGGCCGGATCCGGCCGGGCGCGCGGGCGCCTCACCACTCCAGGGTCCAGGGCCGCCCGGTGGCGGCGAAGTGCCCGACGTTCACGCACTCCGTGGCGCCGACGCGCATCCGGCGGGCGAGCGGCTGGTGGACATGGCCGAACAGCGCGTACCGCGGCTTCGTGCGGCGCACGGCGGCCAGCAGGGCGCGGCTGCCGCGCTCGAAGCGGCGCGCGACGGTGTCGTACGTCAGCTCGGGCACGTCCGGCGGTATGTGCGAGCACAGCACGTCCACCTCGCCGAGCGCCTCGACCTTGGCGGCGTACTCCTCGTCGGAGATCTCGTAGGGCGTGCGCATGGGCGTGGTGAGCCCGCCGCCGACGAAGCCGAAGACCCGGCCGCCCAGCTCGACGCGGTCCCCGTCGAGCACGGTGGTGCCGGGCCCGGCGTACTCGGGCCAGAGTCGGGGGATATCGACATTGCCGTAGGTCGCGTACGTCGGAGTGGGCAGGGCGGCGAAGAGTTCGGCGTACTGGCGTCGCACGGCGCCCTCGATGGCGGTGGCAGGTTCGACGTCGAGCCCGGCCCACAGTTCGCGCCCGAACGCGTGGGCCTCCTCGAAGCGGCGGGCGGTGCGCAGTTCGACGAGCCGGTCGGCGTTGGCCGCGCCGAAGAGGTCGGGGAAGATGCCCCGCGAGTGGTCCGCGTAGTCGAGGAAGAGCACGAGATCACCGAGACAGATCAGGGCGTCGGCGCCGTCCCCGGCCGTGGCGAGATCCCGCGCGTTCCCATGCACATCGCTGACCACATTGACTCGCATGGTATTCACCCTAGGCCCTGCCCTCGGAGCAGCGCCGTCCGCCCAGAGGGCGGGGTCGACGGCGTCCGGTGCGCCGCGCTCGCTGCGCTCCGTCCGTGTCCCTCCGCCTCGTCCCTCCGCCTCGTCCCTCCGCCTCGGCGTTTGACGCGTCCTTCGGATGCCGAGCGCTCCCGCACGGCGGAGGGTCGCCCCCGAACCGGCATGTACCGGGGTGACCCCTACAAGGCGGCGAGCGTGCCTGCCAGACGCCGCGGGACAGGCGGGACCGTGAAGACGGGGCCCAGAACCCCGCCGACACCGCGGGCAGTGGGGGCTGGACCTGCGCTTCCGTGCCGGGGTTCACGGACGTGGACTACTGTGCGCGAAGTACCGTCAATTTCGTGTGACGCAGGGAACATCGGCCGGGACCCTCTATCGGTGGGTGAGTACCGATGGGTAACGTCCGGGCAGTCCAGTCGTGCTCGCCCCGTCGAGCACCTGCCCGTCTTGGACCGCAGCCGGCACACACAGAGCCGTGGCGCCGGCGCCCGATGAGGAGCAGCAGTCTTGCGCGAGTTCAGCCTTCCGGCACTGTACGAGGTCCCCTCGGACGGCAATCTGACCGATCTCATCCGGCGCAACGCCACTCAGCACCCCGAGGTGGCGGTGCTGGCCCGCAAGGTGGACGGCGTCTGGACGGACGTCACCGCCACCCAGTTCCTCGCCGAGGTACGAGCGGCGGCCAAGGGGCTGATCGCGGCGGGCGTGGAGCCGGGCGACCGGGTCGCGCTGATGTCGCGCACCCGCTTCGAGTGGGTGCTGCTCGACTTCGCGATCTGGAGCGCGGGCGGCGTGACCGTCCCGGTGTACGAGACCAGCTCGGCCGAACAGGTGCGCTGGATCCTCGGCGACTCGGGCGCGGTCGCGGCGATCGTGGAGAACGCCGACCACGCCGCCCTCGTGGAGTCCGTACGGGACAGCGCGTCCGGTCTGCGCGACGTCTGGCAGATCGACAAGGACGGCGTCGACGAGCTGGTCTCGGCCGGCGCGGACATCTCCGAGGAGACGGTCGACGCGCGTGCCACCGCCGTGCGGGCCGACGATCCCGCGACCATCGTCTACACCTCGGGTACCACCGGCCGCCCCAAGGGCTGCGTGCTGACGCACCGCAACTTCTTCGCGGAGGTCGGCAACGCGGTCGAGCGGCTCAAGCCCCTCTTCCGCACCGGCGACAGCTCCATCCTGCTCTTCCTCCCGGCCGCGCACGTCTTCGGGCGGCAGATCGAGGTGGCGGCGGTGATGGCGCCCGTCAAGCTGGGCTGCGTACCGGACATCTCGAACCTGACCGAGGAGCTGGCCGCGTTCCGGCCGACGCTGATCCTCGGTGTGCCGCGCGTCTTCGAGAAGGTCTACAACGGGGCGCGGGCCAAGGCCCAGGCCGACGGCAAGGGAGCGGTCTTCGACCGGGCCGCGCACACGGCGATCGCGTACAGCCGGGCCCTGTCCACCCCGCGCGGCCCCTCCCTGGGCCTGCGGATCCGCCACAAGGTCTTCGACAAGCTGGTGTACGGCAAGCTGCGCGCGGTGCTCGGCGGCCGCAGCGAGTACGCCATCTCCGGCGGGGCCGCGCTCGGCGAGCGGCTGGGCCACTTCTACCGGGGCATCGGCTTCACGGTGCTGGAGGGGTACGGACTGACCGAGACCTGCTCGGCCAGCGCCTTCAACCCGTGGGACCGGCAGAAGATCGGCACGGTCGGCCAGCCGCTGCCCGGCTCGGTCGTACGGATCGCCGACGACGGCGAGGTGCTGCTGCACGGCGAGCACCTGTTCACGGGCTACTGGAACAACCCGGAGGCCACGGCGGAGGCGCTGGCGGACGGCTGGTTCCACACCGGGGACATCGGCACGCTGGACGAGGACGGCTATCTCTCCATCACCGGCCGCAAGAAGGAGATCCTCGTCACGGCGGGCGGCAAGAACGTCGCCCCCGCCGTCATCGAGGACCGCGTCAGGGCGCACGCGCTGGTGGCGGAGTGCATGGTCGTCGGCGACGGCCGCCCCTTCGTGGCCGCGCTGATCACCCTGGACGAAGAGTTCCTGGCCCGCTGGGCCACCGGCCACGGCAAGGGCCCCGACTCCACGGCGGCGACGCTGCGGGACGATCCGGAGCTGCTCGCGGAGGTCCAGCGGGCGGTGGACGAGGGCAACGCGGCGGTGTCCAAGGCCGAGTCGGTACGGAAGTTCCGGGTACTGCCGGGGCAGTTCACGCAGGAGGCGGGGCACATCACGCCGTCGCTGAAGCTGAAGCGGAGCGTGGTGACGACGGAGTTCGCCGAGGAGATCGAGGCGCTCTACCGGCGCTGAGGCCGTACCGGGCCGGGGCACGTGCCCGGGGCCGGTGTTCATTGCCCTGTCGTCACCGCCCATCGGCCACCTCCCGGACGCGACCTGGCGATCCGGTCATTCGCTCGCCGCCGCCACGGCCGCCGTGCCCCACCGCGCGGCGGTCAGTCCGGCGTAGCCGAGTACCGCTCGATGCCGGCGCGAGCGCTCGATCGATCAAGCAGACGCAGCTCCCACGGCCCTGTGTTCACGTCGAAGTCCTTCCCGAACCCGACCCACTTCCCCACCATGCGTCGGCCGGTCGGCTCGATCAGCATCTGGATCGCGCCGTGATACCGAGCACCTTGGTAGTACCCGTCGGCCGCCGTCTGCTCCGTCCACGTACCCGTGATGACGTTCCGGTCCACGGTCAGGTCCAGGGACAACGGGCTGAGCGGATTGGTGGACGCTCCGGGCAGGCTCTGGGCTGTGAGCCGGTTGCCGTGCTGGACGATCACGACGTGATGCTTGCAGTCGTACGTCTCATCACGGCTGGACGAGTAGAACTCGTACCGGGACAGCCAAATGCCCGCGTACTCGCCCGGCACCTCCGGCTCCGGGCTTGCGACCGTGGCGGCCGCGCCGACTTCACCAGCTTCCATGTCGTGACCTCCCGCGCCGTCCGAGTGGACGCGGCTCATGGGGATCGCGAACCCCAGCGACTCGGGGACGCGCCCAGTGAACCGCTTCAGCGCCCGCGCGTACAGCGGACGGCATGTCCTGGTTTCTCCGGATTCCCAGCGTTGCACGAGTCGCTTGGAAGCGTCGTTCGGTTCACCCAGTTCCTCACCCGCGCCGCGCAGGCCCTGGGCGAACTCATCCTGGCTGAGGTTCATCGACTTGCGTACCGAGGTCAGCACGTCGTTGGGGATTCGTTCGCGCTCGGCCGTGGTCGTCATGGTCCGAGGTTAGCCACGTCGCGCCTCCAATGACACCGGTTTGACGCCTTCGGAGTGACACCGACGCAACGCCCGAGGGACGTCCTGAACGTCGCCGCGATGGTCGCGCCAGATCCGGAACATGGTCGCCATGTCCATCCGTATCAGCGCTTACGCGCCGAGAGAGAAGGAAGTTCCGCGTGTTCATCGACATCCCGAGTGGACTCGAAGCCGCTCTGATCGACCTTCCTCTCCCGACGTGGAAACTGGAAGGTTCGTTCCTGGCGGAGTCCACCATGGAGTGGTACCGGACCGAGCTGAAGGCCACTCCGAGGTTCGAGGAGACCGCCGCGACGCTGCGCCGCGCACTGACCGGAGAGGGCGGCGGATACGCCGTGCTGCGCCTGGGAAACCTCGCCAAGGCACTGGGGCCGGACGACGACCGGTTCCTGCGGCTGGTGACGGGGTTCGCGGCCGAGGTGGCCGTCCCCTTCTCGCCCTTCCCCCGGTGGCCTCTCTGGAAGGACATCGGGGTCAAGGTCGACAAGGACCCCGGCAAGTCCAGCGGCATCGGGTACAACGCGTTCCATATGGACCTGGTGAACGGGACCCTGCCCCCGGACTACACCACACTCCTGTGCGTTCGCCCCGACCCGCTCGGCGGCGGCACCAGCATCCTCTCCGACGCCCACGCGGCGGTGGCGCGGCTGGCGAAGGACAGCCGCGCCCTGCTGGCCGAGTCGGTCTATCACTACGGGACCTTCTTCGACCTGTTCGGCGTGGGCGAGGAGTGCAAGCCGTTTCCGGTCCTGGACGGCTCCGACCCAGGTGCGGGCTTCGTCCGGTTCACCGGCAAGATGCCGGAGAGGTCCGACCTCGGCCAGGCTCATGCCGACGCCGCCCGGGAACTCGCCGAGGAACTCGTCCGGGGCCAGGTCTCCCTCATCCTTCAGCCCGGGGACTACCTCATCGTGAATCAGCGCCGATTCCTGCACGGCCGGGAGGCGCTCCGCAGCGGTCAGGAGACCGTCCCGGTCGCCGACAGGCGGCTGCTCCTCCAATTGTTCCTGCGCGCGAGGGCCGACGCCGACTCGGCGGTGTAGCCGGCCGATGGCACCGGTGCCGGGCACGTACCAGGCTCTCCCCCGTACACAGGATCAGATGCGCGACTTCCGCACCGAGTGCCATGCCGCCCCGGTCAGAGCCCGCGTCGACCGGAGCATCGAGAGGTGTTCGTGTCTGCGGTAGAGGTTCCAGTTGTATGAGACGAGCGACAGCTTGTTCGACGAGAGCGACCCGGCCCGTTGAGACCGGTATACGGCCAAGGGCTCCCGCAGCGCCCGCGCGGGCGTGCCATCCCGCATGATCGACAACCAGAGCGCGTAGTCCTGCCTCTTCGGCATGTCCGGCATCGGCTTCGCCCCGACCACCCTGCGGTTGTACATGGCGGTCAAGGCGCCGATGTGGTCATGGACCAGCATCGCGCTGTAGTCCACTCGCTCCGGCGCCCACACGACGCGGCCGTTCGGGACGAAGTCGGCGGCCTCTCCCTCGTACAGGGCGTCCATCTTGTAGTAGGAGGTGAACGTGAGGGGCGTCCCGGCCGTCGCGGCGAAGGCGATCTGCTTCTCCAACTTCGCCGGGAGCCACAGGTCGTCACTGTCGAGGAAGGCGATGTAGTCACCCCGGGCCCGCGCGATGGCCAGGTTGCGGGCCCGGGCCGCACCCCCTTGCCGAGCCGCTGCCTCCGGCAGGACCCGCTCGTCCTGGCGAGCCAGCTCTTCCAGCAGATCCATCGAGTCGTCCGAGGACGCGTCGTCGGTGATCAGCAGTTCGAGATCGGTGTGGGTCTGCGCCAGCACCGACCGAACCGCGGGCCCGAGTGTGGCCGCCGAATTGTGTACCGGCATCACCACAGAAACCAGGGGCACAGCAGTGCTCCTTACCCAGATCGGAGTCGTCATGGATGTTGTCGTCGCCGGCCAAGGCTACGTGGGACTGCCGCTCGCCGTCCGCGCCGCCGAAGTGGGCCATCGCGTCGTCGGCTACGACGTGGACCCACACCGCATCAGGCGGCTCACCACCGGCAATTCGTACGTGGAGGACGTGGCCTCCTCGCGGCTCCGTGCGGTGCTGGACACCGGAGCCTACTTCGCGACCGCCGACGCCGCCGCGTTGGAAGGCTTCGACATCGCGGTGATCACCGTGCCGACCCCGCTGCGGGACGGCGTGCCCGACCTGACCTGCGTCGAGTCCTGCGCCCGAACCCTGGGCGAGCGTCTTCGCCCCGGCGCGACGGTGGTCCTGGAGTCCACGACCTATCCCGGCACCACCGAGGAACTACTGCTGCCGATCTTGGAACAGGCGTCGGGCCTCAAAAGCGGGGCGGACTTTCTGGCCGGATTCAGCCCCGAACGCATCGCTCCGGGAAACAAACGGTGGTCATTCGACGGGACGCCGAAATTAGTGTCCGGAATCGATGCCACATCACTCGATGTGATAAAAAAATTCTACGACGGTATCTTTCTGACCACGGTGCCGGTATCCGAGACCCGGGTCGCCGAACTGGCCAAGCTGATCGAAAATATCTTCCGGTTCGTCAACATCTCCCTGGTCAACGAGATGGCGACGCTGGCGGCTCCCCTCGGCGTGAACATCTGGGAAGCCATCGACGCCGCCGCGACCAAGCCCTTCGGATTCACGCGGTTCACCCCCGGGCCTGGAGTCGGCGGGCACTGCCTGCCCGTCGACCCGTTATTCCTCTCCTGGAAGGTCCAGCAGGAAATCGGCGCCCCCTTCCGATTCGTGGAACTCGCCGACGACGTGAACCGCCACATGCCCGACTACGTCGTCCGGCGCCTCGCAGAATCCCTTGAAAAACGCCACATGACCATCAAAGGATCCCGGATCCTACTGCTCGGCCTGACCTACAAATACAACGCCACCGATCTTCGCAATTCACCTTCGGCCCGCGTCGCCGAACTTCTCGTCAACCTCGGCGCCGAAGTCCTAGGCGCCGAACCCAACATCCCGGCCGGCGACGACACCAAGCTGGACATTCCCCGGGTCGATGCGAGCGCCGAGGAGATCACGGCCGCTGATGCCGTGGTGCTCCTCATGGACCACACACAATTCGACCTGCCGATGATCGAAAAGCACGCGGTCTATGTTCTCGACTGCAGAAACCGCCTTTCCGGACCGAACATCGAGACCCTTTAGCTCCTCACACTCTCCCGACCCGCCGCCAATCATCCATCTCTGGGAATCCTCTTGCGCGACGAATGGGAACACGCCCACACGGATTACACCTTGCCCGCGCAGCGCCGCATTCCTGCCTCGCTGGCCGAAAGCGAGAGCGACTGGCGCCACCACCTGGAACGCTCAACCCCCAACGGCTGGCTGATACGGAACAACGCCATGACCGAAGCGCTCGTCAGCGGACAGCCGATGTACCTACTCCACGTCACCAAGGACATCGACGCCATCCGCACCAGCCGACAGGTGCACGTCTCCACCGGTTGCCTGGTCGGAGCACTGTACTGCTCGCCTCTCACCAGCCAGCGCGAGGGACTGCGCCCACACAACCTCGGCGCCTACCTGATGCGGACGAAACCCTCCACCACGCCCATGGTCTTCGAGATCACCCCGGATGCTCCGATCCGGCCCAAGGGGCTCGACTACCTACATCTCGGCGCCATCCACCTGCGCACCTACCAGCGTTACCAGAGCTTCCTCAACCCAGCCGAGAGCGAACAGCTCGACCGCGCCGTGCTGGCCGGGCTGCACGGCGCGGCCGTATTCCTCGACGTTGCCCTGCGCAATGCCACCGGTCACGCCACTCCGGCGCCCGAGTTCATCGACCAGCTGTCCGACACTGTTGCCCACGTGCCGTTTCTCGGCTACCTCTACTTCGAGGTTCTGTCCGAATACCTGATGCTCCACTCCGTCACTCCGGAGACCAAGACCTGCGCCCAGGCGGGAGAGCTGAATAACTGGCTCTACAAACGACTCGCCTTCGCTGCCGTGGACGGCATGTACCAGTTGTTCGACCTGACCCGTTTCAATCCACGCCATCACCGGCTCGTCCAACTCATCGACAACATAGAACCGGATCTCGGCCGGGGAGTCGCCGAGTACGTCCGGCGACGGCTGTCCCACCTGTTCGCCCGGACCGCGCTGCACCCATCCCAGGACGCGGCATCGGTCACCTTCCAGGGCGCCGATCTCAGCACGATCCAAAAAGCCGCGCCTGGACTGATCGGCCAGATGGTCTTCCGTGAGATCCGGCACATGGCCCGCTATCGACAGCTGTACCACTGCTTCGAGAAATCCAAGGCGCTGGAGGTATGGGACTACTGGAACAATGAGGGAATTCCCACTCCTTTCAACGGAGTCCTCCCCAAGGGAGAGATTGGAATAAATCCCCTCTACCCTCGATCGCCAGTCAGAACATGGACAGCAAAAATGGACGGCAAGGGATTTTTACATCCTGCCGAAGAGGTCATGGCCGTCTTGACCCCGCACCTGGCTTCGTGGTGGACGCCACCCGTCGGTGCGAGATGCGGAACGCCGCCGATGATCCACGATTTCGAGCCGGCTACGGGAGCCCGATACTCGATCTCTCGACAATTATCGATGAATGGATTTCCACATGACCACCAAGCTCCTGAACATTCTGACCGGAATCAATCGCACCTCCGTTCCTTCGTCCGGGAGCATGATCCTCGTCAACGATATCTACGGCGCGATGTCTGACATTCATACGACCTTCCTGGGTAGGGAACCGGTCGATCAGGATTGGAAGGGCGCGTTTGATCAGCTGATCATCCTCTCCACGACGAAGCGCCCTCGTGGCCCGGGATTTGTCCCTTACGTTGACGAGTTGACGCGTGAGGTCGGTGCGCTCATCGAGAAGATCCAGCCGAATGCCATTCACGCCCAGTATCTCGGGTTCGCTCTCAGCCTGGCGCTCACCCGAACTGCTGGCAACATCCCGATCATCGCCATCGCCCACGGCCCCGACGTGATGGTGGCCGAGCGCAGCGCATCGGAACGCGAGGGCCTGAATGAAGTCGCTGCCGCAAGCGCCGCAATCGTCACCCCGACCTCCGCCCTCGCCGACCGCATCGACCGTCTCACCAGATACCGAGTCACCGATCGACTCACCGTCATCCCGTGGGGTATCCCTTTGAGTGATGCCCGGGGCCGCGATCAACCACTTATCGGAACAGGACCATTATCGTTGGTGCACGCCGGTCGTCTGGACGACAACAAATCCACGATCACCGCAGTCGAAGCCCTCGCTTTAACCGATTATCCACACCACTTAACCGTGATCGGCGAAGGAATCCAGCGGGAGTATCTGGAACAGCGGGCTGTCGAACTCGGACTGCGGGACCGAGTTCAGTTTGATCCGTTCCTTCCCCGCGCGGAACTGTGGCGCCGCCTGCCGAACTTCGACGCCTTCGTCTTCACGACCAGGGGTCTGGAGGCTTTCGGGCTCGTCCTCGTTGAGGCCCAAGCCCACGGACTTCCGGTTGTCTACTCCGATCTTCCCGATGTGAGGGAAATCCTTGAGGGCGGCGGCGTTCCCTACACCCCTGGCGACCCGCGCTCGCTGGCCGTGGCCCTGGACACGATGGGCCGGGACTTCCACCAGCGCAAGACCCTGACCAAAGCGGCTCTCGATAACGCGCGCCGATACGACATCACCGCCACCGGCCGACAGCTTCGCGAACTAACACTCCGTGTCGACTCCTAGACGAGTAAGTCCGAAGTAGCGTCGTCCGCCCCTTGGGGCGGGCGGGGAGGTGTCAGGTGCGCTGCGCTCGCTACGCTCCCTCCGCCTCGGCACTTGACACGTCCTTCGGATGCCGAGCGCTCCCGCAAGGCGGAGGGTCGCCCCCGAACTGGCGTGTACCGGGGTGATCCCGACAATGCCGCGAGCGTGCGTGCCAGACGCCGAGGGACAGGCGGGGCTTTGAAGACAGGGCCTAACCACTCCAGCGATAGAGGCATCCAGCCGCGCCCGTCACAGCAGCTCCCGCAGCCGCCGCGCCAGCAGGTCCCAGCGCCACTTCTCCTCGACCCACTCCCGCCCCCGCTCCCCCAGCCGCCTCCGCAGCCCGGCGTCCTGGAGCAGCGTCACGATCCGCTCGGCCGACTCCGCCGCCGCGATGTGCGGCGGTCCCCCGCGCACCACCCAGCCGGTCTCGCCGTCGAGCACGGCGTCCGGCGCGCCGCCCGAGTCACCGGCCACGACCGGCAGGCCGGTGGCGGACGCCTCCAGGTAGACGATGCCGAGGCCCTCGACGTCGAGGCCGCCGCGGCGGGTGCGGCAGGGCATCGCGAAGACGTCCCCGGCGCCGAAGTGCGCGGGCAGCTCCGACCAGGGGACGGCGCCGGTGAACCGTACGGAGCCCGCGACGCCGGTCCCGGCGGCGAGCTTGCGCAGCTCGCCCTCGTACGGGCCGCCGCCCACGACGAGCAGCACCGCGTCCGGGACCCGGGCCAGGATCGCGGGCATGGCGCGGATCAGGGTGTCCTGGCCCTTGCGCGGGACGAGCCGGGAGACGCACACGACAACGGGCCGGTCGGCCAGCCCGAGCGCGGCGCGCACGGCGTCGCCGCCCGAGCCGGGGTGGAAGGTCTTCTCGTCGACGCCCGGCGGCAGTTGGACCATCCGGGCGGCGGCGGCCGGGGTCAGCGCGGACGCGACGCGCGAGCGGGTGTACTCGCCGAGGTAGGTGATCGTGTCGGTGGACTCGCCGATGCGCCGCAGCAGCCGCCGGGCGCCGGGCAGCTGCGCCCACCCCGCCTCGTGGCCGTGCGTGGTGGCGACGAGGCGCCGCGCGCCCGCCGCGCGCAGCGCGGGCGCCATCAGGCCGAGCGGGGCCGCCGCGCCGAACCAGACGGACTCACAGCCGTGTTCCCGCAGCAGCCCGGCGGCCCGCCGGGTCACGCGCGGGGTCGGCAGCAGCATCGTCGTACGGTCGCGCACGACGGTGAAGGGCTGTTCGGCGTCGAACGCGGCGGTCGCCTCCGCCCCCTCCCTGCCGCGCTTCCAGGTGGACGCGTAGACGACGAGCCGGTCGGGGTCCAGGCGCAGCGCCATGTTGTGCAGGAACGCCTGGATGCCCCCCGGGCGGGGCGGGAAGTCATTGGTGACGATCAGTGTCTTGCGCATCCCGGCCGACAGTACCGGGCGGCTCACGGCCCTGCCTCATGGCTCTCGCACAGCCAGGACCGGCATCATGACCCGCGCCGACCAGTGGACGACGCGGAGACAGATGATCATGGAATCCGGGCCCAGCACACGCGCCGCGACCGGGGGCGCGGTCGCCCTGTGGGCGCTGACCAGGGCCGCGCTGCTGCTGTGCGTCTTCAAGGTGGTGACCCTGCCGGGCCCCGATGTGACCAGCGACGTGTCGGTGATCTACCGGGGGTGGTACGAGGTGCTGCGCACCGGCACCTATCCGCTCTCCGACGTGACCTGGCAGTACCCGCCGGGCGCCGCGCTGGCGATCGTCTCCCCCGCCGCGCTGCCCTTCCTCGGCTACGCGTCCGCGTTCTTCGTGCTGGTGTGCCTGTGCGACGCGCTCGTCCTCGGGCTGCTGCTGCGCGCGGGCCGGGGCGAGGGGCGGTCGGTGCGGGGCGCGTGGGTGTGGGTCGTGGGGGTGCCGCTGCTCGGCGCGACCTCGTACGCGCGCTACGACCTGATGGTGACGGCGGTCGCGGTGGGCGCGCTGCTCGCGGGCGCCGCGCGGCCGAGGCTGCTGGGGGCGCTGGCCGGGTTCGGGGCGCTGCTGAAGGTGTGGCCGGTGCTGGTGCTGGTGGGCACCCCGCGCGGGGCGGCGACCCGGCGGTCGTGGACGGCGGCGGCGGTCACCGGGCTCGCGGTGACGGCGCTGTGCTGGGCGGCGCTGCCGGGCGCGCTGGAGTTCCTGACGTACCAGCGCGACCGGGGTACGGAGGTCGAGTCGCTGGGGGCGCTGGTCTTCCAGGTGGCGCGGCACTTCGGCTGGGACGGCGGCGTGCTGTTCAGCTACGGCTCGGTGGAGTTCGCGGGTCCGTATGTGCCGCTGGTGAGCCGGGCGGCGCTGGCGCTCGCGGTGCTGGCGCTCGGCTGGCTGCTGGTGTGGCGGCTGCGGGCGCGGGAGCTGACCGCCGCGGTGGTGCCCGACGCGGCGTTCGCGGCCGTGCTGCTGTTCACCACCACGAGCCGGGTGATCAGCCCGCAGTATCTGCTCTGGCTGGTCGGTCTGGCGGCCGTCTGTCTGACGGTGCGGGCGAGCCGGATGGCGTGGCCCGCCGGGCTGGTGCTGGCCGCGACGGCGGTGACGCAGCTGGAGTTCCCGCTGCTGTTCGACCAGGTGGTGGCGGGCGACCCGGTGGGGGTCGCGCTGCTGTTCGCACGCAACGGGCTGCTGGTCGCCTCGGCGGTGTGCGCCTGCCGGGTGCTGTGGCGCGCGACGGTCCCGCGCCGGGAGGGGCCGCCGGGCGGCGGGGCGGGGCTGATCAGCCGAACCGCTGCCGTACGTAGGCGCGCCACCGCTCGGTGAGGGCCTTCTCGGTGGTGCCCAGGACGTCGTGGGCGGCCGTGGCCACCGCGCCCTTCCGGTGGCCGTGCGCGCCCACCGCGCGGTAGAAGTCGGTGAGTTTCCGCTCGCCCCAGCGGTCGGCGATCATCTCGCAGGCCAGCCAGCCGCTCTCGTACGCCCTGGCCAGCAGGTCGGCGTCCCCGGCGAACGCGAAGTCCGCGTCGGACGGCAGCGTGCGGGGCGCCTCGCCCCGGCGGACGGCCCGCTGGAGTTCGGGCGCGATCTGTCCGGCGCCGCGGCCGGTGCCCCGGTAGGCGACGAGGTCGGCGAAGCCCTCGGAGAGCCAGACCGGGGTGGCGGCGGAGGTCGCGGCGCGGGTGGCGACATGGGTGGTCTCGTGGGTGAGGACGACGCGCTGCCCGAAGTCGCCCAGCCGCGCGTACGCCTCGGGGTTCACGATGACCCGGTCGGCGGGCGCGGCGCCCGAGCCGCCGCTCTCCCCGGTGGTGACGGCGGCGATGGACCGGTAGGCGTCGGCGGACTCGCCCAGCAGCGCGGCCATGTCCGTCAGCGAGCCCGGTACGAGCAGGACCACGCGGCGGGCCCAGCGCTCCGGCCAGGCGTCGTCGACGGCGGGTACGGCCCGGTCGGCGGTGGCCGCGATCCGGCGCAGCAGCCGCGCGTCCTGGCCGACGCCGAGGACCAGTCCGTGCCGGGCGGGTACGGCGCGTACCGGGCCCTGCTGCCAGAGCTGCCGGGAGCCGCCGGGGGCCGGCTCGTCCTCGGTGACGTACCAGTGGCCGTCCCGCTCGGTGAGCCGCAGCGCGCGGGGCGTGGCGACCGGCGCGCTGTCGTAGCCGGTGATCCGGTAGCGCAGGTCGGCCCGTACGGTGGCGCGGTCGCCGGCGCGTTCGACGCTGGTGAGGCGGTACTCCCAGGAGCCGAGGGGCGCGTCGGCGAGGTTCTCGAACTCGGTGCGCGCGGTGGCGCGCAGGGCGTGCGAGGCCGGGTCGAGGACGCCGAGGTAGGCCCGTTCGTCCCGGTCGGCCAGCGCCGCCGCCCGGCGGTCGAGGACCTGCCCGATCCCGGCGGTCGCGGTCCTGGCGCCCTTCGCCGGGGCGGCGCAGCCGACGGCGGGCAGTAGCAGGAGGGCGAGGACCGCGGCGACGGCCCGGCGCCCGCCGCGCCGCCGCCGCGCCGCCGCGCTCTGTCTCTTCCGGCCCGCCATGCGGCTGATCGTACGGGCCGCCGCGCGCGGGCCGGTCCCCGCCGGTCCTCAGATGCGGGTGACGGAGGAGACCGGCATCATGCCGACCGGGTCGTAGCGCACCGGGGCGCCGGGGTAGGGGGCGTGGATGACCTGGCCGTTGCCCACGTACATGGCGATGTGGCTGGCGTCCGCGCGGTAGGCGACGAGGTCGCCGGGGAGCGCCTGGGAGAGCGGGACCTGCCGGCCCGCGTACCGCTGCGCCTGGGAGGTGCGCGGCAGGCCGACGCCCGCCTGTGCGTACGACCACTGGGTGAGGCCGGAACAGTCGAAGCCCGAGGGCCCGTTGGCGCCCCACACGTAGGGCCGGCCCACCGCGTTCCGGGCGGCGCGCACGGCGGCCGCCGCGCGCGCCGAGGAGGCCGCGCCGCCGGGGCCGCCGAGGAACTGGCCGCCCCTCGCGTCGCGGTCCGAGCGCGAGGAGCGCCCGTACGCGTCGCGGTCGGTGCCGGGCAGGGTGGCGAGGACCCGGCGTGCCTCGGCGAGCTTGCCCTCGACGGCGCGTTTGTGCCGGGCGACCGCGGCTCTGCTGCGTTCCAGCTCGGTGAGGTCGCGGGCGGCTTCCGACCGGACCCGCCCCAGCGTCCGCTGCGCCTGCTGCAGTTCGCTCAGGGCGGCGGACTGGCGCACGCCGACGCGTTCGAGGACGGCGGCCCGGTCGAGGTAGCCGTCGGGGTCCGAGGAGAGCAGCAGGGCGAGCGCGGGGTCCATCCCGCCGGAGCGGTACTGGGCGAGGGCGAGCGAACCGAGCGCTCCGCGCATCTTGTTGACGGCTTCCTGGCCGCGCGCCGCGCGGTCCTGGGCCTGGTCCACGAGTCCGCGCAGCTTGCGCGCCCGCTCGTCCGCGCGGTGGTAGCGCTCGGTGGCCTTCTCGGCGTCGGCGAAGAGCCGGTCGACCGTGGCACGGGTGACCTCGGGCCGCCGCTGCGGCTCGGCTCCCGCCGGGGAGGCGCCGAGCGTGGCCGCCGCCGTGGCCGCCGCCGCGGATACGGCGGTGACGGCGCCGACGCGGGCGCCGAGGCCAGGTCCTGACTGGGTGGGACGGCGATGGGACACCACGGGAAGCCGAACTCCCTTCCGCTGTACGCGCTGACGTGCCCCCTGCCGCCCGGCGGGCGGAGCGCTGGCCGGGGGCCGCGCGCAGCAGACAGTAGCCGGGCGACCACGCGGCGGCCAACGACCGCCCCGCGCACACAAAGTGGCGCCCCGCCGAAGACCACAAGGTCATCGACGGGGCGCGACGTCAGCGAAGGGCCCGCGATTTCGCCCGAATGGGCGGTGTCGGCGGCGGGTCAGCCGATGCGTACGCCGAACTGGAAGGGCATGTTGCCGATGGCCTCGTAGCGCACGCTGGCGCCGGGCTTGGGGGCGTGCAGCACCTGGCCGTTGCCCGCGTAGAAGCCGACGTGGTGCAGGTCGCCGTAGAAGATGACGAGGTCGCCCTGTTGCAGCTGGCTCATACCGAGGCGGGCCCCGGCGTTGGCCTGGGACTCGGAGGTGCGGGGTATGGAGACACCGGCCTGGGCGTAGGCCCAGGAGGTCAGCCCGGAGCAGTCGAAGGAGCTGGGGCCGCTGGCGCCGTACACGTACGGGGAGCCGATCTTGCCCTGTGCGGCGGCGAAGGCGGCCGAGGCGCGCTGCGAGGCGGGCACCGAGTTGCCGAGGTCGGTACGGCCGGATTCGGCGCCGGAGCCCGTGCCCGATCCGGCGGCGGAGGAGGAGCGGCTGGCACGCTGCTCGTCCTCCTTGGCGAGGGCGGCGCGCTCCTGCGCGGTGAGGGTGTTGAGCAGCTTCTGCGCGGCGGCGAGCTTGCCCTGGACCTCGTTCTTCTTCTTGCCGAGTTCCTTGCGGGTGTCGGCCAGGTCCGTGACCTTCGACTGGGCCTCCTTGCGCTCCTGCGCGAGGGACCGCTGCTTGGACTGGATCTGCTGGAGCGCCTGGGCCTGCTTGGCGCTGACCTGGTCGAGCGCGGACGCCTGGTCCAGGTAGGAGTCCGGGTCGGAGGAGAGGAAGAGCTGCATGGCGGGGTCGATGCCGCCGGTGCGGTACTGGGCGCTGGCGATCGAACCGAGGCCGTCGCGCAGCTCGTTCAGCTCTTCCTGGCCGCGCGCCACCTTGTCCTGGAGGGCGCTGACTTCCTTCTCCAGCTTCTCCTGGGACTCCTTGGCCCCCTTGTACTTCTCGGTGGCCTTCTCGGCGTCCTCGTAGAGCTTGTCGACCTTCTCCTTGACCTCCGACTTGCTGGGCGCCGGTGCGGCGTTGGCGGAGTTGGCGGTCAGCGCGACGGCTGCGGCGGCGGTCGCGGTGAGTACGGTCACCCGGGTGCGGCTCGGGGGCTTGGGACGACGGTGGGACGCCACGGAGGCGAGCTCCTTCTCCTCAGCCGCCTACCGGGCCAGTGGGGGACGTCGGCCCCGGCTCCACGCGTCCGGCGCCCAGGGGAAGGAGCGAACGGTGTGAAATCGGCGGTCCCTTCGCTGCCACCCCGGATGGGTGATCAACCGCGCGAAGGTTCGAGCCATGACCATAGTGACCTACTTGTGATCAGTTCAAATCCTTGCAAGAAAAAAGTCGGTCGCGACGCATAGTTTTTACACATCCGGCCGGGCATCACACGCTCAGTCATGGACATTTGGCGGCGTGTCATCCCGACCGGCGGTTAATTCGGTCATTTTCCGCAGGAGTTGCCCGGAACGGACCTAAGACCGCGAAAGCCGCCTGAGCAGCAGCGCGGAAGCGACGGGCCGGGCACCGGCCTTCGCCACGCCGTCCGCGACCTCGCGGTCGGTGGAGACCACCACCACCGGCCGGCCGGGCGGCTCCGCCCTGACGAGCTGGCGGATCAGCTCGTCCGCCGTCACCCCCGGCTTGGAGAACAGCACCCGCACCCCGCGCGGCGGCGCGAGCAGCACCGGCGCCGCCAGTTCCGCGCCGTCGAACACACAGGTCACCTCGGCGCCCGTGCGCGCCGCCAGCATGGCGAGGCCGCCGAGCAGCCGCAGCCGCTGCTTCTCCAGCGGCATCGTGGGATAACCGGTCTTGGTGACGTTGTAACCGTCGACGATCAGATGTGCCTGCGGCAGCGCCAGCAGTTGGTCGAGCAGGGCCGGATCCGTCTCGGACAGCGCCCGCGCCGCCACGTCCTTGGGCGACATCCGGCCGGGCTCCACCGCGTCGACCGTGTCGGCGGGGCGGCTGGTGGCGGGCGGCAGCGCCAGCTCGCGCCGCAGCCCCTGCGCCGACTCCAGCACCGTGTCCAGCAGCAGCCGCAGCCGCATGTCCTCGACCGAGCGGCCCTCCCGGGCGGCCCGGCGGCTCGCCTCGACCGATGCCTCGGCCTCGGCCAGCCGCGCCCTGACGCGGCGCGTCTCGCTCTCGGCCGCCGACACCTGGGCGGCGCTCTCCGCCCGGAGCGTCTCGGCCTCCGCGTGGGTACGGCGCAGAGCCGCCTCACCGCGCTTCACATCGCTCTGGGCGCTGCGCAGCTTGCGGTGGAGCGCGTCGGCCTCCTTGCGGGCCGCCTCCAGCTCCGTACGCAGCCGCTCGGTGTCGTTCCTGGTCTGCGCCCTGGCGGCGGCCAGCTCCTCGCGCAGCCGCTCCAGCTCCCGCCGGGCCTCCTCGTCGGCGCGCTCGGCGTCCGCCCGCTGGGCCTCCTCGCCCGCGGCGGCCACCAGCTTCACCCATCCGGGTGGTCTGAGCACATACGCGGCGGCGGCCACGTCGACGGGGTCGGCGGCGGCGGGCGGCGATCCCGCCTCCAGCGCGGCGGCCAGCTCGGGCTGGGCCTGGGTGAGCCGGTCCGCGATCCGCTGCCGGAAGAGCGGATCGGCCTCCAGCGCGGCGGCCATCGCGTTCCCCGCGAATTTCGCACGTCTGTTCGGAGTGAAGCGCGCGTACTGCCGCAGCTGCGCGGGCAGCTCCGTGACGGTCAGCCCCCCGAAGGCGTCCGAGACCAGCGCCACGACCCGGCGCCGTACCCCGTCGGGAAGCGGGCGGTCGAGCGTCTCCGCGGCGTCACCGGCCGCACCGGCCGGTTCAGCACCGCTCGCGGGCTGCTCCACGATCCGTCACCCCACTACCCCTTTCGGGCGGCTCCCTCAGGAACCGGCTCCCGGCCTGTCCACCAATTCGATCTGATCCACCGCGTTGCACCAACGACAGCGCACCGACTCGATGGTCTCACTGACCACCTCGCGCTCCTCGACCGTGGGCTCTCCGGCCAGGTCCAGATGGACGTACTCGACGGTCTTCGACGACCGGGTCACATCGAAGCGGGTGAGATTCCCGCACAGCGTGCAGCGCCACCGGGTGGTGGCCGTCGGCTGTGGAACCGTCGGAAGCGTTGCCATCGCGTCGTCCTCTTTTCGTCGTCCCTCGTGCGGTGCCCCGCGGCGAGCCGTCGAACCGTCGGCGCACCGTCGAACCGCGGATCGCACCCGGCAACCCTACGGCCTCGCGGGCACCACGCGGAGCGGCGAGGCGCTCTGCCCCGAAGGGTCCCGGTACGGCATGCTCTGCCGGGTGACCCCCTCACGGAGAGCGGCCGGCGTCCCCGTGGTGACGTACGGGCTGATCGGCCTGTGCGCACTGGCGTTCCTGCTCAGCCCGGTCTCCGGCGCGGTCCCCGGCCACGGCGGCGGGGACGCGCTCCTCGCGGCCCAGAACGCGTACTTCGAACGGTGGGGAGTGATCCCCCACGACCTGCTGCGAGGCTCCCCGCACGCCCTGCTCACCCCGCTCACCGCGCTGTTCGTGCACGGCGGCTGGCTGCACCTGCTCGGCAACATGCTCTTCCTGCACGTCTTCGGCGCGATGACCGAGGAGCGCATGGGCCGGGTGCCGTTCCTGCTCTTCTACCTCGGCGTCGGATATCTCGCGCTGTTCGCCTACGCGGCGGCCAACGCGGAGTCGCGGCAGACCCTGGTGGGCGCGTCCGGGGCGATCTCCGGCGTGCTCGGCGCGTTCCTCTACCTCTTCCCCCGGGCCCGCGTCACCAGCCTCTTCCCGTTCCTGTTCTTCCTGCCGCTGCGCTTCCCCGCCTGGTCCGTGCTGATCTTCTGGTTCGTGCTCCAGTGGCTGGCCGCCCGCGGCGCCGGAGAGGGGCCGGGAGTCGCCTATCTCGCCCATGTGGCCGGGTTCGGCGCGGGCTTCCTCTACGCCTGGGGGCGCTACTGGCGTACCGATAGAGTGGGCGCACAGACCGGGGCCACCGAGGGAGAACGCCAACCGTGATCACCGCGATCGTGCTCATCAAGACCAGCGTCGACCGGATCCCCGAGATCGCCGAGGCCATCGCCGCCCTGGACAGCGTCAGCGAGGTCTTCTCGGTGACGGGTACGTACGACCTGATCGCCATGGTGCGCGTGCCGAAACACGACGACCTCGCCGATGTCATCCCCGGCCGGATCAGCAAGATCCCCGGCGTCGAGGGCACCGACACCCACGTGGCGTTCCGTACGTACTCGCAGCACGACCTGGAGGCGGCCTTCGCGATCGGACTCGACGCGTAGGACCGCCTCCGGCGAACGGGCGCGGACGGCTTACGCGGCGGCCGCTCCCCGGTCCGGCACGCAGCGGCCGTCCTCCGTGCGGTAGCTCCACCGCGCGCCGTCGCTGACCAGCTCGCGCACCGCCCGCACGAACCGCTCCACGTGCTCCTCCGGCGTCCCCGCCCCGAAGCTCACCCGGATGGCGTTGAGCGAGCGGGCGCCCGGCTCGGCCTCCGGCGCGCCGCACTCCCCCTGCTCCTGCGGGTCGCCGTCCAGCAGCGTCCGTACCAGCGGGTGGGCGCAGAACAGGCCGTCGCGCACCCCGATGCCGTACTCCGCGGAGAGCGCGGCGGCGAAGTGCGAGCTGTTCCACCCCTCGACCACGAACGACAGCACACCGACCCGCGGCGCGTCGTCGCCGAACAGCGAGAGCACCTTCACCTCGGGCACCTCGGCCAGCCCCGCGCGCAGCCGGGCGACGAGGCTCCGCTCACGGGCCTCCAGCGCGTCGAAACCGGCCTCCTCCAGCGCCTTGCAGGCCGAGGCGATCGCGTACACCCCGATCACGTTGGGCGAACCGGCCTCGTGGCGGGCGGCCGTGGCGTGCCACTCCACCTCCACCCCGCCATCGGCGCGCCGCGCCACCGTACGGCTGGCGCCGCCGCCCGCGAGGTACGGCTCGGCGTCCTGGAGCCAGTCGGCCCGGCCCGCCAGCACCCCGGAGCCGAACGGCGCGTACAGCTTGTGCCCGGAGAACGCGATCCAGTCCACGTCCAGTTCGGCGATGTCCACGGCGTGGTGCGGTACGAGCTGCGCGGCGTCCAGCACGATCCGGGCACCGTGGCGGTGCGCGGCGGCGGCCAGCTCCCGTACCGGCCACAGCTCACCCGTCACATTGGACGCCCCCGTGACACAGACCAGCGCGGGCGCCTCGGGGTCGCGCGAGGCGAGCGCGCGCTCCAGGGTGGCGACGGCCGCGGCCGGGGTGCGGGGGGCGTCGAGATAGCTGACCCGGGCGTCGCGCCAGGGCAGCAGCGAGGCGTGGTGCTCCGTCTCGAAGACGAACACCTCGCACCGCGCGGGCAGGGCAGCGGCCAGCAGGTTCAGCGAATCCGTCGTCGAGCGGGTGAAGACCACCTGGTCGTCAGGGCGGCAGCCGAGGAACGCGGCGACCGTGCGGCGGCTGTTCTCGAAGAGGTCCGTGGAGAGCTGCGAGAGGTAGCCAGCGCCCCGGTGGACGCTGCCGTAGTACGGGGCGTACGCGGCGACGTCGTCCCACACGCGCTGGAGCGCCGGGGCGCTGGCCGCGTAGTCCAGGGCGGCGTAGCCGACCTCGCCGCCGGTGACGAGCGGCACGGTCACGTCCCGTCCGAGCACCGGCAGCGGCGCGCCACAGGCGGGGTCGTCGGAGGGGGTAGCGGCGGTGGCGGTGGCGGTGGCGTTCGGGTATGCGGACATGGCGTTATCTCCCGGCAGGACAAGGCGGAATGGCGGCTTCAAAGGACCCGCGGCACGGCAGGGCCGTGACAGGTGGCGCGGGGAATGCCTCGACACACGGATCACCGTGCGGAGGGGGTGTTGAAGAGGGGCTTGAGCGCCCTAACGCATTCGCTTGCTCACGAGACTGCTCCCTTGAGGACCAGGACCCCAAAGGTGCGAGGGGTCCGCGCTTGCCGCAGACCTCGCTGCCTACGGCCTGGTCTTCACCCGGGGCACCCCGCCACGGACGGAGGGTTGCCGGACAGCGAGCCGGGGCCTAAATCGCTGTCACTCATGACCTTGGCCGAAAGTATGGCACAGCGTGCCGCACCGCCCAACAGATGTCCGCGATACGGGACGGGGCGGGTGCCGGCCGGCACCCGCCCCGTCCCACCCGCTCGCCGTCAGGCGTTGCTGGCCTCGACCCAGCGGGCCAGCGAACGCCCCGCCGCGCCCGAGTCGATGGACTCCGCCGCCCGCGCGATGCCCGCCGCCAGCTGAAGCTCCAGCGGGTCGTCCGTCGGGTCGAGCGCCACCAGCGCAGCCGCCGAGTTGAGCAGCACGGCGTCCCGTACGGGGCCGGTCTCTCCGGCGAGCAGCCTGCGGGCGACCTCCGCGTTGTACGAGGCGTCCGCGCCGCGCAGGGCCTCGACCGGCACCAGGGACAGGCCGACGTCGCGCGGGTCGAAGGGCTGCTCGGTGACGTTCCCGTCCCGGACGACCCAGACCCGGGAGGTGGCGGTGGTGGTCAGCTCGTCGAGCCCGTCGTCACCCCGGAAGACCAGCGCGGAGGAGCCGCGCTCGGCCAGCACGCCCGCCATGATCGGCGCCATCCGGGCGTCGGCGACGCCGGTCGCCTGCGCCCGTACCTTCGCCGGGTTGGTGAGCGGCCCCAGGAAGTTGAAGACCGTACGGATCCCCAGCTCACCGCGCGCCGCGGCCACCTGTCGCAGGGCCGGGTGGAACTTCACGGCGAAGCAGAAGGTGATGCCCGCCTCCTCCGCGACCCGCACCACCCGCTCCGGGGACAGCTCCAGATTGACGCCGAGCTTGCCCAGCACGTCGGAGGCGCCGCTCGCCGAAGACGCGGCGCGGCTGCCGTGCTTGACGACCTTCGCGCCGGTGCCCGCCACCACGATCGAGGACATGGTGGAGATGTTGACGGTCTTGGCGCCGTCGCCGCCGGTGCCGACGATGTCGACGGTCCTGCCGGGCACCTCGATGACCCTGGCGTGCTCGTACATCGCCCGGACGAGCCCGCTGATCTCCGCGACGGTCTCGCCCTTGGCCCGCAGTGCCACCGCGAATCCGGCGATCTGCGCGTCGGTGGCCGCGCCGCTCATGATGCTGTCCATCGCCCAGGCGGTGGCGTCGGCGCTCTGGTCGGCGCCGTTGAGCAGGGTGTCCAGGACGCCCGGCCAGGTGCGGGCCGCCACGGTGTCGCCTCCGACGGGGGTAACAGCGCTCATCGCTCGCTCCTGGGGTCCGGGACGGGTACGCGGACCCTCCGAGGGCCCGGGAGCAGCCTATCGGCGTACGCCCGGCCGACCGGACGACCGCCCGTACTGCGGACAGGCCGCGCGCCGGGCGGGGGAACGCCGAGGGCCCCGGCCGGCCCCCTGGCGGGAGACCGGGCCGGGGCCTCGGTGGTGGCGACCTCGGGGAGGCCGGGTGGATCAGTGGTGGCCGTGGCCGCTCTGGATCTCCTTGTACTCCTCCGCCGTGGGCTTCGGCAGCTGGTTGCCGGGGCCGTAGTAGCCCTTGCTGAGCTTGACGCGGAGCTTCTCGACGGGCGAGACCTTGCGCTCCACGCCGTTCTCGTCGACCGTCGGGCCGATCTCGGCCGGCGCGTACTGCTCGTGCGCGGTGAGCTTGTGCAGCGCCACCGGGTCGAGCGGCGCGTGCACCTCGATGAACTCACCGTGCGGCAGCCGCTTGATGAGACCGGACTCCCGGCCGTGCAGGACCTTCTCCGCGTCGCGCCGCTGCAGACCGATACAGATCCGCTTGGTGACGATGAACGCGACGACCGGCGCCACGAAGAACGCGATCCGGACGAACCAGGTGATCGTGTTGATCGAGAGATGGAAGTGGGTCGCCCAGATGTCGTTCCCACCACCGGCCAGCAGGACGAAGTACCACACCAGCCAGGCCACGCCGAAGGCCGTACGCGTCGGCACGTTGCGCGGGCGGTCCAGGATGTGGTGCTCGCGCTTGTCCCCGGTGACCCACGACTCGATGAACGGATAGACCGCGATCGCGCCGAGGACCAGCGGAAGGATCATCAGCGGGATGAAGACACCCAGGACGAGGGTGTGGCCCGCGACGTTGATCTCCCAGCCGGGCATCGCCCGGACGAGCCCTTCCGGCATGCCCATGTACCAGTCGGGCTGGGCGCCGGTGGACACCTGGTCGGGCCGGTAGGGGCCGAGCGCCCAGATCGGGTTGATCGTGGCGATCGCCGCGACCAGCGTGATCAGGCCGAAGACCAGGAAGAAGAACCCGCCGGCCTTCGCCATGTAGATCGGCAGCAGCGGCATGCCCACGACGTTGTTGTTCGTCCGGCCGGGGCCCGCGAACTGCGTGTGCTTGTGGTAGAAGACCAGGATCAGGTGGGCCACGACCAGCCCCAGCATGATCCCGGGCAGCAGCAGGATGTGGACCGAGTAGAACCGGGCCACGAAGTCGCCGCCGGGGAACTCGCCGCCGAACAGGAACATCGAGATGTACGTGCCGACGATCGGTACGGACAGGATCGCGCCCTGGGTGAAGCGGACACCCGTACCGGAGAGCAGGTCGTCCGGGAGGGAGTAGCCGGTGAACCCGGTGAACATGCCCAGCACGAACAGCAGGAAGCCGAACAGCCAGTTGATCTCACGCGGCTTGCGGAACGCGCCCGTGAAGAAGACGCGCATCATGTGGACCATCATCGCCGCGAGGAAGATCAGCGCGGCCCAGTGGTGGATCTGCCGGATCAGCAGGCCACCGCGGATGTCGAAGCTGATGTCCAGCGTGGAGGCGTACGCCTCCGACATCAGCACGCCCTGCATCGGGATGTAGCTGCCGTGGTACTCCACCTCGTTCATCGACGGGTGGAAGAACAGCGTCAGATACACACCCGTGAGGATGATGATGATGAAGCTGTAGAGGCAGATCTCGCCGAGCATGAAGGACCAGTGGTCCGGGAAGATCTTCCGCATGTTGGCCTTGGCGAGGGAGTAGATCCCCAGCCGGCCGTCCGCCCAGTCGGCGACCCGCTCACCGGCGGGCGCCTTGCGGCTTTTCTCGTCTGTAGCGGTCGTGGTACTCATCCGCGCTCCCAGAAGGCAGGGCCGACGGGCTCGTCGAAGTCGCCGAGCGCCTCGAGGTTGCCGTCCGCGTTCACACCGATCCGCAGCTGCGGGAGGGCGTGACCGGCCGGGCCGAAGATGACGCGGGCGCCGTCGGAGAGATCGAAGGTGGACTGGTGGCACGGGCAGAGCGCGTGGTGCGTCTGCTGCTCGTACAGGCTGATCGGGCAGCCGACGTGGGTGCAGATCTTCGAGAAGGCCACGATCCCCTGGTGGGACCATTCCAGCTCGCGCTTGTCCTTGATCTCGTCCGGCTGGATCCGGATGATCATGAGCGCCGCCTTGGCGATCTCGCTCTGGAAGTTCTCGTCGTGCTCCGAGAGGCCCTCGGGCATGGCGAAGGTGAGCGACCCCACCACGACGTCCTCGGGACGCAGCGGCTCATGCGTGTTCATGTTGATGAGCTGCTTGCCCTTGGCCCACAGCGTGGACCTGAGCTTCTTCTCGGGCAGCGGTCCCAGGTCGCGCAGGAGCACCACGCCGGAGAGCGGCACCAGCGCGAGCGCGCCGAACATCGTGTTGCGGAGCAGCTTGCGCCGGCCGAAGCCGGACTCGGCCGCGCCCGCCGCGAAGTCCGCGAGGACCTTCTGCTTGACCTCGGGCGGCGCCTCGATCGGGTGGCGTTCGTCCGCCACCTCGACGTCGGACATCAGCGTACGGGCCCAGTGGACCGCGCCGGCGCCGATGCAGAACAGCGCGACGGCCAGGGTCACACCCAGCGAGAGGTGCAGGATGCTGACGTGGCCGAGCGGGAAGACAAAGACGTTCTTGTCGACCGGGAACGCCACGAACGAGGCGATGAACGCCACCGTCGCGAGCATCGACACCATGAACAGGATCGCGACCATGCGCTCGGACCGCTTGGCCGACCGCTCGTCGATGTCCTGCTTGCGCGGCTGGTGCGCGGGCAGACCGGGGTCGGCGAACGGGTCGTCCGCGGTCACCACGGCGCCGTGCGCGGCGTCCTGCTCGCTCGGCGGGTTCTCTTTTGAGATCTCTTCTTGGCTACTCATGACTTCTTGGCCTTAGCGGTGTGGGCAGCGACCCAGACGGCAGCCGCGATCAGAACACCGAGACCGAAGATCCAGGCGAACAGTCCCTCACTGACGGGGCCGAGGCCGCCCAGTTCGAGACCGCCAGGGCTCTCGGTATCGTCCCCGTTCACCGCCTTGACGTAGGCGATGATGTCCTTCTTCTGCTGCTCCGGCATCGTCGTGTCGGGGAAGGACGGCATGTTCTGCGGGCCGGTCTGCATGGCCTCGTAGATGTGCTTGGGATCCACACCCTCCAGGCTCGGTGCGGTCTTGCCGTGAGTCAGCGCGCCACCCTTACCGGTGAAGTTGTGGCACTGGGCACAGTTGGTGCGGAACAGCTCACCGCCGGAGGCGACGCTCGCGTCGGAGGTGCTGTACTGCTCCTCGGTCGGCGTGATCGGGCCGGCTCCGAGGGACGCCACGTACGCGGCGAGCTGGTCGATCTGCTTCTGGCTGTAGATGACCTTCTTCTTGGGCATCTGCGGGCCGGGCTGCTGGGCGGGCATCCGGCCGGTGCCGACCTGGAAGTCCACGGCGGCGGAGCCGACGCCTACCAGGCTCGGCCCGTCGGAGGTTCCCTGACCACCGGTGCCGTGGCAGCTGGCACAGCCGACGGAGTAGAGCTTCTTGCCCTCGTCGATGGCGAGGGACTGCGAGGCCACGTCGGCCTGTGCCTTGCCCGCGGGCGCGAACGCGGTGTACAGCCCCCCGGTGGCCGCCAGCGCGAAGAGTAGGACGACGACCGCCGCCAGCGGATGGCGTCGTCGTGCGGAGAGCTTTTTCACGGATTACCCCGGTGTCAGGATCTTCTGCGTCGGTGCTTCTGGACTGTGTGCGCCGGGCGCGGTGGCCCGGGTTACTTGATCAAGTAGATCGTGGCGAAAAGGCCGATCCAGACGACATCGACGAAGTGCCAGTAATAGGACACGACGATGGCTGCGGTTGCCTGCTCGTGGGTGAACCTCTTGGCCGCGTAGGTCCTGCCCAGGACGAACAGGAACGCGATCAGACCCCCCGTCACGTGCAGACCGTGGAAGCCGGTGGTCAAGTAGAACACCGAGCCGTACGGGTCGGAGGAGAGCGAGATGCCGTCCTTCTTGACCAGTTCGGTGTACTCGAAGACCTGACCGCCGATGAAGATCGCACCCATCACGAACGTGATCACGAACCAGGTTCGGAGCTTCTTCACGTCGCCCCGCTCCGCGGCGAACACCCCGAGCTGGCAGGTGACCGAGGAGAGCACCAGGATGGTGGTGTTCGTCGTCGAGAACGGGACGTTCAGGGCATGAGCCATTTCCTTCCAGTGCTCTGCGCCCATCACCGACCGCAGGGTGAAGTACATCGCGAAGAGGGCCGCGAAGAACATCAGCTCGGAACTCAGCCAAATGATGGTTCCGACGCTGGTGAGGTTCGGCCGATTGACCGACGGGTGCGCGTGCCCGGTTTCTACTGTCGTTGCTGTCGCCACGACCGACATTATGTCGGTCGCTTATCCCGCGCTGACTCCCGGGGTGCCATTCGGTGTGTCCATGGGGTGTGCGCAGCTCGAACGGCCCAGTGAAGGGACGTTCTTACCCGTGCTGACACGGTGTCCGACAGAGTACGATCCGCGCATCGGTCCTGGGCCTGTGGAGCCCCGGAGCCCTCGCAGACACTGATGTCACGGAGGAACAATGCAGCCGACCGCCACGGTGCTGGTCTACAGCGACGACGCGAACATCCGCGAGCAGGTCCGGCTGGCGGCTGGCCGCCGGCCGGCCGCCGACGTACCCCAGGTCGAGTTCCTCGAATGCGCGACGCTGCCGGCCGTGCTGAAGCGGCTCGACGAGGGCGGTGTCGACGTCTGCGTGCTGGACGGCGAGACGGCTCCCGCGGGCGGTATGGGCGTCTCCCGGCAGATCAAGGACGAGATCTTCAACTGCCCGCCCGTGCTGCTGCTGATGGGCCGCCCGCAGGACGCCTGGCTGGCCACCTGGAGCCGGGCGGATGCCGCGGTGACGCTTCCGGTCGAGCCGGTGGGCTTCGCGGACGCCCTGGCCGCGCTGTTGCGCGGCCGGCTGGCGGGGGCCGCCTGAGGCCCTCCCCGGCCGGGGAGGGGCGCCGGACGGGCCCCCTCCCGGGCGCGGGAGCCTCCAGGGGCTCCCTGGGGCCTCAGACCTGGGGGCGCAGCCGGGCCGAGTCGGACGGGCTGCTGCCGTCCCGGACGCCTGCCTGCAGGACGCTGCCCTTGCGCCAGTCCTTCCAGTCCAGGTTCCAGTCGCCGAAGCCGTTGCCGAAGTCCTCCATGTAGTCGCCCGCGCTGTTGATGACCTGGACGATGTCGCCCTCCTCGACGATCTCGTAGAACCAGGCCGCGTTGGCGGTGGACATCCCGGTGCAGCCGTGGCTGACGTTGGCCGATCCCTGCTGCCCCACGGACCACGGCGCGGCGTGCACGTACTCGCCGCTCCAGGTCACCCGGGTCGCCCAGTAGACCGGCAGGTCGTACCCCTCGCTGCCGCCGATGCCGACGCTGGAGCCGCGCATCCGCACGAAGCTCTCCTTGCCGAGCACGACCTTGATGCCGTTGCGGGTGGAGAAGCCGGGTTTGCCGGTGGTCACCGGGATGGTGTTGACCCACTCGCCGTTGCGGTAGACGGTCATCGTGTGCGCCGAGGCGTCGACGATGGCCTCCAGCTTGTTGCCGATCTTGAGGGTGAGCGGCTTGACGGGGCCGCCGTACAGCTTGTCGCTCACCTTCACCCCTTCGAGGCTGCTGGAGACGGTGACGGTGCTGTTCGCGGGCCAGTACTCCTTGGGCCGGTAGTGGAGTTCGGTGTCGTCCACCCAGTGCCAGGTGCCCTCCTCGGCGCCGGGCGCGCGGATCTTGAGGGAGCGCTCGACGACGTCTCTGGCGGCCTTGGACTTGATGGGCTCGCTGAGGGTGGCGGTGATCGGCTGCCCCACCCCGTACGAGCCCTCCTCCGGGCCGAACTCGACCGTCAGCTTCTTCTTGGGGGCGGCGGTGTCGAAGGTGAGGACGCGGTTGCCGGGGGCGCCCTCCTTGTTCTCGGTGGAGACCTTGACGGTGTAGCGGGCGCCGGCCGCCAGCGGGGCCGTGGAGTGCCAGCGCATGCCGTCCGCGGTGAGTTCGCCCGCCAGGTAGTGGCCGCCGGTGTCGACGGCGGTGACGTCGGTGATCCGGCTGTCGCGGTTCTTGGCGGTGATCTCCAGGGGCTTGTCCGGGTTGGCCTTGACGCTGCCCCCGGGCGCGCTGAAGGCGACCTGCCCGGTGGCGTTGTAGGGCTTGGTGGCGAGGGGGTGGGGGTCGTTGCTGCTGCCGCACGCGGTCGCGCCAGCCCCGAGGGACACGACCAGGGTGCAGCTGAGGACGGTGCGCAAACGCGGCGTGTGGGTCATGGATCACACGGTATGAAGATTCCGTGAGGACAGCGCGACGAGTGACGCAAACGGGGGGCCCGGACCCTCCGTGCTGGAGTGTCCGGGCCCCCCGGAACGACGCTCTGCGGCAGCCGCTACTGGGTGCGGCTCTCACCGCGGTAGTACTCGAAGACCCAGCCCCACAGGCCGATGAGCAGCAGCGGCGCCGAGAAGTACGCCAGCCACCAGCCGATCGCGACGCTGAGGAAGAGCAGGGCGCCGCCGATGGCGAGCGCGAACGGCTGCCAGCTGTGCGGGGAGAAGAACCCCACCTCGCCGGCCTCGTCCACGACCTCGGCTTCCTTGTTGTCCTGGGCGAGCGAGTCCATCCGGCGGGCCGTGAAGGCCAGATAGAACCCGATCATGATGCTCAGGCCGAAGGCCAGGAAGAGCGCCGTCGTGCCGACCGGCTCCTTGGACCAGACGCCGTAGACGATGGCGACGACCAGGATGAAGAGGCTCAGCCAGATGAACATCCTGCCTTGGATCTTCACTTTCCGTCCTCCTTGCCACCGACGAGGACGCCGGCACCGGCTCCGTGGCCGGAGTTCTCAAGCTGGTCGAGGGCGGCGATCTCCGGGTGGTGCAGATCGAACGCCGGTGATTCGGACCGGATGCGCGGCAGAGTGACGAAGTTGTGCCGCGGCGGCGGGCACGAGGTCGCCCATTCGAGTGAACGTCCATAGCCCCAGGGGTCGTCCACCTCGACCTTCTTGCCGTACTTGGCGGTCTTCCACACGTTGTAGAAGAACGGCAGGATCGACAGACCGAGGACGAAGGAGCTGATCGTGGAGATGGTGTTCAGCGCGGTGAATCCGTCGGCGGCGAGATAGTCCGCGTAGCGGCGCGGCATGCCTTCGGCGCCGAGCCAGTGCTGGACGAGGAAGGTGCCGTGGAAGCCGATGAACAGCGTCCAGAAGGTGATCTTCCCGAGCCGCTCGTCGAGCATCTTGCCGGTGAACTTCGGCCACCAGAAATGGAATCCGGCGAACATCGCGAAGACGACGGTGCCGAACACCACGTAGTGGAAGTGCGCCACCACGAAATACGAGTCCGAGACGTGGAAGTCCAGCGGCGGCGATGCCAGGATGACGCCGGTCAGACCGCCGAAGAGGAACGTCACCAGGAAGCCGATGGTCCAGAGCATCGGTGTCTCGAAGGACAGCGACCCCTTCCACATCGTCCCGATCCAGTTGAAGAACTTCGCGCCGGTCGGCACCGCGATCAGGAACGTCATGAACGAGAAGAACGGGAGCAGCACGCCACCGGTCACGTACATGTGGTGCGCCCACACCGTCACGGACAGACCGGCGATCGAGATCGTGGCCGCCACGAGGCTGATGTATCCGAACATCGGCTTCCGCGAGAAGACCGGGATCACTTCGGAGACGATCCCGAAGAACGGCAAGGCGATGATGTACACCTCTGGATGCCCGAAGAACCAGAACAGGTGTTGCCAGAGCAACGCCCCGCCATTGGCCGCGTCGAACACATGAGCACCGAATTTACGGTCCGCCTCCAGGGCGAACAGCGCGGCGGCGAGCACCGGGAAGGCCAGCAGCACCAGCACACCGGTCAGCAGCACGTTCCACGTGAAGATCGGCATCCGGAACATCGTCATGCCGGGGGCGCGCATGCAGATGATCGTGGTGATGAAGTTGACCGCGCCGAGGATCGTGCCGAACCCGGAGAACGCCAGGCCCATGATCCACAGGTCGGCGCCGATGCCCGGCGAACGCACCGCGTCCGACAGCGGCGAGTACGCGAACCAGCCGAAGTCCGCCGCGCCCTGGGGCGTGATGAAACCGCTCACCGCGATCAGCGAACCGAAGAGGTAGAGCCAGTACGCGAACATGTTCAGCCGCGGGAACGCCACGTCGGGCGCGCCGATCTGCAGCGGCATGATCCAGTTCGCGAACCCGGCGAACAACGGCGTCGCGAACATCAGCAGCATGATCGTGCCATGCATCGTGAACGCCTGGTTGAACTGCTCGTTGGACATGATCTGCGTGCCCGGACGCGCCAGCTCGGCGCGCATCAGCAGCGCCATGACGCCGCCGATGCAGAAGAACGCGAACGACGTGATCAGGTACATCGTGCCGATCGTCTTGTGGTCCGTGGTGGTCAGCCACTTCACGACGATGTTGCCCGGCTGTTTGCGCCGTACCGGCAGCTCGTTCTCGTAAGAGTCGTCAGCTGCTGCGGCGGCACCCTGGGGTTCGTTGAGGATGCTCACAGTTTGTTCGTCTCCGCGTTCTTGGCCGGATCCGTCTGCGCGATGCCCGACGGGATGTAGCCGTTCTGGCCCTTCTTGGCCAGCTCTTCGAGGTGCTGCTGGTAGCGCTCCGGAGAGACCACCTTGACGTTGAAGAGCATCCGCGAGTGGTCGGCGCCGCACAGCTCGGCGCACTTGCCCATGAAGGTGCCCTCCTGGTTGGGGGTCACCTCGAAGGCGTTGGTGTGCCCCGGGATGACGTCCTGCTTCATCAGGAACGGCACCACCCAGAAGGAGTGGATGACATCACGCGAGGTCAGGATGAAGCGGACCTTCTCCCCCTTGGGGAGCCACAGCGTCGGACCCGGGTTGTTGTTCTGCGGGTTCCGGGTGCCGGGGATGCCGTAGTCGTAGACGCCCTCGGCGTGCGCGGGGAAGGCCTTCACGAACCGGTCCGGGATGGCGTCGAGTTCCTTCGGAACCTTGTTGCCGGTGGTGGTCTTCCCGTCCACGTTCTCGATGTAGTTGAAGCCCCAGCTCCACTGGTAGCCGACCACGTTGATCGTGTGGGTCGGCTTGGCCGAGAGGGTGAGGAGCTTCGTCTCGTCACGGGCGGTGAAGTAGAAGAGCACCGAGACGATGATGAGCGGGACCACGGTGTACAACGCCTCGATGGGCATGTTGTACCGGGTCTGCGGAGGTACCTCCACCTTGGTGCGGCTGCGCCGGTGGAAGATGACACTCCACAGGATCAGACCCCATACCAGTACGCCCGTGATGAGCGCTGCCGCCCACGAGCCCTGCCACAGGGAGAGGATCCGAGGAGCCTCCTCCGTCACCGGGGTGGGCATTCCGAGGCGGGGGAAGTCCTTGTAGGTGCAACCGGTGGAGGTCGCGAGGATCAGGCCCGCAGTCAGCACCTGCGGCAGCTTCCGCCGCATCGGGCGCCGCGACGAGCGGTCGGAGCCGTTGGGACTCACGTAGCGCCTTCCCGAGAGTCTCGCCCGCGCAACCGGCTGCGGCCGTCTCCTGGTCGGTCGCCGGCCCGACGCGGGCAGGGGTTTGGATGTTTATGCGGACCAAACCCTACTGGACGTGATTTGAGGTCGTGCGGGGAGGGTGCCCAACGCGCCGCCCGACTCCCCGAAGGGGTGGAGCGCGCGCGAGCGGGGGTGCCCGGGTGCGCGACCCGGTGGCCCGGGACGTTCCTGACGCTACTTCGGGCTTACTCGTCTAGCGTGGCGGCGTGCCCTATTTCGACGCCGCCTCCTCGGCCCCGCTGCATCCCGTCGCCCGCCAGGCCCTCCAGGCGTCCCTGGACGAGGGGTGGGCCGACCCGTCCCGGCTCTACCGCGAGGGCAGGCGGGCCGGGCTGCTGCTCGACGCGGCCAGGCAGACGGCGGCCGAGGCCGTCGGCTGCCGTCCCGACGAGCTGGTTTTCACTCCTTCGGGGACCCACGCGGTGCACTCCGGAATGTCGGGGGCGCTCCATGGGCGTCGGCGTGTCGGGCTCCACGCGGTGGTCTCCTCGGTGGAGCACTCGTCGGTGCTCCACGCGGCGTCCGCGCACGCGAGCGGGGCCGGTGGAACGGTGAGCGAGGTGCCCGTCGACCGGTACGGGGCGGTGGACCCGGACGGCTACGCGGCGGCGCTGCGCGCGGACACCGCCCTGGCCTGTCTCCAGTCGGCCAACCACGAGGTGGGGACGGAGCAGCCGGTGTCCGCCGTCGCCGAGATCTGCCGGGGACGCGGCGTCCCGCTGCTGGTGGACGCCGCGCAGTCGCTGGGCTGGGGCCCGGTGGAGGGTGCCTGGTCGCTGCTGACCGCGAGCGCGCACAAGTGGGGCGGCCCGGCGGGCGTCGGCCTGCTGGCGGTGCGCAAGGGGGTACGGTTCGCCGCCCCCGGCCCGGCCGACGAGCGGGAGTCGGGCCGCGCCCCCGGCTTCCAGAACATTCCGGCGATCGTCGCGGCGGCGGCGTCGCTGCGGGCGGTGCGCGCCGAGGCGGCGGCCGAGGCGGCGCGGCTGCGGGCGCTGGTGGAGCGGATCAGGGCGCGGGTGCCGGAGCTGGTGCCCGAGGTGGAGGTGGTGGGGCATCCGGTGCGCCGGCTCCCCCACCTCGTCACGTTCTCCTGTCTCTACGTGGACGGGGAGGCGCTGCTGCACGAGCTGGACCGGGCGGACTTCTCGGTCTCCTCCGGCTCGTCGTGCACCAGCTCCACGCTGACCCCCAGTCATGTGCTGCGGGCGATGGGGGTGCTCTCGGAGGGCAACGTCCGGATCTCGCTGCCCCTCGGTACGCCGGAGGCGGAGGTGGACCGCTTCCTGGAGGTGCTGCCGGGGGTGGTGTCCGGGGTACGGGAGCGGTTCGGCGCGCCGGTGGCGTCCGCGCCCGCGACCGCGCCCTCCCCCGTACCGGTGCCCGTGCCCGCGGCGGGCCGGGAGGACGACGGCGGCGGCGGTGAGCGGGTGGTGGACGCGCTGGGACGGCGCTGCCCGATCCCGGTGATCGAGCTGGCGAAGGTCTTCGGCGAGGTGCCGGTGGGCGGCACGGTCGCGGTGCTCTCGGACGACGAGGCGGCGCGGCTGGACATCCCGGCGTGGTGCGAGATGCGCGGCCAGGAGTACGTGGGCGAGCGCCCGGCGGACCACGGTGTCGCGTATGTGGTCCGCCGGGTGTCGTGAGCGTCGCTCAGCGGCCCGCGCGCCGGGTCAGGCGACCGTCTCGGGCAGGTGGGCCTGGACCTCGGCCGCGGCGTCGTGGCCGTACGCCTTGGTGAAGCGCTCCATGAAGTGGGTCCTGCGCAGGGTGTACTCCTGGGTGCCGACCGTCTCGATGACCAGGGTGGCGAGCATGCAGCCGACCTGGGCGGCGCGGCGCAGGCCGACGCCCCAGGAGAGGCCGGAGAGGAACCCGGCGCGGAAGGCGTCGCCGACGCCGGTCGGGTCGGCCTTGACGGTCTCGTCCGGGCAGCCGACGATGATCGGCTCGTCGCCGACGCGGTCGATCCGTACGCCGTTCTTGCCGAGGGTGGTGACGCGGTGGCCGACGCGGGAGAGGATCTCCGCGTCGTCCCAGCCGGTCTTGGCCTCGATGAGGCCCTTCTCGTACTCGTTGGAGAAGAGGTAGGTCGCGCCGTCGAGCAGGGTGCGGATCTCGTCGCGCTCCATGCGGGCGATCTGCTGCGAGAAGTCGGCCGCGAAGGGGATCTCGCGGCTGCGGCACTCCTCGGTGTGGCGCAGCATGCCCTCGGGGTCGTCCGCGCCGATCAGCACCAGGTCGAGACCGCCGACGCGGTCGGCGACCTTCTTGAGTTCGATCAGGCGGGCCTCGCTCATCGCGCCCGCGTAGAAGGAGCCGATCTGGTTGTGGTCGGCGTCGGTGGTGCACACGAAGCGGGCCGTGTGCAGGACCTCGGAGATCCGGACGGAGGTGGTGTCGACGCCGTGCCGGTCCAGCCAGGCGCGGTACTCGTCGAAGTCCTGACCCGCGGCACCGACCAGGAGGGGGCGGGCGCCCAGCTGGCCCATGCCGAAGCAGATGTTCGCTCCGACACCGCCCCTGCGCACTTCCAGATTGTCGACCAGGAAGGAGAGGGAGACCGTGTGCAGCTGATCGGCGACCAGTTGGTCGGCGAAGCGGCCGGGAAAGGTCATCAGATGATCGGTGGCGATGGAGCCGGTGACTGCGATTCGCACGGCGTGAACGCTCCTGATGCGGGCAACGGTTGACAGTTCACGCTACCGGGTCGGTACGCCGCGCGGGGCCGGTAACCGATCGGGGGGAACCGCGACCGCGCCGCTTCCGTCCAACGGGCGTTCCCCTTTACAGGGGACGCGGAATACGACGGAGCCACGGAACGTGTCGCGTCCGTTACGCTCCGCTTGCCGGAGAGTGCGGTCCGGGAACGCGCGGACCCGCCTGACGCACGGGCACACCCGATTGACGCACGGGCACACCCGATATACGGATACGCCGATACCCCCGATACCCCCGATACGCAGTCGAAGGAGCAGCGGTGACCAGTACGGAGCGGCCCCAGGAGGGCACAGCCGAATCCGGCGGCGCCGGTGTCGCGCGCCGCCGCCGTCCCCGGTTCGCCGTCGCCACGGTGGCGGCGGCGGTACTGATCGCCGGAGGCGGCGGCGCGTACTTCGCGACGAGCGCCTTCGGCGGCGGCGCCGGGCCCACCGCCGACGGCGGCCCGCCGCCGCTGGCCCTGGACGCGCTCGAAGCCCCGGCCCCGGGGCAGGTCGGCGCCGCGGGCCCGACCGCGGGCGGGGCGGCGGCCGGGGAATCCGCGCCGGCCGGCATCGCGCCCGGCGAGCCCGACCCGGGCGGGGTGACGTACCGCGCCAAGGGGAAGCTGCCGCAGGGCCCCGGTACGGCGCGGGTCTACCGTACGAGCGGCGCGGTCACGGCCGCGGACGTGACCCGGCTGGCGAAGGCGCTCGGGCTGACGGGGGCGCCGAGGTCGGACGGGACGGCCTGGAAGGTCGGCACGGACAAGGACGGTTCCGGCCCGCTGCTGAGCGTTGCCCGGCAGGCGCCGGGGACCTGGACCTACGCCCAGTTCGGACGTGCGGGCGGCGACAACTGCCTGAAGGGCAAGGCGTGCCCGTCGGGCGGCAGTTCGGCCTCTGGCACGGGCACGGGTAGGGGTACGGGCGCGGGCACGGGCACAGGCACGGATACGAGTGCGGGAGCGGGCGCGGCGGTCAGCGAGGCGGCGGCGAAGAAGGCGGCGGCGCCGGTGCTGAAGGCGCTGGGGCAGTCCGACGCGGATCTGGACGCCGGGCAGCTGATGGGCTCGACCCGGGTGGTGAACGCGGACCCGGTGGTCGGCGGGCTGCCCACGTACGGCTGGTCGACCGGGATCCAGGTGGGTACGGACGGCCAGGTCATCGGCGGCAGCGGCCAGTTGACGGCGCCGGAGCGCAGCGACGCCTATCCGGTGATCGGCGCGGACGCCGCCCTCAAGGAGCTGAACAAGGCCGCCGGGGGCGCGGCCGGTACGGGTCCCGGGCGGATCGGCGGCTGCGCGACGGCCGTACCGCTGGAGAGCGAGCGGCCGGCCGCTCCGTGCGAGGCGAAGGGCGGCGCCGGGGTGGCGGCGGCCGAGCCGGTGGAGATCGACAAGGCGGTCTTCGGGCTCGCGGTGCGGTCGGTGGAGGGCAAGGGCGCGCTCGTACCGTCCTGGCTGTTCGAGGTGGCGCCGGGCGGCGGCGCCGCGCCGTACACGGTGACGCATCCGGCGGTGGCTCCGGAGTTCCTGACGAAGGCCGAGCCGCCGCACCGGGAGCTGCCGGGCGGGCCCTCTCCGGTGGGCCCCGGCGACTCGCGGGGCGAGGAGCCCGGGACCGGCGGGTCAGGGAGCGGCAAGGCCGGAGGCGGCGAGACCGGTGGCGAGAAGACCGCGCCGGGGACGTCCCGGTCGAGCGCGATCGTGTCGTACACGACGGACGGCCGGAAGTTGACGCTCCACTTCATGGGCGGGGTCTGCTCGACGTATACGCCGCAGGTCGACGAGAGCGGGACGGCGGTAAAGGTGAAGCTGGTCGTCTCCCACCCGGATCCCGACCGGATGTGCGTGGCGATCGCGAAGGAGCAGTCCGTGACGGCGGAGCTGGCGCAGCCGCTGGGCAAGCGGCTGGTGGTGGACGCGACGACGGGCGAGAAGATCGCGCGGCGCGGCTGAGCGGAGCGCGGCTGAGCGGAGCGCGACCGAACAGACATGCGGGCATACGGGCATACGGAAGGCGGCGGTCCCTCTCGGGGCCGCCGCCTTCCGTAGGGGTCTGTCCTGCCGCGGCGAAGCGCGGTGGCGAACATTCCGATCGCCAGGACAGGGTCTAGCTGAAGGAGTCGCCGCAGGCGCAGGAGCCCGACGCGTTCGGGTTGTCGATCGTGAAGCCCTGCTTCTCGATCGTGTCCACGAAGTCGATGGAGGCGCCGCCCAGGTACGGGGCGCTCATCCGGTCGGTGACGACCTTGACGCCGCCGAAGTCCTTGACGACATCGCCGTCGAGCGAGCGCTCGTCGAAGAACAGCTGGTAGCGCAGGCCGGAGCAGCCGCCGGGCTGAACGGCGACGCGCAGCGCGAGGTCGTCACGTCCTTCCTGGTCCAGCAGGGCCTTGACCTTGCCCGCGGCGGCGTCGGACAGGAGGATGCCGTCGCTCACGGTGGTGGTCTCGTCCGATACGGACATCTGCTTCTCTCCCGGGTTGTACGGACTGCTTGCGGACAGCTTGCCGACAGTGCAACCGGCTCGGCCGCGGATTCATTCCGGAGCGGCCGGCGCGTGCATTCCCGACGGTCTTTCCCTGTTCATGCTCGCACACCGGCCGCCCCACCGGAATGCGTCACATCGACGCTATCGCCATCGTCAAAGTGACGTGAACCGGCTATGATAGATAGCGTCATTTAGACGAAAAGGCTCGTCCGTTCGTCCGTAGAGAAGAAAAGGTGCGTGCCGTGACCACCACCCAGTCCGTGGACCTCGATGTCCAGCCGACCCCCCTCGCCCTGCTGCTCCTCGGCCGCGGGGCAGACCCGCGCAGCGAGCGCGGCGTGGAGTGCCCCGGCGACCTGCCCGCCCCCTCGGACCCGGATCTGGTGGAGCGCGCCCGCGCGGCGAAGGAGAAGCTGGGCGAGAAGGTCTTCGTGCTCGGCCACCACTACCAGCGCGACGAGGTCATCCAGTTCGCGGATGTCACGGGTGACTCCTTCAAGCTGGCCAAGGACGCGGCGGCCCGCCCCGCCGCCGAGTACATCGTCTTCTGCGGTGTGCACTTCATGGCCGAGTCCGCCGACATCCTCACCACCGACGACCAGAAGGTCGTACTGCCGGACCTGGCCGCGGGCTGCTCCATGGCCGACATGGCGACGGCCGAACAGGTCGCGGAGTGCTGGGACGTGCTGGCCGAGGCCGGGATCACCCACCGGGTGGTGCCCGTCTCGTACATGAACTCCTCGGCGGACATCAAGGCGTTCACCGGCAAGCACGGCGGCACGGTCTGCACCTCCTCGAACGCCGAGCGGGCGCTGAGGTGGGCCTTCGAACAGGGCGAGCAGGTGCTCTTCCTCCCGGACCAGCACCTGGGACGGAACACGGCGGTACGGGATCTGGGGATGTCGCTGGACGACTGTGTCCTCTACAACCCGCACAAGCCGAACGGCGGGCTGACCACGCGGCAGCTGCGCGAGGCGAAGATGATCCTGTGGCGCGGCCACTGCTCGGTGCACGGGCGCTTCTCGCTCGACTCCGTACGTGACGTACGGGAGCGGATACCGGGCGTCAACGTGCTGGTCCACCCCGAGTGCAAGCACGAGGTCGTGGCGGCGGCGGACCACGTCGGCTCGACGGAGTACATCATCAAGGCCCTGGAGGCGGCCCCGGCCGGCTCGAAGTGGGCGATCGGCACGGAGCTGAACCTCGTACAGCGACTGGCGAATCGTTTCGCCCCGGAGGGCAAGGAGATCGTCTTCCTCGACAAGACGGTCTGCTTCTGCTCCACGATGAACCGCATCGACCTGCCGCACCTGGTGTGGACGCTGGAGTCGCTGGCCGAGGGCAACGAGGTCAACGTCATCCAGGTCGACAAGGAGACGGCGGACTTCGCGCAGCTGGCGCTGGAGCGGATGCTGGCGCTGCCGTAGCGGACGCGTACGTACGTGGGTACGTGGGTATGTGATGTACGTACGTGGGTACGTGATACGCCCCCGGAGCCTGGTCTGTGGCTCCGGGGGCGTACTCGGTTCGGGACTGCTACTTCAGCAGGTACGCGTCGGTGATGGTCACCTCGTAACCGTTGCCCTCGGTGTCCGTCAGCGCGCCCTTGAGCGAGACCGACGTGGCGGACGCGGGGTGGTCCAGCGTGACCGCGCGCCCGCCGCCCTCGGTGGTGACGGGAGCCTGCACCCAGGTCTTGCCGCCGTCGTAGGACGCCTTGACCTCAAGGGACTTGACGCCCACGCCGTCGCCCGCCGCGTAACCGTCGACGGACAGCGGCACCGTCAGCTTCGCGCCCACCTCGGCCGTGCTGGCCAGGTTCAGCTTCGGCGCGAAGGTCAGGGTGGAGAGCGGCAGATCCACCTGCTCGTTCCCGGGCGAGCCGGACGTGAACGTCCAGGCGGCCTGGACCCGGGTGCTGACCCCGGCGATGTCGGTGCCGCGCGACGACTCGGTGCGCAGCGTGTACGCGGCGGACGCGTCGGGCAGACCCGTGACGAAGGTGCACTCGGGGTTGTCCCCCTCGTACACCGTCTTGCCGTCCGCCGTCATCACGGTGCTGTTCTCGGCGCCTCGGGTGTAACCGGGACGGCCCTCGTGGTCGGAGTAGACCGGAGCGCAGATCAGCGCGATATCCGCCGCGCGCGCCGCGAACCCGTTCCGCATGGTCGGGCTGAAGACACCCACGTTGAGCGTGAGCCCGTACGCCTTCCCCGCCTCGTACGTCTTCGACGCCGTGGCATCGAAGAGCACCTCGCTCTCCCCCGTGTACTCCTCGTCGGCGGGAACCTGTCCCGCGCCGAAGGCCCATCGGTAGCCGGGCGGGGTGGTGACGTACTGCTTCGAGCTGAGGGGAAGGGGGAACAGGCCGACGGTGAGGGATCCGATGCCCATGACGTGGTTGGACCACATCGGGTGGATCGCGCCCACCTTGTTCTCCGCCGAGACTCCCATGTCCGCCGTGATCACGGCGAGTTCGCTCTTCTCGGCCTGATGCGTGAGACCGTCGAACATCCGGCCTTCACGGGTGTAGAGCAGCGTGTACTGATCCGCGCCCGCTCTCCGCACGGCACTGACCTGTGCCTGGAACCCCTTGTTGGTCGTGTCGCCGACCGAGGCGGCCGAGAGCATTGCCAGCGAGTCCGTCATGAAACGGCTGAACTCGCCGCCGCCGTCCTCCCTCTCGTTGTACCAGGCGACCGTCCCGCCGTCCTCCTTGGTGGCCTCCGGCGCGGTGATGTCGAACGGCTTGGCGTCCCGCGCGTCGAAGACGATCCGCATGTCGTCGGTGACGGCGAGCCGCTGCTGGGTCAGCATCGCGATCCGGGTCAGGTGCTCGCCCGGGGTGAAGACCGGAGAGTCCACCAGGTACTCACCCTTGGGGACGCGGACGACGAGGCGGCCGTTGCCGGTCCACTGCCGGTAAACGGCCCGGGAGCCGAGGCTGATGAAGGAGGGCGCCGCCTCGGCCGGATCACCGTTCGCGTCGATCAGGTCCACCGTGACGTCGTAGGACTCCGCCTCGCGGATGATCCCGAAGGCGGTCCGTACGGTCTGACCGCCCGAGGCGTCCGTCGCCACCACGGAGCCGGAGAAGCCTCCGTACAGCGTGCTGTGGCGGGTGTCGGCGGTCAGTGCGATCCGCTTCGTGGCACCGGGCTCCACGGTGATGTGCGCGGAGTCGACCGTGAACAGTCCGTCCGGCACGGCCTTGCCGTCCGGTCCGAGCGCCTCCGTCTTCAGGTCGAGGGTGACCGCATCGGTCCCGTCGTTGCGGTAGGCGATCTCCTTCGTCACCGGGTCGGATCCGGTCGGTGTCCAGCGCTGGAGCCCGAAGTTGACCGAGGTCTGCTCGGTGACGACCGTCTGCTCGATGGCCTTGGCCACATCGACCCGGCCGGTGCCCTGCTGGTAGGCCGTGAGCCCGGGGTTGCCGACGGCCGAGGCGGTGAGCGCCCGCTTGATCCGCTCACCGGTCCAGTCCGGGTGCCGCTGCGCGACGATGGCCGCCGCGCCCGCGACGTGCGGCGCCGCCATCGACGTACCGTCCATGGCGACGTAACCGTCCCCCGCCGGAGTGCCGATCTGCCCCTTGGCCGCCTTGGCCGCGACGATTCCCACGCCGGGAGCGGTGATGTCCGGCTTCAGCGAGCCGTCGGCGGTCGGGCCGACACTGGAGAAGTCGGCGATCTCGTCGTCGCGGTCCACCGCGCCGACCGTGAGGGCGGAAGCCGCGCTGCCGGGAGAACCGATGGTCCTGGCAGCGGGGCCGTCGTTGCCCGCGGAGATGACGAACAGGATGCCGCTGTTCGCGGAGAGGGTGTCGACCGCCTCCTCCAGCGGATCGATCTCCACGTCGTCATAGCCGCCCAGGCTCATGTTCGCGACCTTGGCGCCCTGGTCGGAGGCCCACTGCATGGCGTCGACGATGCCCGAGTCGGAGGCGTACCCGTCGTGGTCGAACACCTTGGCGTCGAGGATCGCCGACTTGGGTGCCACACCCTTGTAGGCGCCGCCGGACTTGGCGCCGCTGCCCGCGACGGTGGAGGCCACGTGGGTGCCGTGCCCCATGTAGTCCACCGAGTCGCCGTCGTCGGTGAAGTCCTTCTCCGCGATCTCGGCGTCCGCCAGGTCCGGGTGGGTCTGGTCCACGCCGGTGTCGATGACGGCGACCTTCACGCCGTCGCCGTCGTAACCGGCCTCCCAGGCGGTGGGCGCGCCGATCTGCGGCACGCTCTTGTCCAGGTTCACCTGTCGGCGGCCGTCCAGCCATACGCGGCTGACGCCGGCGGCGGCGGCGCGGATCTCGGACTTCTCGGCGTCCCCGGCCTTACCGGTCTTCCCGGTCTTCCCGGTCTTCCCGGTCTTCCCGGTCTTCCCGGTCTTCCCGGTCTTCCCGGCCTTCCCGGCCTTCTCCGCCCCGGTGGTCAGCGCGTCCCACACGTCCGAGGCTTCGCTCTTCGGAACGGAGACGGCTTCGCCGTTCAGCGCGGGGAGGTTGCGCTCCACCGTCGCACCGGCCTCCGCGACATCCGTCTTCGCCTCGGCCTTCAGCCGGGCCTTCGCGGAGCCTTTGGGATGCGCGACGATCAGCGGCAGCTTCTCGCGCCGGTCGTCGTCGAACCCGTCGCCGACCAGGCCGGTGACGTCGAACAGCCGCCGGTCGACGGTGCCGTTCCCGACGAGCCGCACGGCGTCGGTGGGGATCACGTACGTCCGGTCCTGCATCCGCTGGACCGAGAGGGGAATGTGCTCGCGGCCCTCGCCGGGCCGTACGGAGGTCACCTGGCCCTTCGCGTCCACGTCTACGCGGTCGCCGGTGATCAGGGTGACCGTGGCCTTGCGCGGGCCGGGCAGTTGGCCCGCCCCCTGCTCTGAGCCGCGAGCGCCGTCGAGCGGCGCGGCGACGGCTCCGGTCACCGCGCCGGTCACCGCACCGGAGGCGAGCGCCACGGCTACGGCGATCACACTCGCGTGGTAACCACTGGGTCTGCGCGTCAGCATCAAAGCTGCACCAGCCTTCTTGTTGGGGGTGGGGCGAAGGCTGGTGCAGCTTTGAT
>NZ_QQNA01000071.1:0-38402 GCF_003346515.1 Streptomyces corynorhini
CTCGAAGGGGCGCTGGACCAGCTCGGTCACCGCGTGGGCCGCGGCGCGCCCGTGACACGCCTTGTAGCGGCGGCCCGAATTGCCCGGGCAAGGCTCACGGGCCCCGACCACCGGAACCGGTCCGTCCGTGAGCTGAGGCTTCGCGGCCTTCGTCTGGGGGCGCTTCTTGGCCATGGTGTGGCTTTCTCCCGGTAGCGGCGACGCGGTGTCGGCGCGAGCCTAGTGCTTCGGGGGAAGGGCCCGCCGCGCGGCGGGCCCTTCCCCCGAAGCACTAGGCTCGCGCCGACACCGCATCGCCGCTACCGGGAGAAAGCCACACCATGGCCAAGAAGCGCCCCCAGACGAAGGCCGCGAAGCCTCAGCTCACGGACGGACCGGTTCCGGTGGTCGGGGCCCGTGAGCCCTGCCCGTGCAATTCGGGCCGCCGCTACAAGGCGTGTCACGGGCGCGCCGCCGCGCACGCCGTGACCGAGCTGGTCCAGCGCCCCTTCGAGGGCCTGGCCGGCGAGTGCGACTGGGTCGCGCTGCGCGAGCTAGTGCCCGCCGCGACCGTCGAGCTGACCCTCAAGGACGGGCTGCCCGAAGGCGTACCGTCCGTGACCCTCGCGACTGTCCTGCCGATGGCCTGGCCGGCGCTGCGCCGCGACGACGGCTCCGTACTGCTCGCCCTCCAGAACGACACGTCGTCCGGGGATCTGAGCCGGGATCTCGCCGATACGCTCCGGCGTGCGCTGGTCGCGGAGCCCGGCAGCCCGGTCGCCGCGCACCGCGTCGAGGCCGACGGTCCGCGCCTTCAGGACCTGCTCGACCCGCAGGCCGCGTTCAAGCCGGTCGTCCACCCCGGGTTCGAGTTCTGGGTGCCGGACGCGGAGAACGCGTCGGCCGACGTGGCCGCTTCCCTGGAGCGCGCCAACGCCGCCGCGATCCCGACCGCCCTGCTCTCCGGCACGGACGCCGCGTACTGGTGCGAGACACCGGAGAAGAACCACCTGCGCTGGGTCATGCCGTACCCCGAGGAGAAGCTGCTCGACGCGCTCGCACGGCTGCACGCCGCGGGTACGTCGAGCCTCGGCGAGGGGACCCGGCTGGTCGGCTCCTTCCGGGCGCACGGACTCACCGTGCCGGTGTGGGACCTGCCCAGCGACATGGGCGCCGAGGAATGCGAGAAGCCTGCGGCCGAGTTCGCCGAGCGGCTGGCGGCGGCGCTCGCGACCGACGCTCCACTGACCGGCGACGAGCGCAGGGCGCGCGGTGGGCTCACCAACCGGCAGGTCACGCTCAGCTAGCTGAGGCCGGACGCGCCGGACGCCTCATGTCCGACGCCTCGTGCCCAGACGCCTCGTATCCGGCCCCTCGTGTCCGGCACCCTGTGCCGGGCGCCTTGGGGGGCGGGGTGTGAAAAGCCTTCAGCGGTTCGGCGTTAATCAGTGACACCTGTCACACTTGCCTTACTGGCAAGTAATTCGTTGTCCGAATACGCCGGATCGAATTTGCTAACCGCCGATCTCTTGTTACGGTTCTAGAAGCCCGGTCGCTGGTGCATCCCCCGTCGCCAGCGACCGGGCGTTCGCGTATCCGGGGCCGCCCCGAGCGCCCCACTGAGTGTCATGGGCACGGCCAACAGGGCACCGGGGGCCGGAAGTTGCAGGTTGGACGCGCCGTGCGCGCCCCTAGGAAGCGCCCCCCACGCCCTCACGCTCCCCCTCCGGCGCACCCCGGCGCATTCCCCAGGCACACGGTCGGCGTCAGCCCCTCAGCTCAGCCGTCAGCCGCTCAACCGTCAGCCCTTCAGCCGTCAGCCCGAGCGGTCAGTACGCCAGCCTGCTGCCGCCGTCCGGCGCCCCGGTGCTCGCCTCGACCAGCGCGTCGACGACCGCCTCCACATCCGGCAGCCAGGGTGCGGCCGAGCCCTCCAGCGGAGCCCGTTCCCAGCGCACCTGCCCGCCCGCGGCCTCGGAAGGCGGCAGCACGAGATAACCGCCCTCGCCGTGGAACCGCAGCGAACTGGGCACCCAGTCCTTGCTGTAGAGCAACTCACCGAGCTGTTCGAGCGTGTACGGAGCGACCAGCAGCGACCAGCGCGTGGGCGTCGCCACGACCGGCCCGAGCCGCATCCCCATCCGGTCCAGCTCCACCAGCGCGCGAGCGCCCGCCACCGCAGGCAGGCTCACCGCGCACGGGGCGCTGCCACCGGTGGCCAGCACGATGGGAGCGGTGGGACGGTTGCTCCACCACCAGCGCACCATGCGCGCGTCCGTGGTCGCCGTGAGCAGCCCCGGGTCGAAGGGGTGCGCGCCGGGTACCACGCATTCGGGGTCCGGGCAGGAGCAGCCCCGGCCGCGCGTGCCGCGTTCGCCGGCCGTCTTGAGACCGGCGCCCGGGAGCACGGGCCAGCCCCACGCCGTGGCGCAGGTGAGCGCCGCTTCGAGCTGGCCAGGTCGCCGCCCGTTGCGCCGGAACCAGAGCCTGCGTCGCCTTCCGGGGATCTCGCGCATGAGCGCTCGTTCCTTTCCGTTGAACGCCGAGGTCCACATGACACTGACACCATGTGTGTGCATCACTTCACTGTGCGTACATCGCGTGCAGACATGCCCTGACGTGCGTTGACGTGCGTTGACGTTGCATAACAGTGCGTACATCGGTGCGTAGTTCGGTGCGTGCGTCGGTACGTACTTCAGACTTACACCAGCGCGCGTGTCCGACGTTCGGCCGCCCCCGTGCGTCCGCACGGACAGGCCCAGGCCCTTCAGCTGCACGGCGCGTCGCACCGTCCCTGAATCGATCGCTGCCTGTCTTCATTGAACGTGTGGCGAGGGATGGCGTGCGCATGGCGCTTACTGTTCCGCTGCTGTCCCGTTGTGCTTTTCTCGCCACTCCGGAGGATGAGGCGTGGCCTTCGGCGGTTAAGACGCCCGGCCCCGCCGCCAGGTTCCGGGGCGTTCACAACTGCCCCTGTCCGTCACCGTTTACGTACCCATCACGTTCGGAATGACGCTCCACCTGGGCCGCACAGGAACCCGGCCCTGGAGGATCCCCCAGTCAAGCGCCCTCAGTCGATCGCAAAACCCAGTCAGGCGGGTCATTTTTCGGCCAAGCTGAGAAACCGCCGGGCTCCGCGCGGATACCTGACGGATATCCCATAGATCACCGCAGTCACATAGGGACAATGCTGGACATTACATCCGGTGTGCGTGTACATGTGGAGGCACTGACGGCCGCGCAGAACGAGCGGAATGACATGGGGGTTCGCGATGCTTTTGAGCGAAACGCACCGGTCGCAAAGCCGGCTGCCATGAGCGCCCAGCACATGCCGAAAGTGGCTGGAATCGACGCCCTGGTGCCCGCTCCCGCCCAGACTGATCGGCCGTTCGACGACCTGCCCGTCGCCCCCGGCATGCTCATCCAGGACCGGCTGGCCGGCTGGGTCTCCGATCTCACCACCCTCCACGAACTCACCGAACGGCTGGCCGGAATCCGGTCCCTGGACGCCGCGCTCCATGAACTTCTACGGGCCGGGGCGGCCTTGGTAGGAGCCGGTCGGGGGCTGGTCGTACTCGAACCGGCCGATGGGCTGGGTCCCGTCACTACGCTCGGGCTCGGCCTCTCGCACGCCGATCTCGGCCAGCTGGAGACCGTGCCGCGCCACGTCACGTCGTACGGCCACGGCCCACTGTTCGCCGGGTACGCGGAGCACGCGGAATACGCGGAGCGCACGGAACACACGCAGCGCACAGGACATGCGCAGCGCACAGGACACGCGGGGCACACCGAGCACGTGGCACCAGCACCAGCAGCACCAGCACCAGCACCAGCACCAGCACCACCGGCACCAGCACCGGCACCGGCACCAAACGGCGTCCCCGAGCCGGTGTGCGTCCCCGATCTGCTCGCCCTGCCCGACCTGGACCCACGCGAACGCGAGGTCGCGGCCCGGCTCGGCTACGGCGCCGCTTACGCCGTACCACTGACCGACCTGGCGGAGCCGGTACCGGACCAGCTCGGCGCCGTGATCTGGCTGTACGACGAACCCGCCGAGCCGACCACACGGCAGCGCCATCTCGTCCGCCTCTACACCCGGTACGCGGGCGAGCAGCTCGCCCGGATGGTGGAGCTACGACGAGCCCGTACGCAGGTGGCCGCCCTCGCCGAGGAGCTGTTGCCCAGCCTGCTGCCCCGGATGCCCGGCGTACGGCTCGCCGCGCGCCACCGTACGGGCCCGCGCGGCGGCGGCGACTGGTACGACGCGCTGCCGCTGCCCGAGGGCGCCCTGAGTCTGGCCGTCGGCTCGGTGAGCGGTTCGGGGCCCGGCGCGGTGGCCGCCTCGGGGCGGCTGCGCGCCTGTCTGCGGGCGTACGCCGTGATGGAGGGCGAGGACCCCGTCGCCGTACTCTCCGACCTCGAACTTCTGCTGCGGCTGACCGAACCGGCCCGCACCGCCACCGCGCTCTTCGCGTACGCGGAGCCGGACCGGCGCCGGATCGTGCTGGCGGGGGCGGGGCACGCGCCGCCGTTGATCGTCGGGGACCGGCGCACCGAGTTCGTCGAGACGTCCCTGTCCGCGCCGCTCACCGTGCTCAGCTGCTGGCAGGCACCGAGCGTGGTGGTGTCGCCCGCGCCGGGCGAGACAGTGCTGCTCTACACGGACGGACTGCTGCGCTGCACCGGCGAGCCCACGGACCGCGCCTTCGCCCGGCTGCACGCGGCGGCGGCGAGCGTGCCCGCCGCCGCCAGGCAGGATCCGGGCGCGATCGCCGACCACGTACTGCGCGTGCTGCTGCCGGAGCCGCCGGAAGGAACCGTCGGCGGACACGGCGACGGCAGGCACGACGGCGGCAGGCACGGCGACGGCAGGCACGGCGACGGGCACGACAGGGGACCTGGCGGCGGTGGGCCTGGCGGTGAACACGGCGGCGGTGGACACGGCGGCGGTGGACACGGCAGTGCGCGCAGCAGCGGGCACGATGGTGACATCGTGCTGCTGGCCGCCCGCTTCGACTGAGCCGACCCGCCCGCCCGCACCCACCAGACCCACCCCGGCGTTCCGGCGCTCCTGGGCTCCCGGGCTCCTGGGCCCCACTTCCCCTCGCGCATACGATGGAAAAGATGACCCATTGTTGTAGTCATATGAGGAGAAGAAGCCGTGGCTGAGGAGCTCACCCCGGTAACCCCGGGTACGCCGGAAATCCCGGATGCGGAGACCCCTGAGACAGAAGAAGCACCGATCAAGCCGAGGAAGAACGGTCTGTACCCGGGCGTGTCCGATGAGCTCGCAGAGAACATGAAGTCCGGCTGGGCCGACACCGAACTCCAGGGCCTGCAGCCGATCGCACAGGCGTCCCACACCGCCGCCCGCCGCGCCGCACTCTCCGCGCGCTTCCCGGGCGAGCGCCTGGTGATCCCCGCGGGCAACCTCAAGACGCGCTCGAACGACACCGAGTACGCCTTCCGCGCGTCCACCGAGTACGCCTACCTCACCGGCGACCAGACCCAGGACGGCGTCCTGGTCCTGGAGCCCAGGCCGGGGCGGGACGGCCACGAGGCGACCGTCTACCTCCTGCCGCGCTCCAACCGGGAGAACGGCGAGTTCTGGCTCGACGGCCAGGGCGAGCTGTGGGTGGGCCGCCGGTACTCGCTGACCGAGGCCGAACAGCTGCTGGGCATCCCGGCCAAGGACGTACGGGAGCTGCCCGCCGCGCTGCGGGAGGCGACCGGCCGGGTCCGCAACGTACGGAACCACGACGCCGGCATCGAAGCCGCGCTGGCCGACAAGGTCACCGCGGAGACGGACGAGGAGCTGCGCGTCCACCTCTCCGAGGCGCGCGCGGTGAAGGACGAGTTCGAGATCGGCGAACTCCAGAAGGCCGTCGACTCGACCGTCCGCGGCTTCGAGGACGTCGTACGGATCCTCGACAAGGCGGAGGCGACCAGCGAGCGCTACATCGAAGGCACCTTCTTCCTGCGCGCCCGCGTCGAGGGCAACGACATCGGGTACGGCTCGATCTGCGCCGCGGGCCCGCACGCCACCACCCTGCACTGGGTACGCAACGACGGCGACGTGCGCCGGGGGGACCTGCTGCTGCTCGACGCCGGTGTGGAGACGCACACCCTCTACACCGCCGATGTCACGCGCACACTCCCGATCGACGGCCGCTACACCGACCTTCAGCGGAAGATCTACGACGCCGTGTACGCGTCGCAGGAGGCCGGCATCGCGGCGGTGCGGCCCGGCGCGAAGTACCGCGACTTCCACGACGCCTCGCAGCGTGTGCTCGCCGAGAAGCTCGTCGAGTGGGGCCTGCTGGAGGGCCCGGTAGAAAAGGTGCTGGAGCTGGGTCTCCAGCGGCGCTGGACGCTGCACGGTACGGGGCACATGCTCGGCCTGGACGTCCACGACTGCGCGGCGGCGCGCAGGGAGGCGTACGCGGACGGGACGCTGGAGCCCGGAATGTGCCTGACGGTCGAGCCGGGGCTGTACTTCCAGGCCGATGATCTGACCGTACCGGCGGAGTACCGGGGGATCGGCGTCCGGATCGAGGACGACATCCTCGTCACGGAGGACGGCAACAGGAACCTGTCGGCCGCGCTGCCGCGCCGGTCGGACGAGGTCGAGGCGTGGATGGCGAGCCTGCGCGCCAGCTGAGTTCGCGGTCCCTCAGGAGGCGTCCTGCTCGGAGTCGGCCCACATCGCCCGTAGGGCTGGTACGTGCGAGCGATGCGTACGGCTCATACGGCTCGTCCGGCTTGTACGGCTGGCTCGTATGAGCCGTGAGCCGTGAGCCGTGAGCCGTGCGCGCCGTACGGCTCATACGGCCCTGAGCAGGGCGTCCTCCCGCCATTTGAGGATCTTGTCGAAACTGACCACGGCGCCGTGCCCCGGCTGGTTGCGGACGTACACATGGTCGGTGAGCTGCTCGATCAGGCACAGCCCCCGGCCGCTCTCGGCCAGGAGAGCGGCGGCCGGCGCCACCGGCGCGGCGGCGAGTACGACAGGCGTGGGCGCGGGCGCGACAGCCGGGGCCCCGGCCGGAGAGACAGCCGGGGCGACGGCCGGAGCGACGGCAGGAGCGGGCGCGGCGCGGCGCGACAACCGGCGCGCGGGGAAACCCGGCCCCGAGTCGGACACCTCGATACGGCACAGCTCGCCGTCCAGATAGGCGGTCACCCGGTACGCGTCCGGCGCCTCGCCGTGGCCCCCGGCCCCGCCGTGCTCCACCGCGTTCGCGCATGCCTCGCCGAGAGCGACCGACAGATCGAAGCAGACGTCAGGATCGACACCGGCGGTCTCCATGGTGCCGAGCAGCAGGCGCCGGGCGAGCGGAACGCTCGCGGCTTCGCGCCGCAAGTGGAGAGACCACCAGATGCTCATGCTCCAGCCTCCTGGCTGCGGCTCGACATACCGATACGTATTGCCCTCACCTCTGGCCGTAAGCACACGATCGGCGCGATAACCCCCATTCGGCGGACGCGAGTGGAGCGCGGGCAGGTGTATAGGACGGCGGTCAGGGCGAGGCGCGTACCCGTACGGGACAAGGCGCGTACGGCTACGGGACGAGGCACGTACCCGTACGGGACGACGCGCGCACCTGTACGGGACGACGCGCGCACCCGTACGGGACGAGGCGCGTGAAGCGCTGCGTACGGGGGCAGAGGGTGACCTTCCGGACCTGCCCCACGGAGCGTACGGGCGCAGTGCGATGATGACCCGGCCATGTCCATTTCCGTGCCCGTTCGCGCCACAGCCGCACCGCGGCTGCTGAGGGCCGCGGTGTTCACCGCGGTCTGCGTCGTGCTGTCGGCGACGGGACACGCCGTGGCGGCCTGCGCCCCGGTGCCCTGGTGGACGTTGCTCATCGGCTTCCTCGGGGTGTTCGCGGTCGCCGTGACGCTCTCCGGGCGGGCCCGCTCCACCACCTCCATCGTCGTGGCCCTGGCGGGCGGGCAGTTCAGTCTGCACAGCCTCTTCGGCCTGGGCCAGCGGCCCCTCACGATGTCGGCCGCCCGGGACGACGTACTGATCAGGCTGGCCGCGAAGCTCGTGTGCGGAGCGGGCCCCGGCTCGCTCAGCCCGCTCGACGCACAGCGGATCGTCGCCGACGCGGGGCTCAACCCGGCGGGTGCGGCCGGTGCGGCGGGTGCGGCCGGTTCCGTGGGCGCGGCGGCGGGGGGCATTCATCAGCACATGGCGACGGGCGGGGCCGGTGGGATCGCGGCCGACGTCGCGAACGGGGTCACCGCCGGGGCCGCGCACACCGGCATGAGCGGTGGCATGAGCGGTGGCATGGACGGCGGCCTGCTGCCGTCGCTGCCCATGCTCCTCGCGCATCTGCTGGCCGCCCTCGCGGCGGGCTGGCTGCTGAGGCACGGCGATCTCGCGCTGCTCCGGCTCGGTCGGCTCTCGACGCAGGGCATCGGCGACGTCACGGACAGCGCCGCGCTGCGTGCCCTGCGCGCGGCCTTCGCGTTCGTACGGGCGATGCTCGCCGGACTGCCCGGCGCCGTCGCGCCGCGATCGCGTGCCCCGCGCACCTCTCACGTACCTCCCCCGCTGTCCGGCGGGGAGACACTCCAGCACTCGGTGATCAGGCGCGGCCCTCCGGCCGTATGCGCTCTCGCAGCCTGACGCGACGCTTCCCCGCTCCGTACCGACGGACGGGGTGCCGTCGCCGTGCCGTCGCGCGCGTCCGCGCCGTGGCGGCCCCTGCCCGATCGCCCGCTCACCTCACACCGTGGAGTGTCTCCGTGTTCTCCGTGTCCTTCGTGTCCTCCGTGTTCTCAGCCTTCGCAAGGTCCTCGGCCTCCCCCTCGTCCGCCGCCTCCGCTCCCTCCGCCCCCTCGGTCTCCCGCGCGGTGTCGGCGTCGGCGTCGGCCAAGAACGTCTCGCGCGTCTTCGTCGCCGGCGGTATCGCCGCGGGCGCGCTGCTGCTGCTGGCGGGGCCCGCCTCCGCACATGTCAGCGTGCAGCCGCAGGGCGAGGCCGCCAAGGGCGGTTACGCCACGATCAACTTCAAGGTCCCCAACGAGCGCGACAACTCTGCCACCGTCAAGCTCGAAGTCAACTTCCCGGCCGACCACCCGCTGGCGTCCGTCATGCCGCAGCCGGTACCCGGCTGGGACATCAAGGTCACCAAGGACAAGCTGGCGAAGCCGCTGAAGATGCACGGCAACACCATCACCGAGGCCGTCTCCAAGGTCACCTGGACCGCGACCGGCGGCAAGACGGGGCCGGGGATCGGCGCGGGCCAGTTCCAGCAGTTCCCGCTCTCCGTCGGACAGCTTCCCGAGGACGCCGACCAGTTGGTCTTCAAGGCCCTCCAGACGTACGACAACAAAGAGGTCGTCCGCTGGATCGAGGAGTCCGAGGAGGGCGCCGAGGAGCCCGACAGCCCCGCACCGGTCCTGAAGCTCACGGCCGCCACCGGGGACGGGCACGGCGGCGGTACGGCCGACCAGGCCACGGCCGAGGCCGACGCCACGAAGGACGACGCGGACCACGACAGCGCGGCGTCCACCTCCGCGGCCTCCGACGACAGCAGTGACACCACCGCCCGCGTCCTCGGCATCATCGGAATCGTCATCGGCGTGGCCGGCGTCGCCTACGGAGTCCTGGCCGGCCGCCGCCGCGCAGCCTGACGCACCGCGCGCACACCGCACCACGCGCACCACAGCACGCACGACGCACCACGCACCACGCGTCGCCCATCGTGACCCTCGCGGCGCGCGGGGCCGGTCCCTTCCGGCCTCGCACGCCCGACGGCCCGCACCACACGACCCAGTACCAGGAAATATCCCCATGCGCAAGAAGACCGTGACCACTGTCGCCGCCCTCGCCGTCGCGACGGCCCTCACCCTGACCGCCTGCGGCAGCGGCGACGACTCCGCCTCGAAGCCGATCGCCGACGTCTCCGCTTCGGCGAAGACCCAGGCCGCGACCGTGCTCGACCAGCCGTTCAAGAAGCCGGACCTCGTCCTCACCGACACCAAGGGCAAGCCGTACGACTTCCGTGAGGCGACCCAGGGCAAGCCGACGCTGGTGTACTTCGGCTACACCAACTGCCCGGACGTCTGTCCCCTGACGATGAGCAACATCGCCATCGCCATGAAGTCGCTCTCCGCGGCCGACCGGGAGAAGCTCCAGGTCGTCTTCGTCACCACCGACCCCGAGCGGGACACCTCCGCCGAGCTGGCCAAGTGGCTGCCGAGCGCGGGCGACCCGTCCTTCATCGGGCTCACGGGCGACTTTCCCACCATCCAGGCGGGCGCGCGTCAGCTCGGCATCGGCATCGACGCGCCCAAGAAGGAGAAGGACGGCACCGTCACCTCCATGCACGGCACCCAGGTCATCGCGTTCTCCCCGAAGACCGACGCCGGGTATGTCCTGTACGGCGAGGACGCCACCGCCGACGACTACGCCAAGGACCTGCCGAAGATCATCAAGGGAGAGAACCCGTGATCCGCCGCACGCCCCTGGCCCTCTGCGGCGGCCTCACGGCCACCCTGGTCCTGGCCGTGACCGGCTGCTCCTCCTCGTCCGACAGTTCCTCCTCTTCCGGCTCTTCCTCCTCTTCCGGCGGCACCCCGCGGCTGAAGGTCAGCGGCGGCTACATGCCCAAGCCCGTCAGCGACATGGCGGCCGGCTTCCTCACGGTCGTCAACAGCGGTCGCTCCGGCGACCGGCTCACCTCCATCACCAGTGACATCTCGGACGACATCACGATCCACAAGACCGAGAACCAGACGATGCGGAAGGTGGATTCCTTCGACATCCCCGCCAACGGCGAGCTGGACCTCGACCGCGGCGGCAACCACATCATGTTCGCCAACCTCAAGAAGCGGCCCGCCCAGGGACAAGAGGTCGGCATCGAACTGCACTTCGAGAAGGCCGACCCGATCAAGGTCGAACTTCCCGTGAAGGAGACCAACTACAACCCGGCCACACACTGACCGAGGGACTGAGACACGTCATGACAGCCACCGCCCCGCGCCTCGGAGCCGCCGGCCCCACCAGAGCCATATCCCTGGTGCGCCTCCTGCTCGTCTCCACCGTGCTCATCGGCACCGTCCTCACCGTGTTCTCCGGTACGGCGTCGGCGCATGCCGCGCTGACCGGCAGCACCCCCGGGGACGGGGCGGTGGTCGCCACCGCGCCCAAGGACATCGTCCTCTCCTTCTCCGAACAGGTCGCGCTGGGCGACGACTCGATCCGCGTACTCGATCCGGACAGCAAGCGCGTCGACACCGGGAAGGTGCTCGACCTGAGCGGCGGCGGCTCCGTGCGGTACGGCATCGGCCTCAACCCTGATCTGACCGACGGCACCTACACCGTCGCCTGGCGGGCCGTCTCCGCCGACAGCCACCCCATCTCCGGCGCCTTCACCTTCTCCATCGGCGCACCTTCGAAGAACACCGCCACCCTGCCCACCGAACAGGCCGGCGGTGGGCTGGTCGGCACCCTGTACGACATCGCGCGCTACGTCTCGTACGCCGGCTACATCGTGCTCGTCGGCGGTGCTGCCTTCATCCTCTGCTGCTGGCAGCGCGGCGCCTCCGTACGGCCCCTGCAACGCCTCGTCGTCCAGGGCTGGCTGGCCCTGACCGGCGCCACCCTCGCCCTCCTGCTCCTGCGCGGCCCGTACACCGGCTCGGGCAAGCTGGCGGACGCCTTCGACCTGGGCGGACTCCAGGATGTCCTGGCGACCAAGACCGGCGCGGCGCTCGTCTCCCGGCTGCTGCTCCTCGGCGCGGCCGCACTGATCATCGCCGTCCTCTTCGGCACGTACACCAAACGCGAGACGGACGCGGAGGAGGGGGAGAGCGAGCAGGAGACCAGCGAGCGGGAGAGCCGGCAGAGCAAGGAGAAGAAGGACCTCACCTTCGGCCTCACCATGGGCGGCACCGTCGTCGCGGCCGGGATCGCCGGCACCTGGGCGCTCGCGGAGCACGCCTCTACCGGGATCCAGCCGGGACTCGCCATGCCGGTGGACGTCCTGCACCTGTTGGCGGTGGCCACCTGGCTCGGCGGCCTCACCGCGCTGCTGACCGCTCTCTACCGGGCGCCCTTCATCGAGAGCGCGGCGGTACGGCGCTTCTCGCGCGCCGCCTTCATCAGCGTCGTGGTGGTCGCCGCGACCGGGATCTACCAGTCCTGGCGTCAGGTCGGATCATGGTCGGGGCTCGGGGAAACGTCATACGGGCAGCTCCTTCTGGTCAAGGTCGGGCTCGTCGCCCTGATGGTCGGTATCGCTTGGTTCTCCAGGCGGTGGACGGGACGGCTGGGGGAACGGTCGGTGGAGACGGAGACGGAGACGGAGACGGAGACGCAGACGGCCTCGGAGTCGAAGTCGGAGACGGCCTCGGAGCTGAGGTCGAAGCTGAAGTCGAAGTCGAAGTCGGAGCTGAAGTCGGAGCTGAAGTCGGAGTCGGGAGAGGCATCAAGGTCGGATTCGGCTGACGAACGGGCCGAGGAGGCCGTGGCCGCGACGGGACCGGAGACCGGGAGGACGACCGGGACCGCCGCGACGACGACCGCCGTCGGTGGCAGTGAGAGAGCTACCCAGCTCGCCCGCCAGAAAGCCGCGATGGCGACTGCACGCCAAAAACAGAACCGCGACGCCGATCCCCTCCGCACCGGACTGCGTCATTCCGTACTGGCGGAGGCCGGTGTCGCCGTGGTGCTCCTCGCCGTCACGACCGTGCTGACCTCGACCGAGCCCGCACGCACCGCCGAGCAGGAGGCGAGCAGAACCGGCGGTACGGCCTCGGCGACCGGCGCGCCGAAGGAGCCCGTCAGCCTCAGCGTGCCCTTCGACACCGGCGGCGCGAAGGGCAGCGGCACCGTACGGCTCACCCTCGACCCGGCCTCCCCCGGCGCCAATGTGATGGACTTGCAGGTCGAAGGGCCCGACGGAAAGCCACTGGACGTGCCCGAGCTGAAGGTCGCCTTCACACTCAAGGCCAAGAAGATCGGCCCGCTGCCGATCACCCCGGAACGCACCGGAGCCGGGCGTTGGAAAGCTGATCCCGTGCTGATCCCGATGCCGGGCGCCTGGCAGCTCCGGCTGACCGTACGCACCTCCGACATCGACCAGACCACCGTCGACAAGAACGTCAAGATCGGCTGACCCACCGTGAGCGACACCCGACAGAACCAGGACCGCACCCCCGCGCACCCGGGCGCCGACGCCGATGGCGTCGCCAGGGGCAACATCGGGGGAGACTCCGGCAGTACCGGTCACACGGGCCGCACCGGTGACACAGGTGACACAGGAGACACCGTCGGGGGCGCCCCAACCGCCGCCATCTCCCGGCGGCGGCTGCTCGGCACGGCGGGTGCCGTCGGCGCCGCCGGGCTGGCGCTCGGCGCGGTCGGCGGCGCCACGGGTTACGCGGCCGGGCGCCCGGAGCCGGTGGCCGCGCTGACCACCATCGGCACGGGCTCCGTCCCCTTCCACGGCGTCCATCAGCCCGGCATCACCACCCCGACGCACTCCAACGGCCATCTGGTCGCCTTCGACCTGCTTCCGGGTGCGGGCCGCAAGGAAGCCGCCGCGCTGCTGCGCCGCTGGTCGGCCTCGGCGCGCGCCCTGATGGCGGGCGAACCCGCCACGAGCGGGCCGGGTACCTCCGGCGGGAAGGGCGGCGGGGGCGACGCCGCGAGCGACGCGTCCCCCTCCGTGGGCCACGACACGGGCATCGCCCTGGACGCCGGGCCGTCCTCCCTCACCGTGACGTTCGGCTTCGGCCGCAGCTTCTTCGGCCGCACCGGTCTCGCCGACCGGCTGCCCGCCGCCCTGGACCCACTGCCCGCCTTCTCCTCCGACCACCTCGACGCCCGGCGCAGCGACGGCGACCTGTGGATCCAGATCGGCTCCGACGACGCGCTGGTAGCCTTCCACGCGCTGCGCACCCTCCAGAAGGACGCGGGCGCGGCGGCCCGGGTGCGCTGGCAGATGAACGGCTTCAACCGCTCGCCCGGCGTGACCCCGCACCCCATGACGAGCCGCAATCTGATGGGCCAGATCGACGGGACCGGCAATCCGAAGCCGTCGGAGCCGGACTACGACCAGCGGATCTTCGTCCCCGCGCATCCGCCGACCGGCACCACGGACTGGATGGCGGGTGGCTCGTACGCGGTGGTGCGGCGGATCCGCATGCTCCTCGACGACTGGGAGAAGCTCAGCGTGAGCGCGCAGGAGCATGTCATCGGCCGCCGCAAGTCCGACGGCTCCCCGCTCACCGGCGGCACGGAGACCACCGAGATGGACCTCGACCGGATGGGCCCCGACGGCAAGCCCGTCATTCCCGTCAACGCGCACGCCCGGATCTCCAAGCCCGAGGCGAACGGCGGGGCCGCGATGCTGCGCCGTCCCTTCTCCTTCCACGACGGCATCGGCACCGACGGCACGCCGGACGCGGGGCTGCTCTTCGTGTGCTGGCAGGCCGACCCGCTCAAGGGCTTCGTACCCGTACAGCGCAAGCTCGACCGGGGAGACGCGCTGTCGGCGTTCATCCGCCACGAGTCGAGCGGTCTGTTCGCCGTGCCGGGAGGCGCGCGGCAGGGGGAGTACGTGGGGCAGCGGCTGCTGGAGTCGTGAACGGCGAGTCGCACAGGACAGGGCACAGCCGTACACGCCGCGACACAGTCGCGCACAACAGTGCACAGCCGGGCAGGACCGGGCACGACCGGCCATGACCGGGCACAGCCGTGCACAGCCGCGCACAACAGATCAGCGCCGCTGAGCCGGGAACGACGAACCCGGTCGGCCCATTAAGGTGACCGTATGTCGGCCACGCGCTATACATATCTCGGTCCCGAGGGCACCTTCACTGAAGCCGCTCTCCGTACGCTCCCGGAAGCGGCCACGCGAGAACTCGTCCCCATGGTGTCCGTCCCGACGGCTCTCGACGCCGTACGGAACGGCGAGGCCGCGGCGGCCCTCGTACCGATCGAGAACTCGGTGGAGGGCGGCGTCACCGCGACACTCGACGAGCTGGCCTCCGGCGAGCCGCTGATGATCTACCGCGAAGTGCTGCTGCCGATCTCCTTCGCCCTGCTCGTACGGCCGGGGACCGGGCTGTCCGACGTCAAGACGGTGACCGGCCACCCGGTCTCCCAGCCGCAGGTGCGCAACTGGCTGCGGAGCCATCTGCCGGACGCGCTGTGGGAGTCCGCCGCGTCCAACGCGGACGGGGCCAGGCTGGTGCAGGAGGGCCGGTTCGACGCGGCCTTCGCCGGAGAGTTCGCGGCGGCGACCTACGGGCTCGTGCCCCTGGTCCGCGAGATCCACGACGCGGAGAACGCGGAGACCCGTTTCGTACTGGTGGGCCGGCCCGCGCGGCCCTCGGCGCCGACCGGTGCGGACAAGACGTCGGTGGTGATCTGGCTGGGCGACGACCGTCCGGGCGCCCTGCTCGAACTGCTCCAGGAGTTCGCGGTGCGCGGGGTCAACCTGATGCTGATCCAGTCACGGCCGACCGGAGCGGGGATCGGCAACTACTGCTTCGCCGTGGACGCCGAGGGTCATATCGCCGACCGGCGGGTGGGTGAGGCCCTGATGGGGCTGAAGCGGATCTGCCCCAAGGTGCGGTTCCTCGGCTCGTACCCGCGCGCGGGTGTGTCCCCGGCGGACGTGACGACGCTGCGGCCCGGCACTTCGGACGCGGAGTTCATCGGGGCGGCCGAGTGGCTGGCGCGCAGCCAAGACGGCCGCGCCTGAGTCCGGACGCCCCTCGGCTGAGTCCGGACGGCCCGCGCCCGGGTCCGGGCGAGCGACCCTGTGGATGTACCGAAAAGTTATCCACAGGCGCGCTTCTCGACCTGGGGACAAGTCGACAGCGAGGGGCGACACAGTCGACAAATCACCCCAGTCGCCCCACTTCCATCCACAGCCCTCCAAGCCGTCCCGCGTCAGCGCAATTCCAGCGATCAACTCGTCAGAGCGAGCAATTCCCACCCGAATGAGCACGCCAAGCGGGTTTGAGAAGGGAATTACGCAGACCTTCCCGGACCTTCCGGACCGCGAATTCCACGATCCACAGACTCACCACACAGCCTGTGGATAACTTTCCCCATCCCCACCTTTCTGTGGACAACGACTACGACGACCCGCCCCAAGTCCCGCTCCCAGCAAGGGCGGTGAGTCAAGAGAGCGGCATCGGAATGCCTCATTCCGGGGAATTGACGCCCCTTTATTGACGAACGAAGAGCGAACACCGGGCAACCCGCCGAACCCACGCCCCACTCTCCCCAATTGCCGCAATTTGGACAAATAGCCATGCCTGCCGCTTCGCGCCCCACTATCGAGTGGGCGCTGTCGGTGCGCACCGGTAGCCTGGTGGGGTGATTGACCTTCGCCTGCTCCGTGAGGACCCCGACCGTGTTCGCGCCTCCCAGCGCGCCCGTGGAGAGGACGTCGCCCTCGTCGACGCCCTGCTCTCCGCCGACGAGCGGCGCAGGTCGTCCGGCGTCCGCTTCGACGAGCTGCGCTCCGAGCAGAAGTCGCTGGGCAAGCTGATCCCCAAGGCCGACGCCGATGAGCGTGCCGAGCTGCTCAAGAAGGCCGAGCAGCTGAAGGCCGACGTGAAGGCGGCCGACGTCGAGCAGCACGAGGCGGACGACGAGGCCAAGCAGCTCCTCCTCCAGCTGGGGAACGTCGTCCACCCCGACGTCCCGGTCGGTGGCGAGGAGGACTTCGTCGTCCTGGAGACGCATGGCGCGATCCGTGACTTCGCGGCCGAGGGCTTCGAGCCCAAGGACCACCTGGAGCTGGGCGAGGCACTGGGCGCCATCGACGTCGAGCGCGGAGCCAAGGTCTCGGGCTCGCGCTTCTACTACCTGACGGGGGTCGGCGCCCTCCTCGAACTGGCCCTGGTCAACGCGGCGATCGCGCAGGCCACCGAGGCCGGGTTCATCCCGATGCTCACCCCCGCGCTGGTCCGCCCGCGCGCCATGGAGGGCACCGGCTTCCTCGGCCAGGCCGCGGAGAACGTGTATCACCTGGAGAAGGACGACTACTACCTGGTCGGTACGTCGGAGGTCCCCCTCGCCGCGTACCACATGGACGAGATCATCGAGGCCGACAAGCTCCCCCTGCGGTACGCGGGCTTCTCGCCGTGCTTCCGCCGCGAGGCCGGGACGTACGGCAAGGACACCCGGGGCATCTTCCGGGTCCACCAGTTCGACAAGGTCGAGATGTTCTCGTACGTCGACCCGGCGGAGGCCCAGTCCGAGCACCAGCGGCTGCTGGACTGGGAGAAGCAGTGGCTGACCTCCCTCGGCCTGCCCTTCCAGGTGATCGACGTGGCCACGGGCGACCTCGGTTCTTCGGCCTCGCGCAAGTTCGACTGCGAGGCGTGGATCCCGACGCAGGGCAAGTACCGCGAGCTGACCTCGGCGTCGAACTGCGACAGCTTCCAGGCCCGCAGGCTCTCGGTCCGTATGCGGGACGGCAAGCAGATCAAGCCGCTGTCCACGCTGAACGGCACGCTCTGCGCCGTACCGCGCACCATCGTGGCGATCCTGGAGAACCACCAGCTGGCCGACGGTTCGGTGCGGGTGCCCGAGGTGCTCCGTCCGTATCTGGGCGGCCGTGAGGTCCTGGAGCCGATCGCCAAGTGAGCACGGACCCCGCGCCCGCCGTGACGGACCCCGCGCCCGCTGTCGCCGCGCCGACGCCGTCGTTCCCGTACAAACTCGTCGCCACCGATCTCGACGGCACACTGCTGCGCGAGGACGGCACGGTCTCCGAGCGCACGCGGAAGGCGCTCGCCTCGGTGACGGCGGCGGGTGCCGCGCACATCATCGTCACGGGACGCGCCGTGCCCTGGACCCGGAACATCCTGGACGACCTGGGGTACGAGGGGCTGGCCGTATGCGGCCAGGGCGCGCAGGTTTACCACGCCGGTGAGCACAGACTGCTGACGTCACTGACGCTGGACCGGCAGCTGGCCAAGGTGGCGCTCTCCCGGATCGAGGAGCGGATCGGCGCGCCGGCGCTGGCCGTGAGCCGGGACGGGCTGGACGGCGAGGTGCTGGTGGGCCCCGGCTACCGGGTACAGGAAGGCCCGCTGCCCGCCCTCTTCGTGGACGATCCGGCGCAGCTGTGGGCGGCGCCCCTCAACAAGGTGTACATACAGCACCCGGAGCTGGGCGACGACGCGCTGGCCGAGGCGGCGCGGGCCGCGGTCGGCGGTCTGGTGGACGTGGTGATGGCGGGCGCGGGCGTCGTGGAGATCCTCCCGCCGGGCCTGACCAAGGCCACCGGGCTCTCGCTGGCCGCGCGGAGGCTCGGCGTGAAGGCCGCGGACACGATCGCGTTCGGGGACATGCCGAACGACATCCCCATGTTCGGCTGGGCGGGATACGGCGTGGCGATGGCCAACGCCCACGAGAAGCTGAAGGCCGTCGCGGACGAGGTCACCGCGTCGAACGGGGACGACGGCATCGCGGTCGTGCTGGAGAAGCTGCTGCTGCCCGGCTGAGTCCGTAGGCTCGGAGGTCCGCAGATTCGGACGTCCACAGGGACCGTAGGTCCTGCGGAGCCGGAGGTCCACCGGATCCGCAGGCCCGGCCCAGCGGAACCGCAGGCGCCGGAACCGTAGGTCCGCCGGAGCCGTAGGTCTGACGCGGCAGGTGGTCCGGGAGGGGTGGCCCGCGCGGATGCGCGCTCGAAGCGGCCACCCCCGGGCAGCGCGTCGGCGGCTGCGCGGAGCGGTGATGGCTACTCCGGTGCCTGCGCGGTGCTGCCCTGCTGGGAACTCGACGGACTCGCACTTCCGGTCATCGCCGTGTTCCGCTCCCGGTCTGTGGTGTCTTCCGACGCTCTCCACTGTGCCCGGAGCGTCGGTGCGGCGCCACTGAATTACCCGCCAACCGCCCGGTGCAGATCCCTGACCTGATGGGCGAGGCCATCCACCTTCGCGTCGACCCGGTCGAGGTGGGCGGAGACGTCGCACAGCCGGTTGCTGAGCGCGGCGACCACCCGGTTGGTGGCGTCGAGCCGACGGTCCAGGCTGTCGAGCCGGTACGACATCCGGTTCAGGACCGGCCCCAGCTCCTGAAGCGCGCGCCCGACGCTGCCGAGGCAGGACTCGGTGTCCGTCACGCGCCGGTCGAGGTCCGCGTACCCCTTGCGCAGATCTTCCTCGGCGTCGAGGAGGTACGTACGGACACGTCGCGCGATGTCGCTGTCGCGGAGGAGCATCGCGATGTTGAGGACGGCCCGGCGGGGGTGGAGCGTGAGCTGGGTGGCGGCCTGTGGATAACTTTCTCTCCGACCCTCGCCCCATAGTGACAACATGTCACTATGAAAGCGCCGCAGGTCAGAGCCTCGCAGCACCCGCATACCGTTCTCGCACAGCTCGGCGCGATGCCTCGCCGTCAACTGCCTGATGACGCCTGTGGATACTTCGAAGTACCGGGCGACGTCCTCCGTACGGACATGGATGCCGTCCGGAAGCATGGTCAGCGCCTTGACCTTGTCGAGCGCCTCGACCCGCCCCATGACGCTGTCGCGCATCGTGCGCGATTCGAGCAGAGCACCTTCAGGTGGCATGGAAATGCCTTTCCCTTCGTGAACCGATGATGGTCGGCCCTCTCCCCGGGCTTCAGGGGTGGAGGTCGGCTCACGGTGCTTCTCACTCAATGACCGGCACGGCCGCTCGACGCGGCCACCGGCAATCCCCAGCTTCACGAACGCTCGACGTAACGAACTCCAGTTGCCTCCACGCACCCTGCCAAACGAGCAGATAAGCCTACAGTTACGCGGCAACCCCCGCCTATCGGGCGGGGGTTGTCCGGTCGAACAAGAAATCTGCCAGGCTGCTGCTGCCTCTGCTGCTGCCGTCGCTGCCGCCGCTCACTCCTCGCCGGCGAGAGTCAGCGTCCGGAGCTTCTGCCCCGCGTACCAGGTCGCGACTACCGTGACCCCGGCCAGCAGGATCGCCGCGACCGGCAGCGTCACGTCCGAGCTGATGATGCCGTCGCCACCGATCTTCTGGGCGAGCGCCAGGGCCCACTGCTGGACGCTGAGCGTCCGCGCGCCGGACACCAGGCTGCCGAAGAGCGTCTCCCAGACCAGCGCGTAGACCAGCCCGATGACCACGGCGTGGCGGCTGACCGTACCCAGCAGGAGGAACAGCGCGCTGTACGCGATGGAGGCGACGAGGGCCGCCACGGTGTACGCGATGGCGATCTGCTGCCCGTTGCCGTTGAGGATCCACCCGGCGATGAAGGTGGGGATGGCGGAGAACGCCATGGTCACGGCGATCGCCACGATCAGCTTGGTGAAGATGATCGACGAACGCTTCACCGGCTTGGAGAGCAGGTAGACGATCGAGCCGTCGTCGATCTCGGGGCCGATCGCTCCCGTACCCGCGATCACACCGATCAGCGGCACCATCGTGGCGAGCCCGAAGCCGCCCAGCACATCGGCGGCGATCTGGTCGTCCACGCCGTTGAAGGCACGGACGGCCGCCGCCATCAGGATCAGCAGCGCGGGCAGGATGAGGAGGATCGCGGCCCGGCGCCTGCCGAGCAGGGCCCGGTAGGTGAGCCGGGCGACTGTGGGGTTGTACATGACGTCACAGCTCCTTTCAGGCCGCTCAGGCCGCTACGAGGTAGGAGAAGACCGACTCGAGGGACTCGTCGGAGGGCGAGACCGTGAGCAGCCGGATGGAGTGTTCGCGGGCGACCTTCGGGAGCAGTTCGGTGAAGCGCCCGAAGTCGACGGCCTGGATGCGCAGCGCGCCCTCGGCCATGTCGACGTCGATGCCGGCCGTGGACGGGTCCGCGATCAGCGCGGCGGCGAGCGCGCGGTCGTCGCTGGAGCGCACGAGATAGCGGTGCGGTCGGTCGGTCATCAGGCGACGGATCTTGCGGAAGTCGCCGGAGGCGGCGTGCCGCCCGGCCACGATCACCTCGATATGCGAGGCGAGTTGCTCGACCTCCTCCAGGATGTGGGAGGAGAAGAGCACGGTGCGGCCCGTGGCGCCCATACGCCGCAGCAGATCCATGAGCTGCATGCGCTGGCGCGGGTCCATGCCGTTGAACGGCTCGTCGAGCAGCAGCACCGACGGATCGTGGACCAGCGCGGACGCCATCTTCACGCGCTGGCGCATGCCCTTGCTGTACGTCCCGATCCTGCGGTCCTGCGCGTACTCCATCTCGACCGTGGCGAGCGCGGCGCGGGCCTCCTTCGGGCCCAGCCCGTGCAGTTCGGCGTTGGCCACGACGAATTCGAGGCCGGTGAGGAAGTCGTACATCCCCTCGCGCTCCGGCACGATGCCGATCTTCCGGTACACGGACTCGTTGCGCCAGATCGGCTCCCCGTCGAGGGTGACGGTGCCCGTGGAGGGGGCGAGGAAGCCCGCCATCATGTTGATGAGGGTGGACTTGCCCGCGCCGTTGGGGCCGAGCAGACCGGTCACACCGGGGCCGATGGTCATGGTCACGTCGTTGACGGCGACCACGTTGCCGAACCAGCGCGAGGTGTGCTCGATATTGATGGTGGTCACAGCCCGACCTTCCGGTAACGGCTCATGAGGACGGCGTACGAGCCGAAGACGAGCCCGAGTACGACAAGCAGATAGATCACGCCCACCCCGGCCGAGGGGCCCGCGCCCGCGGGGAAGGACGACGTGGCTCCGAGAAACGCGGTCTGCAGGCCGTCGATCAGCGTGATGGGTGAGAACAGGCCGATCCACTTGACGGCGGCGTCCTCCCCCACGGACGAGGCGATCGCCTGGAGGATGGAGACGGCTCCGTAGGAGATGGTCAGCGTCGCGATCACGGCGGCGACGCCGAAGCCCCGGCGCGGGGTGAGCGCGGCCATCACGAGGCCGATCCCGCCGAACAGCAGGGAGAGCATCGTGATCGAGACCAGCCCCTGCCCGAATCCCTTGGTCTGCTCGACGAAGTCCATCTTGGCCAGCAGCGAGCCCACATAGAGGATCACCAGCGGCACCCCGGTCAGCACGAAGAGGGCGGAGGCCATCGCTCCGTACTTCGCGAGGACGTAGTCCATCCGCTCGATCGGGCGCGAGAAGTAGAGCGGAACGGTCTTGAAGCGCAGGTCGCGGGAGACCGACTGCGGCGCCTGCGAGGCGAGGTAGAGACCGATGATCGCCTGCGTGAAGATCGCGTAGTTGGTGTATTCGAGCGGCAGCTTCTTGAGGTCGGTCGCGACGGCGACCGCGACGATGATCGCCGCGGGCAGGCACATCACCGCGAAGAGGATCATCGGAAGAACTTTGGACTTGGCCGAGCGGCCCAGCCCGTAGGCTCCGCGCAGGGACTGGGCGAACAGGGAACGGCGGGCGTAGGCGCGACCGAGGCGCGCGCCGTCGTAGTTGCGGTATCCGATGTTGTGGATACGGGTGGCGTCGGGCCCGGTGCTGGTCGGCCGGATCTCAGTGCTCATCGCGGGCGCCTCCCTTCTGAAGTGCGTAGTCGGACGCGTGCTCGTCGGCTCCGACGGTGGTCGCTCCGGCGGCGCGCGTCCCGTCGCTGCCGGGTCCGTTCCCGCCGGGGCCGTTCCCGCCGGGGCCGCTCCCGCCGGATCCGCTCCCGCCGGGCCCGTCGGCCTCGGCCTGGCGCGGGCGGAAGACCTCCGCGATGTGGTGGCGGCGCTGCTCCATCCGTACGAGACCGAGGCCGAGCCCGGCGACAGTGTCACGGACGGTGTCGTACGTCTCCTCGCCCTTGGCCTCGATTAGCAGGATGTGGCCCGCGCCGGGCAGCCCCTCCTCCGAGCCCGCGTGGATCGTGACACCGGTCGCCGACAGGGCCTCGCGCAGCGCCCGGGTGCCGTCGGGGTGCGTGTCCGTGTCGGTGACCTCGACGGCGAGGGTCGTGGTGGTCTGGGTGAAGTCGCTGGTGGAGCTGGAACGCAGCAGCGTTCCGCCGTCGATGACGACCACGTGGTCGCAGGTGCGCTCCAACTCGCCCAGTAGGTGCGAGGTGACCAGGACGGAGATGCCGAAGTCGGTGTAGACGCGGCGGATGAGGCCGAGCATCTCGTCGCGGCCGACCGGGTCAAGGCCGTTGGTCGGCTCGTCCAGCAGCACCAACTGCGGGTCGTGGACCAGCGCCTGCGCGAGCTTGACGCGCTGCTTCATCCCGGTGGAGTAGCCGCCGATGGGGCGGTAGCGCTCCTCGTAGAGGCCGACGTGGCGCAGGGTGTCGGCGGTCCTCTCACGGGCGGCCGTCGCGGGAAGTCCGGACATGCGCGCCATATGTACGACGAACTCGGTGGCCGAGACGTCAGGCGGCAGACAGTCGTGCTCGGGCATGTATCCGACCCGCTCACGGATGGCGCCGCCGCTCGTGGCGACGTCGAGCCCGAGCACCTCGGCCCGGCCTTCCGTGGCGGGGGACAGACCCAGCAGGATCTTGATCATGGTGGACTTGCCGGCTCCGTTGGCCCCCACCAGCCCCGTCACGCCGGGGCCGATGTCCAAGGAGAGCCGGTCAAGCGCGGTTACCCGGGGGAACCGCTTACTCAGGCTTTCGGTCGCGATCACAGTCACACCTCGAAGGTAGTGGCGTCGGCCACACCCGGTCGTCAGACCAGACGGCTGTATCCGTGTCAGCCTCCGGTCGTACGGCCCCGTAAGGGCTACGTAAGGGCTGAGGCGCGCAGGCCCCGCGCGAAGCCCCCGGCCGGTTATCCACAGGCAGGACGGTGTCCTTGACGTGGTCGCCGGCCCTTGCGAGATTCTTCAGTGTCACGTTACGGACACGTAGCGCTTACGTGGGGGCTATCCGGCGGCCGACGAGGGGCCGGGAGCCGGGGCCGATAACCGGAGCCGGGGACCGGGGATCACCGGGACGGCTGAGGCGACGGAGGCAGAAACGGAGGGGAGGCGCCATGAGCGACGAAGACCGTACGGCCCTGGGGTCGGGGTCCTGGACGGGGCCCTGGGCGGGGCCCTGGGCGGGGCAGGCCGGGCCTGAGGGGGCTCGGGTGCGCCGGATCGCGGCGGGCGGGGTCGAGTTGTGCGTCGCGGAGCTGGGCGATACGACGCGGCCGACCGTGGTGCTGGTGCACGGCTATCCGGACAGCAAGGAGGTCTGGTCACCGGTCGCGGTCCGGCTCGCGCAGCGCTTCCATGTGGTGCTGTACGACGTGCGGGGACACGGCGGTTCGACGGCGCCGAGTCCGCTGCGCGGCGGTTTCACGCTGGAGAGGCTGACGGACGACTTCCTGGCGGTCGCCGACGCGGTGAGCCCGGACCTTCCGGTCCATCTGGTGGGCCACGACTGGGGATCGGTGCAGTCCTGGGAGTTCGCCACCGTGGCCAGAACTGCGGGTCGGATCGCCTCGTTCACCTCGATCTCCGGGCCGTCGCTCGACCATCTCGGGCACTGGATCAAGCAGCGGGCCGCCCGGCCCACCCCACGCCGGGCCGGTCAGCTGCTGGGGCAGGGCGCCAGGTCCTGGTACGTCTGTCTGCTGCACGTCCCCGCGCTGCCCGAACTGGCCTGGCGCGGCCCCCTCGGCAAGCGGTGGCCACGCGTCGTCGGCCGGGCCGAGAAGCTCCCTCCCGGGCCGTATCCGACCGCCTCCCTGCCGCGCGACGCGGCTCACGGGGCGTGGCTCTACCGGGACAACGTCCGTTCCAGGCTGCGCGATCCGCGTACCGACGCCTACGCGCACGCGCCCGTCCAGCTGATCGTTCCGACCGGCGACGCCTATCTGTCGGAGCGGCTCTACGACGATCTGGATCAGTGGGCCCCAGGACTGGTCCGGCGCACGCTGCCCGCCAAGCACTGGGTACCACGCACCCGGCCCGACCAACTGGCCCGTTGGATCGACGACTTCGTCACCCGCCACGAGTCCGGGGCCCGGCCGTCCGAGAACCCGGCGCCGACCGGTCCGTACGCCGAGCGCTTCGGTGGACGGCTCGTCCTGGTCACCGGCGCCGCGAGCGGTATCGGCCGGGCCACCGCGCTCGCGTTCGCCGAGGCGGGCGCGCGCGTCGTGGTGGTCGACGTGGACGGCGAAGGGGCCGGGGAGACGGCGGAGTCGGCCCGGCAGTCCGGTGCGGCCGAAGCCTGGGCGGAGCAGGCCGACGTCGGCGACCTGGACGCGATGGAGAAGCTCGCCGAGAAGGTCACGGCGGAATACGGCGTCGTTGATGTCCTGGTGAACAACGCGGGAATCGCCCTGTACGGCGCCTTCCTCGATACCAGCGCCGACGACTGGAGGAAGACGATGGACGTCAACCTGGGGGGCATTGTCCACGGTTGTCTCCTCTTCGGTCGGCGGATGGCCGAGCGGGGAGAGGGCGGACACATCGTCAACGTCGCCTCCGCCGCCGCCTTTCAGCCATCGAGGGTGCTGCCCGCGTACGCCACTTCCAAGGCGGCGGTCCTGATGCTGGTGCGCAACCAGGCTGTCGTACCAATCACTTCAGAGGCACGCGGCGCTCGGATCCTGTCCCGGCTCGCCCCCGGGCTGCTGCGTGCCGTCGCCCCGGTCGAGCCGCCGCTGTGAGCCTCCGGCGGGAACAACGGATCGGTAAGGGCACGTACAACGGCCTGCGGAGGAAAGGCTTTTCATACCGCGTTCGTCCGAACACCCGCCGGGTGAAAGGAGCGTGGGCGCACTCACCCCAACCAACCGACGAAGTAACCAAATTGCCCAAAAGTGTTAATTCGCAAGGTAGTTGTCCACAGATCCAGCACATACCCTGTGGATAAGTCGAGTTGGTTGTGGATCAAACCTGCGATCCCCAACTGATCGAAAAAATCAGTAGCAAAAAACAGGGGGAGGAAACAGGGGGGAGGAAACAGGGGGGAGGAAAGGAGCGATGTGCTGATCGGATGGTCTGAACACCCGATCAGCGCTGCGGCGTCACGGCACAGCGACGCCGCAGCGGTACCGATGGCCGCTCGAAAGCGGCAACGGCCGGCTACGGGCGCAGCTGCCCCAGCGCCTCCGTGGCGATTCGCTCGAAGACCCGCTGGTCGGCCGCGAAGTCCGAATCGGCGATCGGGGCGTGCACGGCGATTTCGGTGATCCCCAGGGCGAAGTGGCGTCCCGCGAAGTCCACGAACGCGTCGAGCGACTCCATCGGGCCACCCCGCTCGGGGGTGAACCCGGTCAGCAGGATCCGCTCCACCTCGGACGCGTCCCGCCCGATCTCCACACACGCCTTGCCGAGCCGCTCGATCTGTCCGCGGATGGCCGCCGCGGACTCCTCGGGCGTCCCCGTCTCGAACAGCTTCGGGTCACCCGTCGTCACCCACGCCTGACCGTGCGCCGCGGCGAGTTCCAGCCCGCGCGGACCGGTGGCCGCCACCGCGAACGGCAGCCGGGGCCGCTGCACGCATCCCGGGATACCACGCGCCTCGGAGGCCGAGTAGAACGTGCCGTCGTACGACACGGAGTCCTCGGTCAGCAGCCGGTCGAGCAGCGGTACGAACTCGGCGAACCGGTCCGCCCGCTCCCGAGGCGTCCACGCCTCCTGGCCGAGCGCCGTGGCGTCGAACCCCGTACCGCCCGCGCCGATGCCCAGCGTGATCCGGCCGTTCGAGACGTCGTCCAGCGAGAGCAGGTCCTTGGCGAGCGTCACCGGGTGGCGGAAGTTCGGTGACGTGACGAGCGTCCCCAGCCGCAGCCGCTCCGTGGCGGCGGCGGCGGCCGTGAGCGTGGGCACCGCGCCGAACCAGGGGCCGTCGCGGAAGGTCCGCCACGACAGGTGGTCATAGGTGTACGCGGTGTGGAAGCCGAGCCGCTCGGCGCGGAGCCACTCGTCGCGGCCACCCTCGTTCCATCGGCGGACAGGAAGGATCACGGTACTCAGACGCATGCCCCGAGCCTACGCGCGCGCTCCCCCGCGCGGGATGCCTCGTACCGATCCGTAGGTTCCACACGTTCCACACGTTCCACAGGTTTCGCAGGTTCGGCAGGTTCCGTGCGACGGCCGGTGACCACGGCGGCCAGGGATGCGGGATCGGCGCCGCGCGAGCAAGGTGGTCGAGGGGGAGTCCACCGGCGCGGGCGCGCGGCCCGCCGCAGACCACCACAGGTTGGAGACGCGAGATGCCCGAGGTCACCACCCCCTACGCGCCCGGCACACCCTGCTGGATCGATCTGATGGTCCCCGACCAGCAGGCCGCCCTCGACTTCTACCGGGACCTGTTCGGCTGGCAGGGCGAGGTCGGCCCCGAGGAATTCGGCGGCTACTCGATGTGCGCCCTGAGGGGCAAGCCGGTCGCCGGGATCATGAAGACGATGGCCCCGGAGGGCGCCGCGCCCCCGCCGCCACCCCACTGGAGTACGTACTTCTCCAGCGCGGACGCCGACGCCACCCAGAGCGCGATCAGCGCGAACGGCGGCTCGGTGGTCTCCCCCGCCATGGAGGTGGGCACGATCGGCCGCATGCTGATCGCCACCGACCCCCAGGGCGCGTTCTTCGGGGTGTGGCAGCCGCTGGACTTCCCCGGCGCCGGCATCGTCAACGAACCGGGCGCGCTGGTCTGGAACCAGCTCACCACCACGGACCCGAAGGCCGCCGGGACCTTCTACCGCGCCGCGCTGGGTCTGGAGGCCGGACCGGTTTCCGGCATGCCGGAGTTCACCGGCTTCCACGTCGGGGGACGCGCCGTCGGCAGCGTCCACGGCATGGAGAACATGCCCGAGGGCGTCCCTCCGCACTGGCTCGTCAACTTCGCCGTGGACGACACGGACAGCACCGTGGACGCGCTCGTCCGGGCCGGCGGCTCGGTGCTGGTGCCGCCCTTCGACATGGAGAAGATCGGCAGGATGGCCATCGTCCAGGACCCCCAGGGCGCGACCTTCGCGATCATCGCCCTCAACGGCACACCGGAGTCCTGAGCCCCCCGCGTGGTGGGCGCCGGGAGGCATCCCGCCCGACGCCCACTCAGATGTGCGACCCTCCGCACGCCCGTGCATATCCGTACGGGAGAATGCGTTCGTGACCTCGCCCAGTGGATCCAAGACCCCGTCCGACGACTCCCCCCTCCCCGCCCGGCCCCGGCTGATCGCCACCGACCTGGACGGCACCCTGTTGCACGACGACAAGTCGGTGTCGGACCGTACGGTCAAGGCGCTCGCGGCCGCCGAGGAGGCGGGCATCGAGGTCTTCTTCGTCACCGGACGCCCGGCCCGCTGGATGGGCGTGGTCAGCGACCATGTGCACGGCCACGGAATGGCCATCTGCGCCAACGGAGCCGCCGTCGTCGACCTGCACGCCGACGGAAAGCTGATCCAGGACCGCACGTTGGACCGCGCGGTCGCGCTGGACGTCGTACGGGCACTGCGCGATGCGGCCCCGGGGACGAGCTGCGCGGTCGAGACGAGCACGGGCATCCACTACGAGCCGTCCTACCCGCGCTTCGAGGACGACCCGGGCGCGTCCCTCGACACGGCCGAGGAGCTGCTGCGCGAGCCCGGCGCGGGCGCGGCCGGTGCCCCGGTGCTGAAGCTGCTCGCGCACCACCCCGAACTGACCCCCGACGGCTTCCTCGCCCTGGCCCGTACGGTGGCGGGGGACCGCGCCACCATCACCCGCTCCAGCCCGACCGCACTGCTGGAGATCAGCGGCCTCGGCGTCAGCAAGGCGAGCACGCTCGCGCTCTGCTGCGCCGAACGCGGCGTCTCGTCCGACGAGGTCGTCGCATTCGGCGACATGCCGAACGACCTGGAGATGCTGACCTGGGCGGGCACCTCGTACGCGATGGCCAACGCCCACCCGGACGTGCTGGCCGCCGCCTCCGGACATACGGCCACCAACAACGAGGACGGCGTCGCGCTCGTCATCGAGCAGATCCTGGCGCGGCTGTAGGCGCGCGAGCGGATCATGGCGCGGCTGTAGCCGCGTGAGGGCGGCGCCCGGGGCTCACAGCGGAACCTCCCAGATCACCCGGGTACCGCCTCTCGGCCCCTCGCCGATCCCCCGCTCGCACCTGCTCGACCCACCCAGCGCCTCGGCCCGCCGCCGTAGATTGCGCAGTCCGCTGCGGCGCCCGCCCTCCGGGATGCCCACCCCGTCGTCGGCCACCGACAGCCGCACCGCGCCTCTGCCGTCGGACAGCTTGGCCGTGACGTCCAGCACGACCTCGATACGGGTGGCGTGCGCGTGCCGGAACGCGTTCGAGAGGGCCTCGCGCAGCGCGGCGATCAGATTCTTCCCGGGGAGTTCGCCGACCGCCGCGTCCACCGGGCCGACGAAGTGGTGAGTGGGCTGGAAGCCCAGCGGCACAGCGGCCATGTTGATCTCCCGCAGCACCCGGCTGCGCATCCCCGACGGCGCCTCCGCCGAGCCCTGCTGGAGCGCGAAGATGGCCGTGCGGATCTCCTGGATCGTCACGTCGAGGGCCTCCACCGCCTTGTCGATGCCCTGGTGCACCTCGGGCGCGACCGACCCGCGATGGGCGCTCTCCAACATCAGGCCGGTGGCGAACAGCCGCTGGATGACCAGATCGTGCAGGTCACGGGCGATCCGGTCACGGTCCTCCAGAACAGCCAGCCGCTCCCGGTCGCGCTGTGCCTCGGCCATCATCAGCGCCAGCGCGGCCTGCGAGGCGAACTGCGTGGCCAGCACCCGTTCCCGCGCGCCGAAGCGGCGCCCGCCGCGCACCCGGGGGGTGACCAGGGCCCCGAGCACCCGGCCGTCCGTGCGCAGCGGCAGCAGCATGCTCGGGCCGAATCCGGCGGCCAGCGTCGACGCCAGGCGCGAGTCGGTGGGGGAGTCGTCCACGAAGACGGCCTCGCCGGCGAGGAGCGTCGCCGCGACGGGGCTGTCGGCCGGGATGACATCGCCCGGCCTGGCGGTCGGATGGTCGGCGGAGACCGCCACGATCTCCAGTCCCCCCTCCGGCGTGCGCAGCAGCACCACGCCGACCGCAGAATCGGCCAGTCGGCGGGCCTGTTCGGCGACGACGGACAGCGCGTCGTCCGCGTCACCGCCGGAGAGCAGGGCGGTGGTGACGGCGACGGAGCCGTCGATCCACCGCTCGCGCTGCCGGGCGGCCTCGTAGAGCCGGGCGTTGCCGATGGCGATACCGGCCTCGTTGGCCAGTACGCGCAGCATGTCCAGGTCGTAGTCGTCGAACTCGCCGTGGGCCCCGCCACCGTCCACCCGACGCCCGCCGTCCCCGCCATACACCCGGGGCCCGCCGTCCCCGTGGCCTCCCGCGGTGCCGCCGGACGCGCCGTCCCCACCGGCTCCTTCTCCGCCACCGGACTTCTCCGCCAGGTAGAAGTTGCCGACGGTCTCGCCCTGCACCTGGACGGGAACCCCGAGAAACGTGCGCATCGGCGGATGGCCCGGCGGAAAGCCGGCGAAGCGCGGATCCGCCGTCAGGTCCGCGAGCCGGATCGGGCCGGGATCCCGAAGCAGGCCGCCGAGCACCCCGGTGTGCCCGTCCGGTCTGCGCCCGATCCGCCGGGCCACGTCCTCGCCGACCCCGTGCACCACGAAGTCCGCGAGGCGCTCGCCCGTCTCGTCCATCACCCCGATCGCGGCGTAGCGGGCCCCGATGAGTTCGGCCGCCGTTCCGCAGATCCGGTCGAGCGTGGCGTGCAGTCCCAGACCCGCGCCGACGGAACACATCGCTTCCAGCAGTTGCGGTACGCGTGCGGTGGTCTCGGCGGACAGGCCCTCAAGGCTGCCGGCCGCGCGGGTGGCGGCTTCGAGGGGATCCATGGACTCGGGCACTTTCATAGCCAAGAGCCTAGTAAGTCCTATTTGATGGGGAAAGTCGACTTCTGGGCTCCGAGCAGATCCCCGGCCCGCTCCCGCTCCAGCATCCGCCGCAGCGGCCCTTCCCCGGCGGCGAGTTCACCGTAGGGGCCCCGCTGTACGCAGCGGCCGCCGTCGAGCACGATCACTTCGTCAACGGTGTCCAGTCCCCGCAGCCGGTGGGTGATCAGCAGCGTCGTACGGCCCTCGGTCGCCGTCAGCAGGTCGGCCGTCAGCTCGTCCGCCGTGGCCAGGTCCAGGTGTTCCGCGGGCTCGTCGAGGACGAGCACGGGGAAGTCCGCGAGGAGTGCGCGGGCCAGGGCCAGCCGCTGCCGCTGTCCTCCCGAGAGCCGGGCTCCGTGCTCGCCGACATGAGTGTCGAGCCCGGCGGGCAGGGTGTCCACCCAGTCGAGCAGCCGGGCCCGGCGCAGCGCGTCGCGCAGTTCGTCCTCGGACGCGTCCGTACGGGCGAGCCGCAGGTTCTCGCGTACGGAGCTGTCGAAGAGGTGCGCGTCCTGAGCGCACAGCCCGACGAAACGCCGCACGGTGTCCCCGTCGAGGGCCGCCAGATCCGTACCGCCGAGCCGGCACTCGCCCTCGCGCGCGTCGAGGAAGCGGAGCAGCACATGGGCAAGTGTGGTCTTGCCCGCGCCGGAAGGGCCGACGACGGCGACGCGCCTGCCCTCGGTCAGCGTCAGGTCGAAGCCGACGAGCGCGTCCCGCCGCTGCCCCGGGTACCGCGCGGCCAGCCCGCTCAGCTCCAGCGGGAACGAGGACGCGGGGGCGACCGCGGGCTCCTCCGGCTCCTGTACGGGTACGGGCGCGTCCAGCACCTCGTACACCCGCTCCGCTCCGCGTGCGCTCCGCCGCCGGTGGCGTACCGCGAGCGGCAGTCCGCTGACGGCCTCGAAGGCGGCGAGGGGGGTCAGGACGACCACGGCGAGTTCCACACCGGCCAGCCGTCCGTCCCCGACGGCCCCGACGCCGACGAACGCGGCTGCGGCGACGGTCAGTCCGCAGATCAGCGCCGACAGGCCGGCGCCGAGCCCGTTGGCGCTCGCGCCGCGTGCCGCGACCGCGGTCAGCGTCCCGTCGGCGCGTACGGCCTCCTGGGTACGCCGGGTGAGCGCGCCCGCCACCGTCAGTTCGGCCAGCCCGCCGAAGAGGTCGGTGACGCGGGTGGCGAGCAGTCCGCGTGCGGGGGCGAGTTGGTGTTCGGTACGGCGGACGACCGCACCGCTCAGCAGCGGTACGACCACCCCGGCGACGAGCAGCCCGACGGCCAGTACGGCGCCCGCCTCGGGCAGCAGCCACGTCGTGAAGCCGACGGTGCCCACGCCGACGAGCAGGGCGCCGCCGACGGGGAGCAGCCAGCGCAGCCAGTAGTCCTGGAGTTCGTCGACGTCCGCGACGAGCCGGGAGAGCAGGTCTCCGCGCCTGGCCCCGCGCAGCCCCGCGGGGGCGATGCGCTCCAGCCGCCGGTACACGGAGACCCGGAGGTCGGCGAGCATCCTGAGCACCGCGTCGTGCGACACGAGGCGCTCGGCATAGCGGAAGACGGCGCGGCCGATACCGAAGGCACGGGTCGCCGTCACCGCGATCATCAGGTAGAGCACGGGCGGCTGCTCGGAGGCGCGCGAGATGAGCCAGCCGGACACCGCCATCAGTCCGACGGCGGAGCCGAGGGCGCAGCTGCCGAGGAGCAGGGCCAGCGCGAAGCGGCCGCGCAGCGGCCGGGAGGCGGCCCGTACCCGGGCGAGCGGACTGCTGGGCGCAGCGACGCCGCTGCCGCGGCTCGGGGGCGAGTACTCGCCCGGCCGCGTGCCGGTCCCCGCGACGTCCGTTCCCGTGACGTCCGTCCCCGCGAAGTCCGTTCCCGGGGGCTTCGTTCCCGCCGTCCCCTCCGTCCCCGTGAAGGCGGCGTGGGACGGCGGCACCACGGCAGGCGCCTGGCCGGGCAGGCGTACCGACCGCGCCGGCAATCCGACCACACGGTCCGCCACCGACAGGAGCGCCGGGCGGTGGACGACCAGCAGCACCGTACGGCCCTCGGCCAGCCGGCGTACGGCGTCGACGATGCCCGCCTCCGTCTCCCCGTCGAGCGCGGCCGTGGGCTCGTCCAGCAGCAGCAGCGGGCGGTCGGCGAGGAAGGCTCGGGCGAGCGCGAGCCGCTGGCGCTGACCGGCCGAGAGCCCGGTACCGTCCTCGCCGAGCACGGTGTCCAGGCCCTGCGGGAGACCGGCGACGAAGTCGGCCGCGCCCGCGTCGCGCAGCGCCTCCCACAGCGCCGCGGCTTCGGCGTCCGGCCTGGCCAGACGTACGTTCTCCGCGATGGTTCCGGCGAAGAGATGGGGGTGCTGCGGCACCCAGGCGATCCGCTCGCGCCAGCGCTCCAGGTCCAGCGAGGCGAGATCGCGACCGTCCACCCGTACCCGGCCCTCGTCGGGTACGGCGAATCCGAGCAGCACCTGGAGCAGCGTGGTCTTCCCCACCCCGCTCGGGCCGACCAGCGCGACCGTCTCCCCCGGCTCGACCGTCAGGGTGGCCGAGTCCAGCGAGGGTTCCGTACGTCCGGGGTGGCGGACCGTCACCCCGGTCAGCTCCAGCCGCAGCGCGGCGGGTACCCGGTCCGTACCGCCCGTCGGCGGCCGGGTCTCCAGGACCGTGAAGATCTCCTCGGCGGCGGACAGTCCCTCGGCCGCAGCGTGGTACTGCGCTCCCACCTGGCGGATCGGCAGATACGCCTCGGGGGCGAGCACCAGCACCACCAGGCCGGTGTACAGGTCGAGTTCCCCGTGGACGAGCCGCATGCCGATACCGACCGCGACCAGCGCCACCGAGAGCGTGGCGAGCAGCTCCAGCGCGAAGGACGACAGGAAGGCGATCCGCAGCGTACGCACGGTGGCCTGCCGGTACTGCGAGGTGATCGAGCGGATCGACTCGGCCTGCGCCTTGGCCCGGCCGAAGACCTTGAGCGTCGGCAGCCCGGCGACCACATCGAGGAAGTGGCCCGACAGCCGGGACAGCAGCCGCCACTGACGGTCCATCTGGCTCTGGGTGGCCCAGCCGATCAGTGCCATGAACATCGGGATCAGCGGCAGTGTCACCACGATCACCGCCGCCGACACCCAGTCCTCGGTGACGATCCGGGCCAGGACCGCCACGGGTACCACCACCGCGAGTCCCAGCTGCGGCAGATAGCGGGAGAAGTAGTCGTCCAGCGCATCGACCCCGCGCGTGGCCAGCGCGACCAGCGAGCCGGTCCGCTGCCCGGCCAGCCATCCGGGCCCCAGCTCCGTCGCCCGCTCCAGCAGCCGCCTGCGCAGCTCGGACTTGACGGCGGCGCTCGCCCGGTGGGCGGCCAGCTCCGTCAGCCAGGAGACCGCGGCGCGGCCGACGGCGACGGCCACCAGCAGGAGCAGCGGCGTGCGCAGCCCGGAGCTGTCCAGCCCCTGCTGGAAAGCGCCCACCACCACGTCGGCGATCAGCATCGCCTGGGCGATGACCAGCCCCGCCCCGGCCAGTCCGAGCACCACGACGGCCGCGAGGAAGAACCGGGTGGCGCGGGCGTACCGGAGCAGCCGCGGATCGATTGGTTTCACGTGAAACACCCGCCTTCAGTGCTGGGCGTCGGCGATGTGCTGCGTACCGATCCGCTTGCGGAACACCCAGTACGTCCAGCCCTGGTAGAGCAGCACGACGGGGGTGGCGATGCCCGCGCACCACGTCATGATCTTCAGGGTGTACGGGGTGGAGGAGGCGTTGGTGACCGTCAGGTTCCACGCCGCGTTCAGCGAGGAGGGCATGACGTTCGGGAAGAGCGCCAGGAAGAGCGTGGCGACCACGGCCACGATCGTCACGCCGGAGAGCGCGAACGACCATCCCTCACGCCCGGCCGCGATGGCGCCGATCGCGGCGACCAGCGCCACCACGGCGAGGACCACCGTGACCAGGGTCCTGGCGTTGCCGGTGTCCGCCTGGGTCCAGATCAGGAAGCCCAGGGCGAGCACGACGGTGACCGCGCCCAGCGCGAGCGCCAGCCTGCGGGCCCTGGCCCGGATCTCCCCGACCGTCTTGAGCGCGGCGAACACCGTGCCGTGGAAGGTGAAGAGCGCCAGGGTGACCAGTCCGCCGAGGATCGCGTAGGGGTTGAGCAGGTCCCCGAGACCGCCGACGTACTCCATCCGCGCGTCGATCTTCACGCCGTGCACGATGTTGCCGAAGGCCATTCCCCAGAGCAGGGCGGGGACCAGCGACGTCCAGAAGATCGTGTGTTCCCAGTTGCGCTGCCACTTCTCGCCCGGCCGCTTGGCCCGGTACTCGAAGGCGACACCACGCAGGATCAGACAGATCAGGATGGCCAGCATCGGCAGGTAGAAGCCGGAGAAGAGGGTGGCGTACCAGTCGGGGAAGGCCGCGAAGGTGCCCCCGGCGGCGCTCAGCAGCCAGACCTCGTTGCCGTCCCAGACAGGTCCGATGGTGTTGATGAGGACGCGCCGCTCCTTGCGGTCACGGGCGAGCAGTTTGGTCAGGATCCCGATGCCGAAGTCGAATCCTTCGAGGAAGAAGTAGCCGGTCCAGAGAACGGCGATCAGCACGAACCAGACGTCGTGGAGTTCCATGGCTCATCGACTCCTCAGTACGAGAAGGCCATCGGCCGGTCGGCGTCCGCGTGGTCGCCGCCGATCTTGGTGGGCGGGTTGAGGTCGTCGTCCGTCAGCTCGGGCGGCCCGGCCTTGACGTACTTCACCATCAGCCTGACCTCGATCACCGCGAGGACCGCGTACAGCAGGGTGAAGACGATCATCGAGATCAGCACCTCGGCCTGTGAGACCCCCGGAGAGACCGCGTCGGCGGTGCGCAGCACCCCGTACACGACCCAGGGCTGGCGGCCCGTCTCGGTGAAGATCCAGCCCCAGGAGTTGGCGATCAGCGGGAAGAGCAGGGTCCACAGGGCGGTGATCCAGTACCACCTGGCGATCTTCGGGCTGAGCGCCTTGTTCCTGAAGAGCACCAGACGGGGCACCTCGTCCTCGCCCGTGCGCAGCGCGGGTGGCAGCAGGAACTTCTTGCGGGTCAGCCAGAGCCCGAGCAGGCCGAGGGCGAAGGACGCCATCCCGAAGCCGATCATCCAGCGGAAGCCCCAGTAGGCGACCGGGATGTTGGGCCGGTAGTCGCCCGGCCCGAACTTCTCCTGCTCCGCCTTGTTGACGTCGTTGATGCCGGGGACGTACGAGGTGAAGTCGCTGTTCGCGAGGAACGAGAGCACTCCGGGGATCTCGATGGCGACGGAGTTGTGCCCCTTGTCGACGTCGCCGTAGGCGAAGACGGAGAACGGCGCCGGCCCCTCGCCGTCCCAGAGCGCCTCGGCCGCGGCCATCTTCATCGGCTGCTGCTTGAACATGACCTTGCCGAGGGTGTCGCCGCTGACCGCGGTGAGCATGCCCGCGATCACCACGGTGATCAACCCGAGCCGCAGCGAGGTGCGCATCACCGGAATGTGCTTCTTGCGTGCCAGGTGAAAGGCCGCGATACCGACCATGAAGGCGCCGCCGACCAGAAAAGCCGCGGTCAGGGTGTGGAAGAACTGGGTGACCGCGGTGTCCTGGGTGAGGACTTTCCAGAAGTCGGTGAGTTCGGCGCGGCCGGCCTCCTTGTTGATCCGGTAGCCGACCGGATGCTGCATCCAGGAGTTGGCCGCCAGAATGAAGTAGGCCGACAGAATGGTGCCGATCGACACCATCCATATACAGGCCAGATGGATCTTCTTCGGCAGCTTGTCCCAGCCGAAGATCCACAGTCCGATGAAGGTGGATTCGAAGAAGAAGGCGATCAGCGCCTCGAAGGCGAGCGGGGCGCCGAAGATGTCGCCGACGAATCGCGAGTAGTCGGACCAGTTCATCCCGAACTGGAACTCCTGGACGATGCCGGTGACGACACCCATCGCGATATTGATCAGAAAGAGCTTGCCCCAGAACTTGGTGGCCTTCAGATACTTGGGGTTCTCCGTGCGCACCCAGGCGGTCTGCAGACCCGCGGTGAGCGCGGCGAGCGAGATCGTCAGGGGAACGAAGAGGAAGTGGTAGACGGTGGTGATGCCGAACTGCCATCGCGCCAGGGTCTCCGGCGCCAGAGCGAGGTCCACGTCTTCTCTCCTTACATCACATCGCCATGGTCACAGCGGCGGCGGCTTGCCCCTTTCGCCCTGGACGTAACGCCAGGAACGGGACACGCTTGTGAACGCGTTCACATTCACAAGCATTATGGCGCACACCGCTACCGGATCTTCGCGTGGGGGGGGCCCTCAGCCGCGCGTCAAGGGGTACGACCGGAAAACATGAGTGGGCGGCCTCGAAGGAGACCGCCCACCCACACCATGCGCCACCGCGCACCAGCGCCCGCTACAGCTCCTTGCGGAACGCCTCGGCCGCCCGGAGGAAGAGGTCGTTCGCCTCGCACTCGCCGATCGTCACCCGTACCCCCTCGCCCGCGAAGGGCCGTACGACCACACCCGCCGCCTCGCAGGCCGCGGCGAAGTCGAGCGTGCGCCCGCCCAGCCGCAGCCACACGAAATTGGCCTGCGTCCCGGGTACGGTCCAGCCCTGGTCGACCAGGGCCCCGTACACCCTCGCCCGCTCGCCCACCAGCGAACCGACCCGGCCCAGCAGCTCGTCCTCGGCACGCAGCGAGGCGATCGCCGCCTCCTGGGCGATCTGGCTCACCCCGAAGGGAACCGCCGTCTTGCGCAGCGCCGCCGCGACCGGCTCGTGGGCGATCGCGAAGCCCACCCGCAGCCCGGCGAGACCGTACGCCTTGGAGAACGTGCGCAGCACGGCCACGTTCGGACGGTCGCGGTAGATCTCGATGCCGTCCGGCACCTCCGCGTCCCGGATGAACTCGCGGTACGCCTCGTCCAGCACCACCAGCACATCGCTCGGCACCCGGTCGAGGAACCGTTCCAGCTCACCCCGGCGCACCACCGTGCCGGTCGGATTGTTCGGGTTGCAGACGAAGATCAGCCTGGTCCGCTCGGTGATCGCCCCGGCCATGGCGTCCAGGTCGTGCGTCTCGTCCGCCGTCAGCGGCACCTTGACCGAGGTGGCACCCGAGATCTGGGTGATGATCGGGTACGCCTCGAAGGAGCGCCAGGGGTAGACGACCTCGTCGCCGGGGCCCGCCGTGGCCTGCAGCAGCTGCTGGGCGACGCCCACCGAGCCCGTCCCGGTCGCCAGGTGCGAGACGGGCACGCCGAAGCGGTCGGCCAGCTCGTTGACCAGCCCCGTGCACGCCATGTCCGGATAGCGGTTGAAGACCCCCGCGGCCGAGACGGCCCGCTCCATCACCCCGGGCAGCGGCGGATACGGGTTCTCGTTGGAGGACAGCTTGTACGCGAGGGGCCCGCCGGACGCGGCCGGCCTGCCCGGCTTGTACGTGGGGACGCCGTCCAGCTCGGCGCGCAGCTTGGGGCTCGTCTCGCTCACCGCAGGTCCTCCTCGGCCGTTCACGGATCCGTACACCTTCAATACTGCTCACCCTATGAGGATTCCCGGCCGCGGCGAACGGCGGGAGCGAGAAAGAACGGAAGCGTGGAGCGACGGGAGCGCTCCGGAGAGGAGCCTCCGGCGAAGGACTCCGGGGAAGGGCCTCGCGAAGGGGGCGCGGGGAGGGGTCCCGGGGAGGGGTCCCGGGGAGGG